>NZ_JBALBZ010000134.1:0-120443 GCF_036919495.1 Nostoc sp.
GTAAGAAAACTCAAGCTCAACCTGCGGGTGTAAATTGTCCATACTGCGAGAGTTCTGAAACTATTAAACATGGAAGCCCTAGAGAACGTAAATATGGTATTGTCCAGATATGCTTATGTAAGAAATGTCGCAAGAGCTTTACTTTGGGCCGTAGAGAGAAAAAAAACATTTACCGTGAAGGTAAAGTTATACATAGCTATTGGGATGACTCAGGCTTGCTGATTATAGACAATATTTCTTGTCCGAATTGTAAGCAAAACGAGGTAGTGTCAAAGACAAAGCATTATGACAATAGAAGCCATAAGCAGAAAAAAACAATGATTTGCTTAGGTTGTGGTCAAGAGTTTAATGGAGAAGGAAAAGACTGGAATAATCATACAAGGCGAATGCTTGGAAAAACAATCCCTCCTGAGCCTTGGGAGTTTGAGAAAGACAAGTGGGATTTACGAGAACTCTATCCAGGTATTGAGGAGTACAAATTAAAGAACTTATTTCTAAACTTTACTAACTGTGGTTCAAAATGGTTCGTAAATTTGCTTAAAACTTATTTAATTTGGCGTATTAACTATGGCATAAAAGGAACATCGTTGTATACGCACATGGATATTTTTAAGCATTTTGGGTGGTTTCTTGAACGGCAGGACGTAACTTGTATGGAGGAAATAGACCGAAATTTGCTAGCAACTTATTACAATCAAGAACTTTGCAATTTAGCAGATAGTACATTCATCAAGACTCTTTCCCAACTGTCCAATTTTTTTAACTGGGGAAATGAAACGCAGAATTTTATCACTCCATCTACACTAATTAGTTCTTTTGACTTTCCAAAGCTTTTCAATGAAGAACCTGATCCATTAGAAGACTCTGTTATCGAGGCAATTATAGAGAATCTTCATATTTTACCAGAACCACTACAGCTAATGTTCATGCTAGGTTTTCATCTTGGTACACGTCCGAGCGAACTGTGCTATCTTCTTAAAGACTGTTGCAAGCTCGGCCAGGACGGGACTATTTGGTGGGTGGAGTTTGAGCGTCAAAAACGATTAGACGAACATAGGCTACCCGTTCCAACTGAGATTGTTCACCTTATTAAAAAGCAGAAAACTTACATTAATGAACTTTTTGGTGATGACTATCCTTACCTTTTCTGCCATTATCAGGAATTAGGGATAACTGGTTATCCAAACTATCCACACATGAAAGCTATAAAGCGACCGCCAATACCTACAGCTTCTAGTAACCCTATGGTTAAAGCCATTAAATCTCTCATCGAAAAATGTAATATCCTAGACAGCAACGGAAAACTGGTAAACTTCACTGGAGCTATTCTACGACCATCACAAGCAACACATCTTATAAACACTGGCTATAGCCTAAATTTTGTCCGTAGGTGGCTTAAACACCGCCGTGAAAGCACTACAAGGCGGCACTATGCGCGCTATAAGCCTGGTCAACTGTTGGATGTAGCTAGTGTAATGGCAAATCTTGAGCAGAAATTTTATCCCTACGATAGCAATCCTGAAAGCCTGAATCCTCAAAGCCTACGCCAGAATCCAGAATTACATGAGTTAGATGGGCTAACTATGCTCAATGGGGAACCCCTTTATGGCTACTGCTCCTTCCGTGAATTCTGCCCCCGCTTTGGAAAGTGCTACACCTGCGGTTTCCATGTTGCTTCTGCCGATAAACTTTCCCATTACAAATCTCAACTTGAGCAATTAAAAATAAAAGAGGAGATTGCCTTTAATCATGGCTCTTCAGAAATTTATGAAAGTTATCAACAAATTGTAAACGCTCTAGAGAGTATTATTGATGCACTAGAGGGAGCAGATGAGCGAGGAAAAGAAGCGACAAATTCACCGGAACTGGGATGAGGCAGAACGTAGCCGTCATGGTCAACAGGTGCGAGAACGTTCTGCCCGTGAACGTGAGGAAAGAGTTATTTCTGCTAAAGCTGTCATTCAGGAAATGCAAGATCAGGGTGTCACTATTAGCCAGAATGAGGTAGCGAGGCGAACTGGTTTCAGTGTTGGATTTGTTAATAAACACCTGCGTAATGAAATTGAAACAGCACAGAAACAACAGAAGGAGTCCACCCAGAAACCACGCACTGCACGCAACATTGATGTATTAGAAAATGAACTAGAAAAACTGAAAGCATCAAATAAGCGCTTGCAAACAATACTAGATGAGCAGCGACGAATGAACAAAGAGCTTCTAGCGCAGGCTGCACAGGTTGTAGACTTAGAGGATGAGGTACAGCGTTTACGAACTGTGATTAAAGAACTGCAAGGTTCTTCGTCTAATGCCCAAGGAAAGGTAGTTAATTTACCTGTACAAAATCTACCTGCTCAGGTAGGTAATGTTGTGCCAATTAATAAAACATCAAGCGAAAGCTCCAACCATAACACAGGTGAATTACTAATTGATCAACCCAATTTTATAGAACAAATTCAAGAACAATTATCTTTATTAAATATTTCCTTAAATCCAACTTTAAAGGAAAAGATGAAATCAAAGCCAGAATCTGTTGTTATCAATGCCATTGCAGCTTTAAAAGAAGCTATAGAACAAGATACCAAAATTCAAAATCCAAGCGGATGGCTATGCAAAGCAATTGAGAGAGAATCTGTACCAAATAAAAAATATAAGCCCATATCTAATCGCTATACAACAGATAATTTAAATAATACGCACTCAGCAATAAAGCAAGAATTTGCTTCACCAGAAGATTTGGAAATGTTAAGTAGTATTTTTGGCCAGTCCAATGGCTGAAAAGTCTCCTCCCCAAAATACAGATGCCGAAGAAAGCATACTAAGCAGTATTTTACTAGACTCTAGTGCTATTAACAGAATTGTTGATATCCTTCCTGCTGATGCTTTCTATGTATTTGCTTATCAACAAATTTACAAGGCAGCCTTAGAACTTTACCGTCAAGATAAGGTAACAGACTTAGTAACTGTTACTAATTGGCTATCCGAGCATAAGCTGTTAAAGAAGATTGGTGGGCAAGATAAACTAGCCCATTTAGCAGATAAAAAAGTATCAGCAGATAACATAGAAAGCTATGCTGAATTAATTTTGGAAAAGTATAAACGCCGCCAAATCGTTGAAGCTGGTACTAAAATTGTTGAGATAGGTTTTGACACTACTGTTGATTTAGAGAAAGTTATTGATTTAGCATTAGAGAATATTTTCAGAATTACGGAAAATAAAGTTGATAAATTCAGCCCAGAACCAATCAGTAATTCTCTTGCCTTGATTGTAAAGCAATTTGGGCAGAGAGTAACCCCTGCTTTATCCACAGGATTAATAGACTTAGACAAATTAATGGGTGGATTGCTGAATGAAGATTTAATCGTGATTGCAGCCAGAGCTTCAATGGGAAAAACTTGGCTCGGCTGTCATTTTGCAAATCACGTTGCTCTCACCTACAATCTTCCTGTAGTATTTTTCAGTGCTGAAACAAATAAAGAACAGCTAACGAAGCGATTTTTAGCAATGCACTCAAAAATTGATTCTCATCGCCTGATTCATAACAAGATTTATAAAAGTGAGGTAACTGAACTTAGTAAAGCTCTGAAGGTATTGAATAGCTTACCTATCATTATTGATGATACACCAGCCAGTATACAAAATATTACTAAAATGCGCTCTGCATTGCGTCGAATCAAGTATGAAAGGGGAAGTTTAGGATTGATAGTCATGGACTACATCCAAAAATTAGGAGATAGAGCAGCCTCAAATCGAGCGCAAACAATTGGGAAACTCTCTGGTGCATTTAAAGACCTTGCTAAAGAATTTAACTGCCCTTTTTTAGCATTAGCACAAATTAACAGAGTTGTCGAAAATCAGACAGATAAACGTCCTACAATGGCAGATATTAAGGATTCAGGCGATATAGAACAGGATATGGATATAGGACTGCTTCTTTATCGAGATGAATATTATAATTCCAATACATTAAATAAAGATGTGATGGAGATTAACGTAGCAAAGAATCGAAATGGTGCTACTGGGGTTTGTAAAGTCATTTGTGATGCTACTATTGGAAAGTTTTGTAATATCACAGTTTAATTGTAAATCAATAATTCATTTTAATTGCCTATGTTACTACGCTTGCTAGCTTTGTAGCTAGCTCTTACATAACACTTGAAGAAAATCTTTTGGTTTAGTCTGCTTTAATTTTCATTTTGAGTATTACCATAGAATTTTTTAATCAAACGTTTTTATTCCTAAAGGTTTGCCCATTGCATTACTAATCAACTCCAACAATGCTGTTGTGCGTGCTTCGAAAAATCCCTCAAAGTCATCTCGGCGTAGTGTATCTGGCTCAATGATGTGCGATCGCAATATTTCATCTAATCTCTGCGGTGATACA
Organism: Nostoc sp.; assembly: GCF_036919495.1. GTDB lineage: Bacteria > Cyanobacteriota > Cyanobacteriia > Cyanobacteriales > Nostocaceae > Nostoc. The sequence goes on from NZ_JBALBZ010000134.1 coordinate 4,383, forward strand.
CCGCACATCTCAAGCTCTTGGAGATAGACTGAAGGTGCTTTGCCACCAATTTTTTTGTTGGTTTTGGCACTCAAAGGGGTGCGGTTGACCAAGCAGTTATACTTTTTCGGGTCGATACCTTGTTTTCTGCACCAGGCTACGGGGAAGATATGGTGGGAGTCAATCTGCTCATCAAAATAAAGCACATCATTAATTTCCTCCCCTGTAATCAAGTCAATCGCTCCAGAAAGGCGTAGCAGTGCCGATAAGCCTTGGTAAACTGCGCCGTAACGTTTTCGTACAGTCAGCAATCGCTCTGGGAAGAAATTAGCTTCTCGGATAGTGGATGGGAGTGAACCCCCTTGTTGCAGCCACAGTGGTATTTCCCATAAATCCTTTCCTGTACGGGTTTCATGCCAACCTGTGTACATTTCACCAAACATCCCACACCAGAACCAACGTTCTAGCATAGAACGACATTTAACAGAATGGGAACGCTCCCCTAAAACAGTAAACAGAGCAGCCAAGGCCACAAGTTGAATGGGATAAGCTAAATCCATTGCGTCAAAAATTTTCTGCCCATGCAAAAATCTAGCTGTTTCCTCGAATCCTGCGGTAAGTTTATTAGCCCAGGTAGAGTATTCTGTAATGGAAAGTTTTAAAACATCTGCACGACCACAGGAGATACCAGGTAATTTATCTAAATTGATACATTGACTTAAAGCTTCCAGTCTCCGTGCATAACCAGCTACTAAAGTTACAGCTTGCACAAAGTCTGTGTTACGGACTAAACGTAATACTTTAAATTGTTGAAAATCTGCTTCTCGTAGTTTCCAATCATCTCTGAGACTGAAGTTGTTGGCACAGTAGCTAGAACTCATCAAGTCGAAATAATTGAGGTCACAGCCAGATGTGTTGGTATCTTCAAATACTTGACAGACTGCTTCCTTAGGTAAGGAGTCGCGTAGTTGGATTACTGGTATTTGATAATGCTCAAATTTTTTAAGCACCTCTATTTCTAGGGTGTCGATGAGTTCTAGCTTTTGAGCATCGTATTGCCAATATTTGGAATATTTACTTCTCCATTCAGAAAACAAGAAAATCCTTGATAAGGGGAATAATCCTAGTTCATACTCATATTCTGGAGTAGAACAGTCTATAATTTCCCCACCAAAAGTTCGTAATTTCTTTGATTCTGGAAAAGCAATGATAGCACTGCGGCGGTCGATGTTATGGTCAAGGGATTTGGCAATATCGAGGTAGTACCATTTTTTTATTAGCTTTTGGGTTTTTTGGTCTTTAATGATAACAGGTTGCTCAGACAGTAAAACCATGAATGAAGTGGTTAGGCGTTGCTGTCCGTCGAGAATTAATAAGTTGGGGCTACGATATTGTGGCTCTCTAACCCTATCAATGAGGCGAGGTTTGAATTGCGCTTGCTCGTTACTTTGCTGAAGCAACATGACTGCACCAATGGGGTAAGCAAGAGAGATGCTGGTAAGCAAACGGCGCACACGCGCATCATCCCAAACCCAATCTCGTTGAAAATCTGGCAGTTGAATGCGTCCAGTTTTTATATCTTTTAAAATATCGAGTAAAGGGTATTTAGTGATGTCAAATGTGCTGATGGAGTGCATTTGCTGCTCTGAAGTAGTAATTTTTTGTTCACATACTGTAAGTGTAGATAAATTACATTTATTTAGTGAAGTACGAGCAATTTTAGGTTGATAAAATGTCACTTGCTTTCACGCAATTAATATAGATGTAGCATATAATAAAACACCTTGTACTGTAACAGCAAGATTTTTTATGACGATTTAGTCGTAAATCACTAACATTTAGTTAGTAAGAAAGTTGGGAGGTAAAATTATTTTCTGACTGATTACAAGCTGTTTAAATTGATTGAGTAAATCAGCCTGTCGTAGCAGAAAAGGAATGTAATGGGGTCGTCTGTCGAAATTAGTTCCCCAGTCTTTGATGGTGTGAGGACTTAACCCTGTGGCTTGTGCCAGAGCATTGATACAAGCTTTGCGATAACCTCTGGCTGGGTCAATATCTACCCACTTACGACAGTATTCCATTGGCTCCAAAGGCAGCTGACGGATAGCATCAATCCTCTGCTCTTCTGGATTAGGAGAAAGTCTCACAAACATCTGGGGCTGGTAATGGATGGGCAAGTACCAGATGAAGGCTTGAGTAGTTTGATGTTGGCTATTGCCTACTGTTAATTTGTTGATTTAAAAGTGAAGGCAACTGCTGTTGTACTCAAGCGGCAGTCTAATACAACAGTCTACAGATTAAGAAATCTCTGCCCACAATACCAGTACTTTAGTCGGAAAATCCGATTAAATTATTTTTGCGGATAATCAGGGGGTAAGACGATTTTCCTGATCTGGTTCAGCATATCCGCCATCCTGAGGACGTGTAGAACATGATCTGGTCGCCTCTTAAAGCTCGGGCCCCAGTCGTTAATTGTACGCGGACTTAAGCCTGTGGCCTCGGCTAGAGCCGTAACACAAGCTTTACGATAACCACGTTCATCTGAAGGTACTTCAACCCATCGCTGACAGTATTCTAGTGGCTCCAAAGGTAGTCTACTGAGTACGTCGATTATATATTGGGTTGAAACAGTAACACTGTCTATCACTTTTTTTGGATGTATTTGCTGTAAAAGTCGGAGTTCACGACTATTGTATAAGTTTTATCGGCGTTGCGATTAATGGGATGATTTTTGTCTTGTCCAAAGGCGCAAAGGCTCTAAGAATCTATCTTTAGTCTTGGTCAAAAACCTAAATTCATCCCGCATTTATGCAACGCCGTTTTATCAAAGGTTATCGGAGTTACGAATCTCCACACTATCTATTCCACATCAGTGGCTTTGTTTTGTAAATCAAGAGTTTCTACTGTTAGCAGTTTAGTTTAGGTGCAAGTTACGATGTTGTTTGAAGTGACAAAGATGCTTAAACCTGTTAGCAATAAGCACGAAATTGTCTGATCAGCAAGTAACCCTCATAAATAAAAAGATAAAGGAAACTCAATGGAAGCCTCGCCCGCCAAAGTGATTCAGTATTTTAACGGTGAAAAGCAGAATCTAATTCCCCTCTTTCAGCGTGCCTATACCTGGACTGATAAAAATTGGCAGGCACTCTGGGACGATCTGATGGTGCAGTATGAAATGGGTGATACTGGTACGCACTTCATGGGCGCAATTGTCTCTATCCCGGCTCGCAGTGTACCTGTTGGAGTCAGTAAGTATCTCATCATTGATGGACAGCAGCGTCTCACAACCGTGTCACTGCTCCTTTGCGCTTTACGTGACTGTCTTGATTCCAATTCAGCATCGCGCATACAGGAAGTTTATCTGACCAATCGCTTTCGCGAGTTGGAGGACACCTTGAAGTTTGTGCCAACTCAGGTAGATCGAGATGTCTATCGATCCATCGTTCTTGATCGTCAGATTCCAGAAAACAGTAAAGATATTCAGATGGCAACAGCCTATCATTTCTTCAAGAACAAATTGCTCAAAGGCACTGACCTCAACGAAGATCCTGTAGATCGCGTTAAGATACTAACCACCCTGGAGCAATGTCTTCAGGTCGTGATGATTAACCTTGATGATGCTGATGATCCGTATCTAATTTTTGAAAGCCTAAATTTCAAGGGCGAACCACTCACACAAGCTGATTTAGTAAGAAATTATTTGCTAATGCGCTTCCGCCATTCGATTTCTACGGGCGGAGAGCAGGAGCGGGTTTACTCAAAATATTGGGTTCCGCTTGAGAGTACGCTTAAATCCAACCTCACTGAATTTCTTCGCCATTACACGATGAAAGATGGCGATGATATCAAGCAGGGTGGCATTTATGCGGCTATCAGGGCGAAATTGAAAAGTATGAAATTAACTGATGAAGTGGAAGCAGAAGTTCAGTCAATGCAAAGGTTTGGAAACTTTTATGCTAAATTTTTGTTGCCAAACCAAGAAACAGTAATGAGCATTCGTGACTGCTTAGAGAACATCAAAGAACTTAAAGTAACGACCTCCTACCCGCTCTTGCTCCGCCTGTTTGATGTTCGCCAAACTGGACATCTCAGTAATGTTGACTTGGAAAAATGTCTTAGATTGATCGAATCCTTCGTGGTTCGGCGCGTTGTTTGTGGAGTACCGAATAATCCGTTAAACAAACTGTTTATTCAGTTGGCTAAAAACTTCCCCGACACAGATTATGTCCTATGGTTGCACCGTTCTTTATCATCATTTGGAGGCAATCGCCGTTTTCCTAAAGATGCTGAATTTGCCACAGCCTTTATGAACCAACCACAATACGGACGTGGAACCACTCGTTTTATCCTTTGCCGTGTTGAAAAATCTTTTAATCACAAAGAAACTGTGGATCTTTCAACGGCAACAATAGAGCATATACTGCCTCAAACGCTGAATCAGCAATGGAAAGATGAGTTGGGTTCAGAAGCAGAAAAAGTTCATACTACTCTAGTTAATACATTCGGCAATTTGACTCTAACTAGCTACAATTCGGAGTTGAGCAACCTCCCATTCTCAGAGAAGAAAGCTAAACTTGAAAATACTCATATCGAACTAAACCGATGGATTCTTCAGCAGGGGAATTGGCAGACACCAGAAATCGAGGAACGAGCAAAGAGTCTCTTGCTTATAGCCAATAATATCTGGCTAAGTCCCTTAAACATGGTTCCTGATTAAACTGTCGTCATCCAGTAAAAATGCTGTATAACAATGCTTCGGATAGGGTGAGTGATGTGACAGAGGAGATATTCTCGCAAATTGTGGGCGCGGTATTAGAAATTACTCATTAATTATCGCGTTCTTTCCTAATCAACGATTTTAGTATAATTACAGAGAAGAAACTGAAAGTTTTATTATTAATTAATTTATTTGTATAAATACTACTCAGCTTTGATTTTTATTGATTTATCCTTCAAACCCTTTTCAATCATAATTTTCATTTTTATTGCCCATTGTTTGCCAGACTCATCTCCCATAAGCGACCAACAAATCCATTTTACAGATGGGTTTTCAGGGTTGTACCATCCTGGATCGTTTTTATCTAGCTTAAATTTCTCAAAAAAATCTACCATTATATTGATATCTTCCATAGTTAAAGCTTTTTGCTTTGCCAGTGCTTCAGCCAAAGCTAGATTCCTGCCTCCACCAAACTTTTTATGCAGTGCAAGCCCACGTTTTGCAGCTTCACTCACTGCTTGTGAAGCAATGATTTGTTGATCATACTCTTCGCCTTCGTTATTAGTTAGTAAAATAGTCAGCGCGAGAAGCTCAAATTGAGCTTGAAGAATTAAAGTGAGTAATTTCCCCATTTTAAAATTATGGTCTACCAGACTGATATAGTATAAAATTTTGCTATTCGATTTTAGACTGTTTCTCACTAATTAATATTGGTAGCTAGATGAAAGTAGAGATAAGGTTCTTCAATGCGATCAATCACTAAATTCAGATTTTAGCGATCGCAGGTTTTTGTCAATCGTGACTTTTTGAATCTTCCACTCAGATTCTTAAGTTATTTATATCTTCAGGGTACTAAATGAAGTTGGGGTTGCATTTTTATCATTACACTTAACCTGGTATAAATCAAATCAGAGGGTGCAGGTTGTTCAAAATTGAATAGTTTATTTGAATGTAAGAAAAATATATAGAAAAAAGATAGGTTATTGTTTATATGAATGCATTACAGCTATAAAGCTTATTTTGCAAGGGTTATAAGAAATAACTATAGAAAACTGCCTGACGAGTTGACAGAATTTAAACGAGATGTATTAGAATTTTTGCGCCAACCCTTAGAAGATGGTTATGTGACGATTTCCCGCACCAAACTATCAGTAATGTTTCCCGCGCAGTTTACTTTGGTAGCGAGTACCAATCCCTGTCCTTGCGGTTACTATGGCGATACCATCCAACAATGTACTTGTTCTCCCCGTCAACGCGAGCAATATTGGGCAAAACTTTCTGGGCCGTTGATGGATAGGATTGATTTACAAGTTGCAGTGAATCGCTTGAAACCAGAAGAAATTACCCAACAACCTACCGGAGAAGCATCAATAACGGTGCTACAACGAGTTCAACAAGCAAGCGATCGCGCCATTACCCGCTTCCAAGGAGAAGCAAATCTGCGTTGCAATGCCCACATGCAGAGTCGTCATCTCCAGAAATGGTGCAAGCTAGATGATGCTAGCCGGAATTTATTAGAAGCAGCAATTAGAAAATTAGGTTTATCGGCAAGAGCAAGCGATCGCATTCTCAAAGTAGCACGAACTATTGCAGATTTAGCAGCAGAAGATGAGTTAAAAACCAATCATGTAGCGGAAGCAATTCAGTATCGCACAATCGATAGAATGCAGTGAAAGGGCGGTTAGAAACTTCGTTTACACGAAGCTTTACGCACCTACCTTGTGGGAACACCAAGGGCGAACGTGGATTGACAATCTCTCAATTTTTTCTTAGTCCACGGAGGTGGACTTTGTTTGTGTAGCCGCGAATTCTATTCGCCCAGCCTCTAAGACGCAGGAGAGATTAACTGACCAATACGCTTGAGAATTTGCAAAACGGCGTACAGTTCTCTCGCGGATGCAAACGGAGCAAAGACCCTTGACAAATCGTACTGTGGTGTATTAGTTTGCGTCACTTTAACAAATAAAATATCGTCTCCATTCGTCACCATCCCAAATACAGGTTTACTGGGGTTAGGGTTAGCCATCATATAAGCTAGGGCTTGTGGTAGAGCCGCCCAAACTGATAGCGTAGTTTTTTTCGACTCCAACACCATCACCCACAACTGCTCTTGTAACACTAAAACGTCAATCCGCCCGCGCAGTATTTCCTCGCCATCATCCAGCACTAATTCCACAGATGATTCAGCCTTAATTCTGAAAGGAGGATCGTAAAATACTGAGAGTGCAAGTATTGGTGAAACTAACAACAATATAACTGTCCCTTCTAGTAAATCACCTCCGGCACGGTGATAAAGATACCTACGCCGCACGACATCCACAGAGGCTTTTTCTGCTTCTGTAATTTCAGACAATCCGTCATACCACTCTGGGAAAAATTTCTCGTCTTCAACACGGACAAAACCGAATCGATTTTCTGCATCCTCAAGAGTGGTAATCGCTTCTGTAATTGCTGCTGTTCGTGTCATTGCTTTTAGGTAACAGTTGCTTTCCTACATTATCAACATCAATGCATCTTTTTTATCGCCAATTGGCGCTATCGCATTGTCATATCACTATAAAATTCTAAATTCCTCCCCCAGGACGCTGCACAAACTCCCTTGGGGGGATGCCTTTACTTATGAAATCAGTATCCAATATATCAGGAAGTAAGCTACATCCCTAAAGGAGACTGATTGGATGAATTTGCAGGTGATTTGGAAGTTATTACAAGAGACATTCAAAGAATGGAGTGAGGATAAAGCCTCACGGTTAGCGGCGGCGCTAGCTTATTACACAATCTTTTCTATTGCACCATTGCTAATTATTGTAATTGCGATCGCAGGGGCAGTATTTGGAGAAGAAGCGGCAAGGGGGCAAATTGTTGGACAAATTCAAGGCTTAGTCGGCAGAGATGGCGCACAATTGATCCAAACAGCTATTAGCAATGCTAACAAACCACAAACAGGAGCGATGGCTTCTATCATTAGTATCGTAGTTTTGTTATTAGGTGCTACTGGCTTATTTACCGAGTTACAAGATTCTCTCAACACGATTTGGGAAGTGAAACCGAAACCCGGACGCAATGTAACTAACATGATTCGCCTACGGGTTTTGTCCTTTGCAATGGTGATCGGTATTGGCTTTTTACTTTTAGTTTCTCTAGTAATTAGTACGGCATTAGCAGCATTAGTAACATACTTTAGTAACTTGCTGCCAGGTGTTGATATCCTCTGGCAGATTATCAATTTCATCCTCTCTTTTGCCATCACTACGTTCTTGTTCGGACTCATTTTTAAAGTTCTACCAGATGTCGAAATTGCTTGGAGTGATGTTTTAATTGGAGCTATGCTCACCTCCTTTTTGTTTTCTATCGGGAGATTTTTGTTAGGACAATATTTAGGTAATGGTAGTTTTGGTTCAGCCTATGGTGCAGCCGGTTCACTAGTGGTAATCTTAGCTTGGGTTAACTATGCCGCGCAGATTCTTTTCTTTGGTGCGGAGTTTACCCAAGTTTATGCCAAAAGGTACGGTAGCGGCATTACTCCAAGTAAACATGCCATACCTTTATCTGATAACACGAAAAATAATAGCAAGGCTCCAACAAGCCAATCGTCCACGAAGAAAAAGCCTCCTTCTAATTTTATTAATCGCTTGTTTCAGTCTTTCAATAAGCCTAAGCGCTTAAAACAGAGAAGAAAAAATCAGCGATTTTAATTCCTGATTATTCGGTTTGTAAATCTGATAAATGTTGAAGTATTTAACCTCTAATAAAAGTTAGTCTTATGAAATAAGACCACAGATAATTAACCTTATACTGGATTTTTTCCAGAAGTTTATTCAGAAAGGAAGAAAATCAGTGCTAATGGAAAAATGGTTTTTTATCGATTGGCAGGCAATCTTTGTTCCTAGCATCAGCGTCTTTGAGTTGATTATCCGTGGTTCGCTGGTTTATTTAGCGCTGTTCTCAATACTACGTTTTCTTCCTAGCCGACAACTAGGAACACTAGGGATTACTGATTTACTTGTAGTTGTGCTATTTGCTGAAGCTGCCCAAAACGCTATGGCGAGTAATTATACATCAATTACTGAAGGCGCTATCTTGGTAGGAACTGTTATTTTTTGGAGCTACTTACTGAACTGGTTAGGCTACAAAATACCCCAGTTCCAACGTTTTCTGAATCAGCCACCACTGCTACTAGTAAAAAATGGTCGGATGATTGAGCGTCATTTACAACGAGAGTTAATTACAGAGGATGAGTTGATGAGCAAGTTACGCGAGCAAGGTGTGGAATTTTTAGCAGATGTGAAGTTTGCATATATGGAGGCTGATGGCAGGATTAGTATCATCACCTTCGACTCCAAAACTAGTACCGTCCCTGAGCAAAAAGCAGTACTAAAAAGCGATCTACATTAATTAGACTGTAAAATATGACGGTTGTATTCTGTGCCGAACTGTGATTGAGCGTTATACTTTACCCGAAATGGCTAATCTGTGGAGTGAAGCCTATAAGCTAAAAACTTGGCTGCAAGTCGAAATTGCTGTTTGCGAGGCTCAAGCTGAACTAGGTTACATTCCATCTGAGGCAGTTGAGGAAATTAAAGCCAAAGCAGATTTTGATCCAAAGCGAGTGTTGGAAATTGAGGCTGTAGTCCGCCACGATGTTATTGCTTTCTTGACAAATGTCAACGAATATGTAGGTGATGCAGGACGTTACATTCACCTGGGTTTAACTAGTTCGGATGTTTTGGATACAGCTTTAGCACTGCAATTAGTTGCCAGCCTGGATATATTATTGCAACGTCTGGAAGATTTAATTCAGGTAATTCGCGAAAAAGCACGGGAACATCGTCATACAGTGATGGCTGGCCGATCGCATGGTATTCATGCTGAACCGATTACTTTTGGTTTCAAGCTAGCTGGCTGGTTAGCAGAAGTGTTGCGACACCAAGAACGCCTGAAAATTCTCCACGAAACGATCGCTGTGGGTAAGATATCCGGTGCGGTAGGAACTTATGCGAATGTTGAACCGCGTGTAGAAGCGATCGCTTGCCAAAAACTCGGACTCAAACCCGATACGGCCTCAACTCAAGTTATTTCCCGCGATCGCCACGCCGACTATGTGCAACAATTAGCTTTGGTAGCAGCATCCATCGAACGTTTTGCTGTAGAAATTCGCAATCTGCAAAAAACAGACGTTCTGGAAGTTGAAGAATTCTTTTCTAAAGGTCAAAAAGGCTCCTCGGCAATGCCACACAAGCGCAATCCCATCCGTTCGGAACGGCTGACGGGAATGGCGCGACTCGTCAGAAGCCATGCCGGTGCAGCTTTAGAAAACGTTGCTCTCTGGCATGAAAGGGATATTTCCCATAGTTCTGTAGAACGGGTAATTTTGCCAGATGCTTGCACTTTGACGCACTTTATGTTATCAGAAATAACCGACTTGGTGAAAAACCTGTTGGTCTATCCTGAAAACATGGAACGAAATCTCAACTGCTACGGCGGCGTTGTGTTCAGCCAAAAAGTCCTGCTTGCTTTGATAGACAAGGGAAGCAGCCGAGAGGATGCTTATGCCACCGTTCAAGAAAGCGCTCACGCCGCTTGGAACAAGCCAGAAGGTAATTTCCAGGACTTGATTAGCAAAGATCCTCGTGTTACCGAAAAGTTGTCCCCAGCAGAACTAGAAGTCTGTTTTGACCCCCAGCAGCATCTGAGCCATTTAGAAGAAGTTTACCAACGACTGGGAATTTAGGATTAATTTGCTTGTAGTGAGCGCTTAAGCGCTCACTACTAACTTGTTATTCAAAAAATACACAAACTTTTTTAAAGAAGATATATAAAAATACCAAAAATTTTTAGTATTGCATTGCTGAAGACTGTTAGTTTGGTGCTGGAATTTTTGTCAGCACTGGGTAGTATAAATAACAGATAAGTAGGTCGTGTAAATAATTATCGTTGCGATAAGGCAGGGGGAAAGGGGGTTTTAACCTGATTTACTTTTCTTCACACAATTTGCTTTTATTGTGCCGACTTACTTGTTTACTTATTTATTAGTGCTTCGAGTGCCTAAATGATTGAAATCCTAGCCACACTTTCAGCCTCTGCGGCAGCAGGAATGAGAATAGGTATACCTTTGCTAATCATTGGATTGTTGCAGGGTAGTAGCCTGTGGTCACAAGTTCCGATTTTATCTCACATTTCTCCACCAATATTGTTAGCTTGCCTCAGCTGTTGGTCTTTAGTTGAATTATTAGCCTCAAAAAAGCTATGGGGGCAAAGACTGCTACAAGTAGTTCAATTATTCATGTCTCCCATCGTGGGGGCAATTATGGGGTTAGCAGTAGCTAGTGCAACAGCAACGCCAAGCTGGCTGATTGCCTGTATTGGGGGTTCGTTAGCTTTAGTACTCCAGCTAGTTCAAGTTGGTTGGTTCTATCGGTTACGTGGTTTACCCTTGTGGGCAGTCTTTCTTCAAGATACCTTGTGTATTGCTCTAGTACTTTTTGCCTTTGATGCTCCTTGGCAAGGGGGATTAATTGCTTTAATACTGCTCTGGTTTGCAGTTCGTAGTGCTAAACAATGGTATGACTGGTATTGGCAGAAAAGTTAGGAGTTAAAAGTGAGAGGTGAGGATTGAAGATAGAAGTTAAGAGTGAAAAACTAGGGACAAAAATTTAAAACTCCTAACTTTTGTACAGACGCGATTAATCGCGTTTCTACTCCTAACTCCTAATTCTTTTCATTTACTGCAAAAGTCCAATCATGTGTAAGAAGCCATGACCGGTAATCAACTCGATGATTAAGGCGATGAAGCCCAGCATGGCAATCCGACCATTCCAGACTTCAGCGCTAGTAGTCAGACCCCATTCCCAACGCTCTTGGGGGTACATTTTCACCCTTTTTTTCATTTGGGCAGCTTGCGAAAGCTTGAAACTGGGGTTTTTAAGCGCATCAATCACTAAGTCTGCAAGTGCATTAATAAATACTGGATGTGTATTGGGAGCAGGAACACGACGGAAGTTGTGAATTCCTGCTTCTTCTGCTACTTCCCGATATTCAATATCAATTTCTTGCAGTGTCTCAATATGCTCTGAGACAAAACTGATTGGCACAACAACCAAATCTTTCACGCCTTGTGCGCCTAGTTCTTTGAGGGCATCCTCAGTATAAGGTTGGAGCCATTCTACTGGGCCAACGCGACTTTGGTAAGCTAAGGTGTGGGCATTGGGCCGATTGAGGGTCTGCATAATCAGGGCAGTACATTCCTCAATTTCTTGCTGGTAAGGGTCGCCAGCCTCTTCAACGTAGCTTTTAGGAACGCCGTGAGCGCTGAAGAATATATGAACCTCATCCGGGTTAGGAAACTGTTCGAGTTCTTGGGCTATGAGTTCCGCCATTGCTTGCAGGTAGCCTGGTTCTTTGTACCAGGAAGGAATGACGGTGTAATCAATGGGTTGAAGCTTTGGATCTTCTTGCCAAAGTTTTTCTAAAAGCCGGAAGCTAGAACCACTCGTACTAATAGAAAACTGGGGATATAGTGGTAATATTACCAGGTGTTCTATATTATCTTGGGTGATCTGTGCGATCGCCTCTTCTGTATAGGGATTCCAATAACGCATCCCCACGTAAATCTTGGCTTCTTGTCCTAAATGACTCAACTGTTCTTTTAAAGCTTCCCCTTGCGCTTCTGTGATCCGCCGCAGTGGAGAACCACCACCGATTTGCTTATAATTTTCTTGAGATGTTCTGGTTCGCCGCGAGGCAATAAACCAGGCTAGGGGCTTTTGCAACCAGCGAAATGGTAGGCGAATAATTTCCGGATCGGAAAATAGGTTGTACAAAAACGGCCCGACATCCTCTAGCTTATCGGGGCCACCGAGATTGAGTAATAAGACGCCTACACGACCCATAGCAGTTACTTTCCCCCAATCTTTTCAGGTTTTTTACTAATGTTAACAATATATCTTTATTAAATAATAAAGCTTAATAGCAAGGAAATATGCAATGGCAACAATTTTAAGAGATTGGAGTTACCGTTATCAGTGGCTGTATGATGGGATCTCTCGTTTAGCAGCCTTAAGTGTAGGTGGTGAAGCCCGTTTTCGGCAACTTGCTTTGCAAGGCTTAACAATTCACTCAGATACTCAGGTCTTAGATTTATGTTGCGGCAGTGGCCAAACAACGCAATTTTTGGTAAAGTTATCACAAAATGTAACAGGATTAGACGCTTCACCTAAGTCTTTGCAACGAGCGCGGCAAAATGTACCATTAGCAGTCTATCTCGAAGCTTTTGCCCAGAAGATGCCATTTGCGGATAATCTATTTGATGTGGTACATACCAGCGTTGCATTACACGAGATGCAACCTGAGCAATTACGAAAAATTATTAGTGAAGTTTATCGGGTGTTGAAGCCAGGAGGAGTGTTTACACTGGTGGATTTTCATGCTCCTACGAATCCGATATTTTGGCCTGGGGTATCAGTGTTTTTGTTGTTATTTGAAACGGAAACAGCTTGGCAATTGTTGAAAACTGATTTACCTGGATTGTTAACCGAGGCTGGGTTTAATGTGAGTCAGCCAACTTTATATGCAGGTGGTAGTCTGCAAGTGATACAGGCTCATAAGTAAACAATACTGCTTTATTAATGGCAGGTAAGATACTCTGCTATTAATAAAGTATAGGTGATTGTTATATTAAAATTAGCATGATGAAATTTTGAGGTTAATAACAAATGACACAGGAATTAATAGACCTCAGAAGTTGCATCCAGGAAGGACGTTACGCAGATGCCTTGGTAATTATTGATGAATTAGAGGGCATGAGCAAACAAGCTATTCTGCGGAATATCCAAGCTTATTTAAGGATTCTGCTGATTCATTTGATTAAGAACCAACTAGAGCAGCGATTAACCAATTATTGGGTTGCTTCTATTCGTAATTCACTTATGGAAATTAAGAAACTCAATCTCAAAGATAATAAAAAATCCTATTATATCAATTTAAACGAATGGGATAATTGTATTGAAGATGAAATAGAAATAGCAGTAGGTGATGCCAGTGTGGAAGTTTTGAATGGAATGTACAATGAATTTAAACTTACTGAAATGGTGGATAGAAACCAGATAATTCAGAGTGCTTTGAAGTTGTTAGCGCTAACTTATTCTTATTCAGCTAAGGAGTTACCCGCAATTGTGGCTGAAAATTTAACTCAGCTAGTCGGTGGAGAAGATTGGAAAGCAGGTAGGCGGTAAAAGAATGACACAAGAATTAATAGACCTTAAAAAGAGTATTTTGGAAGGACGTTATGCAGATGCCTTGGCAATTGTAGATGAATTAGAAGGCATGAGTAAACAAGCTATTCTGCGGAATATCCAAGCTTATTTAAACATTCTACTGATTCATTTGATTAAGAACGAAGTAGAACAACGATTAACTGGTTCCTGGGCAAATTCTATTCGGAATTCAATCAGAGAAATTAAAAAGCTAAATATCAAAGATAATAAAAAATCTTACTATATTAATTTAGATGAGTGGGAGAATTTCATAGAAGAGGAAGTAATTGAAGATGCGATCGCAGATGCTAGCGATGAAGTAATGAATGGCAAATTTACTCGCTCTCAGTTATCTGCAATGTTAGATAAAAGCCAAATTTTGACTACAGCTATTAGTTTACTGGCTTTAACATATACTCATTCGGCAAAGGAATTACCAGCGATTATGGATGATTATCTCACTCAGTTAGCTGGTGGTGAAGATTGGATAAATCGGTAGAAATAAGTATCGACTCTTTGTTTAGCAGTGATGTCAAGTGTTAAATTCAGATTATTACCGTCAACTTTTGAAGAGAATACAAATTACAGCAGATAATACTGTAAAATATCAAATCTTCAAGGTAGTAGAGGAAATGCCCCAGGATGTTACTTTTTGAGGAATGATGGAACATCTTTATTAGATTTCATTAAGGGTTGCCGCTGCCCTATTTTTGAAGTGGTCAATCTCAAATCTAAAATTGTACGATTGTAGCGTTTCAAATACTATAAAGGGTTACTTTTTATATAGCGATCGCTCTTTGTATTTAGATGAAAAGGTAGCAAAGGCTCTTAATATCACGGTAAACTGATTTATAAACCGTAGTATTTACGTTGTAGTACTGTACGGATAAGCAACAATAAAGTTTTCGCCAATTGTAAAGTAGAAATGATGCAAGAAATAACACGCCGCAAATTTATTGCAACAGCCACCGTGGCGACGGGTTTTGCCCTCGCAGTACAACCCATTTCTGCCGAAGTCATCACCACCGATGCCAAGGGGTTGGTAGCTGGTGCGGTGAAAATTCCCGTCAAAGATGGCGAAATTCCTGCATATAGAGCAGCACCAGCCACTGGTGAAAATTTCCCAATTGTTCTGGTAATTCAAGAAATCTTTGGAGTACACGAGCATATTCAGGATATCACTCGTCGCTTTGCCAAGTTGGGGTATTTAGCGATCGCACCCGAATTATTTATCCGTCAAGGCGATGTCTCGAAACTAAGCAGCATAGACGAAATTCGCCCAATTGTCGCCAAAGTGCCAGATGCCCAAGTGTT
Organism: Nostoc sp.; assembly: GCF_036919495.1. Taxonomy (GTDB): domain Bacteria; phylum Cyanobacteriota; class Cyanobacteriia; order Cyanobacteriales; family Nostocaceae; genus Nostoc. Next base: position 19,644 of record NZ_JBALBZ010000134.1, read on the forward strand.
ATCCGATCTTGATGCGACGGTAAACTGGGCTGTGAAATCAGCTAAAGGTAATGTCGGTAAATTGGGAATTACAGGCTTCTGCTGGGGTGGCCGCATTACCTGGTTATATGCCGCACACAATCCCAAGGTGAAAGCTGGTGTGGCTTGGTATGGGCGACTTGTGGGCGATGCTAACGAACTTCAGCCCAAGTATCCTATTGATATTGCATCAAAACTGACAGTCCCCGTTCTCGGACTCTATGGTGGGAAAGATACCAGTATTCCTCTTGATACAATAGAGCAGATGCGTGTTCGCCTTGCGTCTCGGAACGAGAATCACTTAAAGGAAAGCAGCAGCAAATCTGAAATTATCGTCTACCCCGATGCACCCCACGCTTTTTTTGCCGATTATCGTCCCTCCTACCGCGAGAAAGATGCTAAGGACGGTTGGAAACGTCTTTTGGCGTGGTTTAAGAAAAATGGTGTTTAACGGTATCGGTTTCCTAACTGTGACTTTGAAAAAAGTTCCAAATTGTTTCACTGGCATTCAGCCCCAGCTTTGCATTGAATTTGTTTACGCTTTTGTCAGTTGAGGAACCACCAGGCCAGAAATGTCCACCGTTTACTACCGCTAGCTGCCAGACTTCTGAGTTGCCACTACAACCAGTATAGATAGCGGTTTTCACTTTATCTTCAGAAAAGTCAGGAGATTTTTTTGATGAAGTACATTGATCGTGCGATCGCCAAAAATCTACCATATCTGAGATAGAAAGCAGCGCTCCTCGTTGAGTGTGATCATTACCTTCATAAAGGACATCGCGATCGTTTGTACCGTTGATCGTTAACATCGAAATAGAAGTTCGAGGCTGGCAATTAGATTTGAGTCTAACTGGGAGTGAACCAGCTACTGATGCAAAACCAGAAATTTTATCAGGTAACTTACAAGCCAGTGCTTGGGTAAGTATGGCACCTCTAGAAAAACCGCTGGCATAAACTTTATGGCTATCAATATTGATTTGCTGCTGAAGATGATTAATTAAAGCATTGACAAACGCAACATCATCCACCCTTCCTTGAACGTTACCTCTAAGGCTCCATCTTTGGTCAATTCCATCTGGATAAACAACAATAAATCCTTTTTTATCTGCTAATTCATTGAAGCGAGTCACATTACTGATAGATCGACCATTACCATCATCTCCATGAAACACTAAAACTAACGGCATCGGGCGGTCTGGATTATAAGATTTTGGAGTGTACAAATAGTAAGTACGTAACTTTCCTTGGTCATGTAGTTCTCCATAATTATCACCACTCAAGATTTTTTCTTTAGTTATACTTTTTTCTTCAGCCTGAATGGAATCGCCGGCTGTCAATAAACTAATTCCAAGTATAACTATTAGAAGGTTTTTTAAATTCGGAAAATTTTGAGATATATTCATGTTAATTATATTGACTTATGTCAGATACTTTTATTTACTTTGTAAGTCTTCTTTAGCAACAAACTACCGACTAGAGGCTAACAACTCTACTACAGTTGTTAGCCTCTATTTAGATATTAACCTCTTACATTTACATAATGAGCAGGAACTCTAACCTTAACCCATCGGTTACCGCGTCGTACTGTTTCCCAATGTGCAGGAATCAGTTTTCGGTGAAATAGGGCAACAATAGGTCTATGCACAATAGCGGCTCTATGAACATTGGGTCTGACAATAATTTCTGCTGCCGATGCCTGCGATGGCAAGGAGGAAATTGCCAATGGTAGAGCAAGTAATGTACCTAATAAAATACGTTTCATGTTAAATTTCCATCAATTTACTTGAGTTTTATACAGCATTTATCAAGAATTTATGAACAAATATTCTTACTTATTAGATTTATAGTAAGTTTCCTTTGTTAGACAAATTAATTGATTTGCTGTATTGCTCTCAGTTTAAAATACTAAAAAATAATACACAGTGGAATAAAGTCATAATTTCAGCATGACTTTATTCACATTTTGAATTTTAGCTAAAAAATTTTGCCATTGTTGCCACGGAAGGTTTTATAAAATTTAGCGGTTCTGTGTTAAGTAGGTACTGAACTCCACCCCCAATCCCAATACGGTTGCGAGGAGCTTGCTCCGATGTACATTAGGACAATTAAACAATTCGTAATTACTAATGACATCCCAAATAAAAAAAGCCTCCCATAACGGAGGCTTAAAAGTTAGCGGAGAAAACTTGTTAAACTACTGCGTAACTACAGCGATTACTCCTCCTAATGCAGAGAAAACCGCAGATACGGATGCTGTGGCAAACAGCCACCAAGCTGCTGTTGCGGCGGCTTTGCGGGTTTCTTCCGCTTGACGCTGTGCTTGATGCTTCACCTGTTCTAGGCGGCGTTGGGCTTCATGCTGTATGCGTTCTGCACGTTGCAATACTGTGTTGCGGGCCCGTTCAATTTGGTCAATGATCCGGTTGGCATCTTCCTCAGAGATGTCCTCACGAGAACTCATGATTGCCACCAGGGTATCACGGTCAAAAGAGGAGAGACGATCGCGCAAGGCATCAAACCCCGCTTGCGGATCGTCAAAAAATGTGCGGACATCGCGCTTGATACTATCATAGTTAAGTTCCGGGCGATCCAAGGAGTTGAGATAGTTACGAATCCGGGCAAAAACCCCGTCAATCGCATCTTGAATGCCTCGTTGGATATTCCGCACTTGTTCTACAAATTGATCCCTTACGGATACAATGTTATCGGCAATCCGCGCCGCTTCTTCATCGGAAATATCTTCCCGAATTTTCAGCAGGGCGATGATCGTAGAACGGTCAAAATGGGAAAGGCGATCGCTAAAACTTTCTACCCCAACTCGCGGATCGTGCAACAATAATTGCAAGTCGCGCTTGATACCTTCTGGATTCAGTTCTTCCTTACCAGTTTGGCGCAGATACTCTTCCACATAAGTTTTGAATGTTTCCGCTCTTTGCTGTGTGCGGGTAGCTAAACGACGAGGCGCACGCACAAAGTTGCGAATCGAACTTTGCGTGGAATCAATGATTTCATTGACTTGTTCTTCACTCAAGTCTTTACGTTGACTGAGTAACTTCACCAGTGTATCCCGGTCTACCTGCGACAACCGACGGCGCAGTGCTACGGCTCCCTCTTGGGGATTTTCAAACAATCTGGTCAAATCTCGCTGGATACCTTCTGGGTTCAATTCTTGTTTACCAGTATTCCGCAGATAATCTGCGATCGTGGTAGTAACAGAGTCGTATTGCTCTTTGGCTTTATCCACTACAGCTTGGGGTGTGTGGCGAATGTTATGCCACGACTCCTCAGCAGTATTGATGATTTGATTAACTTGATCCTCACTCAAATCTTGCCGTTGACTCAACAATTGCACCAAGGTATCGCGGTCAAAACGAGACAACCGCGCCCGAATTGAGCTAATTCCAGCTTGCGGATCTTCCAGTAGCTTTTTGAACTCCGCGCGGATGGCATTAGGATTCAGTTCTGATTTCCCTGTATTACGCAGATATGATTCTACATTCAGCCACAGGGTTTCTGCTTGATATTGCGCCTGTTCTGCTAGCCCTTTGGATTCTACCAAGACGCGATCGCGTTGTTTTTCCAACTCCTCGATAATGCTGTCTACTTCATATAGCTGGACATCATTACGTTGCAGCAATATCGCCCGCATTTCCTGACGATCGAGGTGGGCTAGTCGCAATGTCAGAGTTTCATAATCAGCATCTGCGTCTTGCACCAGTGGTTTGAAATTCTGCTCAATGCCTTGTACTGTCAATTCTGCTTTCGGGGTAACTAGCAGATAACTTTCCACTGCCCGTTGCAAGTCTTGGACTATCTCTCTTTCTTCAATACCTGTAACTATCACTAGCACATCGCGGCGGACAGCTTCTAACTGATCTGCAATGCGCTGAATTTGAGCTTGGGTAAGGAGTCCGCGTTGTTGTAGGATATTGACGAAATCGTTGCGGGATAGTCGTTCTAGTTCCCTGCGGACTATTCCAGGATCAGCTGCTGGGTCATAGAGAACATCACGAAATTCCTGGGCGATTCTTTCTGGGCTTAGTTGCCAAGCATAAGTGTTGTGTAGGTAGTTTTCGACATCAGTCCGAATTGGACTATAAGGTTCTGATGGTGTTGGCAAACCTAGCTTATCTGCTTGTTGAGTGACTTTATCTTTGGCGGTGGTGAGACTACGCAAGATTTTTTCTACATCCAAATCAGGCAAATCTGCCCGTCCTAGCACAGTGGCGGTTAAGGCGGATAGTGCTTGCTGGATTGTACTTTGCATTGGGCCAGACGCTGCTTTTTGGTCAGCTTCTTTGGAACCACCCTGTTCTGCTAATAACCGATCCAGTTTGGCGTTGAGTTCATCTGTTTTGTTTTGTCCTGCTGGAAGTGATTTCAGATAATCCATCAACTCACCCAGTCGGTCTTCGGTGGGTGATTGCTGACTCACGACTTGCTGCCAAACTTTATACAACGTATCAGCAATCCGGCTAACATCTTTTTTGGAAAGGTCGGTGCGGCTGCTGACTAACTCGATAAACTTTTGGCGGTCGATGTTGCGAATATCTGGAGTCCCTGCGATCGCTTTTAATTGCGGATCGTTGAGTAAATTTTCAAAGTCGCTCCGAATCTTTGACAAATCTAGCTCTGGAGGACGCAGCTTGTCTAAGTAATCTTCTATATTCTCGCGGATACTTCCAGGGTCGATGGCGCTTCCTAGTTCCCGGCGGACGGCGGCGGCGGCGGCTTCAGCTGTTGCGACAACTTGGTTATTGATAGCTTTAGCACCCAGTGCGGCGGTGGCTGTGCCCATAATCGCCTGAAAACCGGAAGTTGCCGTATTCACTACTGAGCCAATTAAGGAACCTACGGTAGTGGAACTTACCCAGACGAGGAGTAAAAAGTAAGCACCCCAAATCACCAAACCGAGAATCGCTCCCAATCCTGGGCTAAAGATTTCCTGGCTCAATTTCACCGCGAGAAAACAAGCGATTAATAAGGCGACGCTCACAGTGGATAATGTCCAAAACCCTACTGCGGTGCCAATTTTGCGAATGTTACCGCCCAAACTTTCCGCTTCCCCACTATCTGAATCAGAGTCAGATGAGTGCCCCAGGTAGGAGATACCGAATGCAAGGGAGAAATTAGTTAGAACTAATTGGAAAGCAAAGGCTAGGATCACGCCGGAAATTAAAGCCACAAAAAAGTGCGGCCCGGAAATGAGAGCAGATGCCTGTGCTGGCGTGACGTTTGAGGTATCTAATGATGGAGTCTGTGCTACCCACAATAGTGGTTTGTAGAGTCCCAACATGATTTCCGTACTTTGGAACATTGTATTTCCTTCTTCTAAGGTTTAAATTTGGGGAATTAAGATTTTCTTGAGAAGCAACTCTTATATTTATGTATGTTTGTACCTATGGCAATACCTAACTCATTAGCTCAGAATCCTGGAATTTGGCTATTAAAAGCATCTCTCTAAAGATTGAAAAGTGTATCCAGCGAAAGATATAACTTTTTTTATTCCTCGGTGAGAATCTTAATCAAATTACCACCTAATCTTAATTATGTATAGCTAATTTTTACTTTTTAATTGCTTATTTGTAGCCATTGATTCTATTTTAATGGTAGTTTTTTATAAGTTCTTTACATTTTGTTACATATTTGTTTTTGGTCACCCTCTCAAGGTGGATTTGTCTAAAAAAATACCTTTCTGATAATCGTCCAGAAGAAGTGCCTACAGTTTGTACCCAAAGACAGAAATAAGTCTAGTTACAAACAGCTACATTAAAGTTAACAAATGAAGCGTTGAGGATAAAGAAATGGCAACTCGTTATTCCAAGGATTTGCCACTATTTCCAACAGAATGGAATGGCAAATATTGCAATAAAATTCTGTTTGGCTAGACTCCTCAAACCGAAATTCGGAACGGTCATTTTGCAATAATTGGCTTTTTTGCCTATCTATTTTGGGATTTATTTGGCTAGAGTGTTGCTCGTAAGGTTTTGCGCTTAGTTAGCTACTAGAACATCGCTTGAAACATTACTAGATATCGGAGAAAAAAAATGGCAACTCAAGGAACTCGTCCATCTACAGATTTACCACCTGTTGCAGCAGAATACAACGGCATAGATCGTAATGAATTTCTGTTTGGCTGGACACCCCAAGCCGAAATTTGGAATGGTCGCTTTGCAGCAATTGGTTTTCTAGCTTATTTATTGTGGGATTTAGCAGGCTATAGCGTTCTGCGTGACGTTTTACGCATAGTTGGCTACTAGACATTAAACACCGGAAACATTACTAGATATCGGAGAAAAAAAATGGCAACTCAAGGAACTCGTCCATCTACAGATTTACCACCTGTTGCAACAGAATACAATGGACGCGATCGCAATGAATTTTTGTTTGGCTGGACACCTCAAGCCGAAATTTGGAATGGTCGCTTGGCAGCAATTGGATTCCTTGCATATTTACTTTGGGATTTAGCTGGGTATAGCGTTCTTCGTGACGTGCTACACATCATTAGTTATTAGCAAATAGCTAAGAAGTTAGGAGGAACCCCTGCAACGCAGGGGTTCCTCCTTTGGTTTATTTATTTAGTAGCGAAAAAAGCCACCTAGTTATAGGTGACTTATCTATGATTACAATTGGATAAAAATTACTGAAATTCTTAACAGTGATTATTCATCAATACAACTGGGGATACCCAAAACAGCGCAGGGAAAATTAGAACCTAGTGCCTCAATCATCGGATGATTGACAGAGTTGCAACCGAGGAATAAGATATCAGCAGCTTCTGATTCAACAACTTTTTTAAGTTCTGTAGAAATGCAGCCAAACCGTAAATGAGATTTGAAGCAACCTTGCCATTCTTCAGCTAGACTTCGGGCTTGCCAGAGAATTATATCTGCTTGTTGCAGGGGAGTTACTACTGTCTGCAATTGGGGTTGAGTTAATACCTGTGTGGCAGAATTTGATATTTCACTGATTTGGCACTCAAGTTGAGGCTGTTGTATTGGTAAGCTCAAGACATTTGGATATTGGCTTTTTGAATTGTCTTCTAGGACATAAACGGCTTGAACTGTGACTTCTGCATTAGTGGCTAAACGCGTTTGATGGGCAATCCAAAAGGCAATATCTAGTGCCGTATGACTGTTAGGAGATGCGTCATAGGCAACAATTAAATTAATTGATTTTACTTGTTGAGGTTTTTTAGAAAAAGGTTTTTTTGGTTCTGGCAACAGTACCATTTGTTCAATTAAGTCATCTCGGCCTGTGGCACTTTGCAGACGTGCTAACATTGGCTTAATTTGCACAGCTTTACTTCTCCCAATGAAATGAATTAACAATGAGAAGCAGGGCGATCAATTTGAGATTTTGGATTTTGGATTGAGTGACGATAACCAAAATTTAAAATCCTAAATCAATCAAGGAAACCCCAATAAGAACTGTATTACAGCCAAACTCTTGGGGGTTCCTTCCATTGCCTACGGAGTTAGCTGACGGGCTAAGACTGGAAGGTGTCTCTCGTAAGATTAGCCCCAAACATTGGTTCCTCCGTTCCAAATTCAGCTTTCATGAATTTGAATTAGGCTACCCACTAAAAAAAATGATAATCTAACTTACTCGTCTTGGGCAAAATATCGATCGAGGAAATTCAGAGCGTGATTGCGAAGTTCAAAATATTCTTTTGAGTTTCGCATGGCCCCGCGATCGCGTGGATGTTCAAAAGGAACTTTTAATATCTCTCCTATACTAGCAGCCGGGCCATTGGTCATCAAGACGATGCGATCGGACATATAAATTGCTTCATCTACATCATGGGTAATCATCATCACTGCTTGACGATTATTTTCCCAAATATCCAATACCTGGCGCTGCAATTTGCCACGAGTTAGTGCATCTAGCGCCCCAAAAGGTTCATCCATCAGCAACATTTTAGGACGAATTGCTAAAGCTCTGGCAATACCTACTCGTTGTTTCATACCTCCAGAGATTTCATCAGGATATTTGTCAGCCGCCGCCGTCAAGTTTACCATTGCCAAGTGTTGATTTACAATGCTAATTTTCTCAGCCCGATTAGCATTTTTTAACACTTCATCCACAGCTAAACGGACATTTTCTCTCACTGTTAACCAAGGTAACAGTGAATAGTTCTGAAATACCATCATCCTTTCGGCTCCTGGCTGACGAATTTCTTTTCCATCTAGCCTTACTGAGCCGGAAGTGGCTTTTTCTAAGCCAGCTACTATCTTTACTAGAGTTGATTTACCACAACCTGAGTGACCAATTACAGAAATATATTCATCTTCACCAATCGTCAGATTAACCCCATCTAAAACAACAAAGTTATCTTTATCAGGTGTAGGATAAGACTTGACTAAATTTTCAATTTCTAAAAATCCAGGGCGGGGAAGAACTTCGGTCTGGGTATTAATGGGTAATGAGGTATATTCCATCATCAAATGCTCCGGGAATAATTTAGTCATCAAACAATTTTGGATTTTAGATTTGCAATTTTGGATTGTTCCCGATCAAAAGGATGCTGCGTTGCTGATAGTGCAGCTTTAGCGACGTAGGAGCGTCGGATTTTATGTTTATTCCACCCAAAAGCGACACATAAACCAAGGAATCAAAATCTAAAATCTAAAATTGGCAGGGATTTAAGACATGAAAAAGTTAGTGGGAGCGTTAGCCCTGATGGCAAAACTATTCAGATAACCCACAGGATCGCTGGGGTCGAAGCCTTTCTTATCTATAAATACTTCTGGTGGCTCGACCTTGTAATCATCCTTGGGACACTGAATGCCCATTTCAGATGCTATCTCCCGATATAAATCTGTTCTCCAGCCAAGTTCTGCTAGTTTCTCGGCATTTTTGGGGAATTGCTTAATTTGTCCCCACCGCGCTGCTTGTGTCATCAACCAAAGACTTCTCGATCTCCATAAGAATGTGGAATGTTCTCCTGGCTGTTTGGGAAGGTTGTCAGGAATATCAAAGAAAATTGTGGTGTCAGCTGCTTTGATGGTGCGATCTTTGCCGTCAAAGCCGCCATAGTTGTAATTGCCGAGAATTCCCGGACTTGTAAACTGTGCAATTGGGGCATTTTTCTTTTTGGGTCTAGCACCTGTAAAGGAACGGTCTGTTATGAGTTCGGCTACTTCTTGGCGATTTTCTACTTTGCTGCAATATTGGCAAGCTTCAATCATTGCCTTGACTAGGGAACGATAGGTTTTGGGATATTGGTCAATGAAAGATTGCATCACCCCCAAAAGCCGATCTGGGTGTCCCAACCAGACTTCTTTACCTTGTGCGAAGGTAAAGCCGATGTTTTCGTTACCTGTTATTGCTCGTGTATTCCAAGGTTCTGCAACCATGTAAGCTTGCATCGCACCAATCCGCACGTTTGTTACCATTTGGGGTGGCGGAACGATGATGACACGAAACTCTTTAAAAGGATCAACACCTGCGGCGGCGGATAAGTAACGGATAAAGTATTCGTAAATGGAGGAACTTAGAACAACTGCCCATACTTTGCGTTCTGGCGGTTGCTTGTCAAAGTAGCCTCGGAAATCGCGCCCAAAGGCTTCTAAAGCACCATCGCCATATTTTTCTTGATACTCGTACCACGGACGCAGCCCAAAATCCCACATGGCTTTGTTCATCGTCATGGCGTTTCCGTGGCGGTGTATGGTCATGGCTGCACACAATGGGGCGTGGCGTGCGCCTTCAGCACCAATTCTGGCATTGGTGACCGCACCAGATACTACGGGTGAAGCATCAAGGCGACCAAAAATTATACCGTCACGAGAGGTAGCCCAACTGGCTTCGCGGTTGAGTGTGACGTTCAAACCATATTTGCGGAAGAAGCCTTTTTTCCAGGCGATCGCAAATGGCGCACAATCATTAACAGGAACGTAACCAACTGTAATATCGGCTTTTTCTAGGTCGTCGCTTTTAACTACTGGTTGCACAGCTAAAGCTTCTTCGGTCAATCCTTTGGCGGATCTATCTCCTGAAATGCCACAGGAAGACAGCGCCATTCCCGCCGTTGTTGCTCCTATTCCCTTGATAATATCTCGCCGAGTCCAGTTAATATCACCCATTCTTGTAGCTCCATTGGTGATTAATTGCTCACGCTTCAGATGCAGAGTCTCTGCTGTTTTGATAACAGCCAAATTTTGTTAGTTGGAAATTTTAGGACGATGGGTTACTAATTCTTGAATTTTGCCCACGGCGGAATCTAGAATTAACCCAGTTACACCAATTATTAAAACAGCTAAAAAGACTGAACTTAGGTTTAAGCGACTCCATTCATCCCAGACAAAAAAGCCGATACCAATACCGCCTGTAAGCATTTCTACGGCGACAATTACCAGCCAAGCTATCCCTAAACTAATTCGCAAACCTGTAAAAATATATGGCAAACTTGCAGGCCAAATGATTTTTGTAATCCGTCGCCAACGGGGCATTTCTAGGACTTGTGCCACATCTAAATAATCTTTGGGAACGCTAGAAACTCCTAAAGCGGTATTAATAATTGTTGGCCATAGGGAAGTAATAAAGATGACAAAAATGGCTGAAGGATCTGCTAAATTGAAAATTGCTAAGGCGATGGGTAGCCAAGCTAAGGGCGATACAGGTTTAAAAATTTGAATGATCGGATTGAGCGCTAGCATTGCCGATCTAGACATACCAATTAGAAACCCCAGAGGAATCGCTACTATTGCACCTAACAAAAAGCCTATTAATACCCGGCGCAGACTTGCAATCAACAGCCAACCAACTCCTAAGTTGCCCGGGCCTCGCTGGTAGAAGGGATTTAATATGTAGTCTAGATTAGCAATTAACGCTTCTGGCGGGGTGGGCATCAATTCATGGTTGGCAAGTGCAATAATCCACCACAACACAATTATTCCTAAGAAGCCCAACACAGGTAGAAAAAAGACATCTCTAACGATAACAGGTTTTGTTTTTTTCCAAGCAGATTGTCCAGCGATCGCAGCGATCGCTACTAAATTTAATTGAAATATCATTTACGACCTCAACAGATTTAAGTGCAGGTACAAAGAATCCGAGCAGTACCAGCCTTGGACACCGATGAGATCGGAACACTATAAAAATGCCGTCTCTTCAGTCTCCTCTCAATGCCTACGAAGTTAGCTGACGGGCTAGGGCTGAGAGATGCCCTTCTGAAGAAAGTTATAAGTTATGAGTTATGAGTTAAGTATTTAGTAAACTAATGTCTAACTCCTCACTCTCAACTCCTCACTTTTTATTAGATACGCCCCACAATTTGGTTCCTCCGCTCCAGCGTTATGCACTGTGACACGCTGAATTAGGCTGACTTACTCTAATGGATACTAAATTATGCACAATATAACATCGATGCTCAGTAAAAGCCATATAGCTTATGATAAATGTTGTTAACTTTAATACTAAAATTAAGTGTTAATATTGGGATTTTGCAATAAATCGGACTTATATTTTTAAGTGTGTTGTGAGTGAACTCCTTGCATAGACAACTAAACAATATAGTCGAGCCAAGCATTAAGAATGTTATGTGCTTGATCAATATTTTTTAATACAGATATATAATTATACTGAAAAAAATTATATACGGTTAGTTAATCAGCAAAAAAAGAGCATGTATAATCTATTCCTTTTGGTAGGTGAACAAAATTGGTAAATTTGGTAAAAACTCACTGCACTCGCTAAACTAATTGGATATGGAACTTTACTCATCTATTTCCTAGCTGATATTTAACATAATGGATTTTAGTCAAGTACTGGCTGAAAAAACGGACACCATCATCGATAAATGGGTTGTAGCAGTTCGCAAGGATAGACGGATTGAAAGTGCTGATGACTTATCTTACACAGCAGTAAAGGATCACATCCCTGATGTTTTGAAAGCAATGGTGACAGTGCTTTCAAAACATCAGGATAATGATATTCAGTCAATAGTTACTGCCAGTTTTCAGCATGGAGCGATTCGAGCGGAACAAGGCTTTGATCCAGCAGAAATTGCCAGAGAATATCATCTGCTGCGAACAGTAATATTTGATGCTCTACAACCAGATTTATTGGATGGAACACCTGTAGAGATAATTCGTTCCATGCGTTTGATTGACGCTATCATAGACGAAGCGATCGCTCGCTGTTTCAAGAGTTATGTTGAGGAACGCTTGCGAGAATTACAGCAGTTGCAGTCATCACTAACACTTCATAATGAAGAACTGACGCGTTTGATTAGCGCCAATCAAGAGTATCTTTCGCAACTAGCCCACGAATTGAAACATCCCCTAACTTCCATTATTGGTTACTCGGATCTGTTTTTACGCCAACAACGACGAAAGACTGAGATAAAAGACACTTCTGCTAATCTCGAACATATTGAGCGGGTACTACGCAATGGTAGACAGTTACTCCACCTTATCAACGATGTATTAGAACTTTCCCGGTATGAGGCAGGGCAGATAAAACTCCACCTAGCACCCACCGATGTGTGTGAATTAATCAATAATGTCTGTGAAATGTTGGAACCTTTAGCTGGTGGGAAAAATTTAAAAGTCGTAATAGATTGCGATGGCTTTGCCAACGCCAAAAGCGAACGCGCTCCCAAAGAAATAATCACAGATCCTTTTCAATGCCAACAGATTGTTACAAATCTTATTAGTAATGCAATTCGCTATACAGAGTCGGGGACTATTATTATAATGTGTCAGGTGTTGGAGAATCAAAAATGGGCGATCGCAGTTTCTGACACTGGAATTGGCATTGCACCAGAAAACCAAGCCCAGATATTTGAACCTTACTTTCGCGTCAGTTTTAGCGATCGTCCCTATCTGCCTGATAGTACAGGATTGGGATTAGCGATCGTCTCCCGCTTAGTAAAACTACTCGAAGGTGAAATTAAGCTAGTCTCTGAGGTAGGCGTTGGTTCTACCTTCACCGTAATTTTGCCCTTACAAATAGAAAGTTGATTTTGCGCCAAGACGTAAAAATCTTCTTTGCGCCTTTGCGTGAAATCAAAAAACATTATTACAACAATCCTTGTTTTTTCAACTTATCTAGTGCATCCTCAGCAGCAGCTTTTTCTGCGTCTTTCTTATTCCGTCCCTTACCTTCGCCGTAAAATTTTTCATCTACTAATACCTTTGCGATGAATTCTGGCGCGTGAGAAGGGCCTCCTATTTGTTCTGTAAAATATTTGGGGGGATTTGGAGTAACGTTGCGTTGCACCCATTCTTGAAAGCGATTTTTTGAGTCTACATTAGAACGAGACACAACTATATGTTTAGGATCTACAGAATCAAATAGCGGCTCTATAATTGCACGAACTGCTTCAATATTGGAATCATTATCTAAATAGTAAGCACTAAGTACAGCTTCAAAGGTGCTACTGAGTAAATTAGGATTTTGGAAGCCTCCATCTCGAATTGCGCCTTTTCCTAACCGCATCCTAAAGTCTAAACCTACCTCTTCAGCGAACTTTGCCAATTGTTTTTCATCTACTAGCGCCGAACGCCGCCGTGTTAATTCATCTTCTCCCATTTCTGGGTGACAACTATATAGATACTCGCCACTTAAGAAATTCAGCAAAGCATCACCGAGAAACTCTAGGCGTTCATTATGTTCGCCTTCTCCGGGGTTTTCATGGACATAAGAACGGTGGGTAAGTGCTTGTCGCAGAAGTTTTTCATTTTTGAAAATCAAAATTCTGTGCATTTTTATCTTATTTTCTATTGTAGAAATTGACTGTTAGCAAACTTTACTAATACCAATTCTGTATGAAAATGCACATAATCAGTCCCCCCTTCACAAGGGGGGACGGCGTAGCCGGGGGGTAAATATATGCAGCTTCACAAAGAAACGGTATAACACTATTATCATAAGATGTGAAAAAAACTCAAATAGCGGTGTCTTGGTAAAATATAGTTGAGTATAAATCTAGGTTTATCAAAGCTATTTTAGGCAGCCAGCATATCTAACTCAGTTCAATATATCTTTTTTCGTACAAGGTTTCCAAGATGACTTTCTCAACTCTTTTCAAAATATCTTCATGTGATAATTCAAGTTTTTTATCCTGCTTGTCCTGTATTTGCATATATTTAGATAATTTTACTAAACAAAAATCTAGTTTAACCTAAAATTTATCGCGTGCAATTTATCAATTTTAATAATCATCTATGGGATTACCTCAAAACCAGCATTTATTTATTAAAATAATATTTTATACAATAAATAATTTATGATTTACTTTGAGCGATCGCACCATACAAAATACCTAAAATCCTCTTAATATCCTTAATATAATATTCACTCAAATCAATCGAAACTACATTACCTTCCAGTTTGAGAAATTGCCAGATAGTACCGATAGTAACAGCACCATATATAGCTTTTATTTGATTTCCACCTTTCTCATTAAATAACTGAGCAGCTACCATTTCGGCAATACATTGGGCTAAACCAGACCTCAAATTCTCATTTTTACTTTCTACTAAAACAATTACCGGGCTACGCACAAGCAACTGCTCGGTAGAAAGACTCAAAATAAAATCACAAAAGCCGTTTAATCCTCGTTGGCTATCAACAGTAAAATCAACTCCAGAAAAAAAGCTTATTTCATAATTGAATTTGCGTCTAATCTCTAACAAAATTGGACTAATTATCATTTCACTACGAGCTTTTTCTGAACTTATCGCTACTGCTAAATCAACATTTTCCTTCAGAATAGTAGATAATAAATCACTACATTCTTGCTCCTGCACATTTGCGAATAGTCCAGATGATTCGTGGATAACTAACCCAAAAGAATCAATAACTTCAAAAAGTTTAAAATCACTATAAGCCATAAAACTTACTCCTTTGTCTTATGACTGAATTCTATAACAAAGTTTAAAAATTCAGCTTTGGCGGAAACACCCTAGCTAAATCAAGAGATAAATCAGGGAAGCAGGAAAAAGTTATTACCTCATTTGATAAGAAAATTCGCTTATTTGAATAACCATGTCTGCCTTGATTATCCTGATATGGTTCACTGTAAGCTTCCAAATAATTATCGAATAAATTGAATATCCAATAATCAGTAATACCTGCTTTAGCATAGAGAGGTATTTTCACATCTTGGTCATAAGTTAAAGAAGAATCTGCAACTTCCATCACCAATAACACATCAGTCGGTTTAGGGTGAGACGAGAGATAATTATCATCTCGGTTTTGAACAATCGCAAAATCAGGTTCAGGTTCGCTCTTAGGTGGCAAAGTAATCGGGGCTTGAGATTGCAAAGTTGCCCTATCTCCTACAATTTTTGGGAGTTGCTTCCACAAATTCCTTAAACAAGTTTCATGGGCTTTACCTTTGGATGCCATTTCAATAATTTCCCCGTTGATTAATTCAATGTGGTCATCTTCATGGAAAAAGCCTAATTCTCCAAGCCTGTGGTATTCATCCAGTGTGAAGCGTTTAGCCTGAGCAATACTCATAACCTTACCTTTCTCTCTTTGCCATACATAATACTTATTCTAAATGCGTCAGAAATTGGTATGCTAAAGGCCGAGACTCGCTATAAAAGCAAACAATGCCTGCGCCTACTATCAATCCCACTATCACTGCCTTTCCCTTGACAGCCGTAGTTGGTCAAGAAGCAATAAAATTAGCCTTGCTGTTAGCCGCAGTTGATCCTGGTTTGGGAGGAGTAGCGATCGCAGGTCGTCGCGGTACGGCAAAATCTGTGATGGCTCGTGCTATCCACGCTCTACTACCGCCGATTGAAGTTGTCAAAGGCTCAATCAGTAATTGTGACCCCAACCATCCAGAAGAATGGGACGATCAATTGTTGGCGGAGTACGCAGACAAAGATATTCAAGATGTGCCCGTCGAAATTATCCCCGCGCCTTTTTTGCAAATTCCTCTAGGTATCACTGAAGACCGACTATTAGGTTCAGTAGATGTTGAAAAGTCCGTAAAACAAGGTGATACCATTTTTCAGCCTGGATTACTCGCTACAGCAAACCGGGGTGTACTGTACGTAGATGAAATTAATTTATTAGATGACCAAATATCAAATCAGCTTCTAACAGTATTATCTGACGGACGCAACCAGATTGAACGGGAAGGGATTAGTTTTCAGCATCCGTGCAAATCCTTATTTATTGCCACTTACAATCCAGAAGAAGGCGGATTACGGGAGCATTTATTAGATAGAATTGCGATCGCACTTTCTGCTGATGGTGTACTCGGTTTAGATCAAAGAGTAGAAGCAGTTGAAGTTGCGATCGCTTATTCTAAATCTCCCCAAGACTTTCTCAAACAGTACAACGAAGATTTAGACTCCCTGAAAACCCAAATCATTTTGGCGCGGGAATGGTTGAAAGAAGTAATCATCACCCATGAACAAATTGCCTACTTAGTGGATGAGGCCATTCGCGGAGGAGTTCAGGGACATCGCGCCGAGTTATTCGCCACGCGGGTTGCCAAAGCTGCGGCGGCTTTGGAGGGACGAACAACAGTTAATGCCGAAGATTTGCGCCGTGCTGTGGAATTGGTGATTGTACCACGCGCCACAGTTGTGCAGACACCACCACCCGAACAAGCACCGCCACCTCCGCCACCCCCACCGCAACAGAATCAAGAAGAACCCCAGGATGAATCTGAAGAGGAACAAGAGGAACAAGAAGAACAGGAAGAAAATCAAGAGCAAGAACCCCCTAGCATCCCGGAAGAATTCATTTTTGATCCAGAAGGGGTAATCCTTGATGACAACGTGCTGTACTTTACTCAAATGGCGAAGCGGCAAGGTAAATCTGGTAGTCGCAGTGTCATCTTTTCCGATGACAGGGGACGCTACATTAAGCCGATGTTGCCTAAAGGGAAAGCGCGACGTATTGCAGTAGATGCTACCTTGAGAGCAGCTGCTCCTTATCAAAAATCACGAAGAGAAAGACACCCAGATAGAAAAGTTATTGTCGAACAGGCTGATATTCGCTCGAAACGCCTGGTACGCAAAGCAGGGGCGTTGGTAGTATTTGTGGTAGATGCTTCTGGCTCAATGGCCCTGAACCGAATGCAGTCGGCTAAAGGTGCGGTGATGCAACTGTTAACAGAAGCTTATCAAAACCGCGACCAAATAGCATTAATTCCCTTCCGGGGAGAACAGGCAGAGGTATTATTGCCTCCAACACGTTCTATTGCTTTGGCGCGAAACCGTTTGGAAAGGTTGCCCTGTGGTGGGGGTTCGCCCTTAGCGCATGGTTTAACTCAAGCTGTGCGCGTCGGCTTAAATGCTCAGATGAGTGGAGATATTGGGCAAGTTGTCCTTGTAGCAATCACCGATGGGCGGGGTAATATTCCCTTAGCGCGTTCTTTGGGTGAACAGCTAGAACCAGGAGAAAAGCCAGATATTAAAGGAGAACTATTAGAAATTGCTGCCAGAATCCGTGCTCTGGGAATGCAACTATTAGTAATTGATACAGAAAGTAAATTTGTGTCTACTGGCTTTGCTAAAGAATTATCGCAAACAGCAGGCGGTAAATATTATCATTTGCCCAAAGCGACAGATCAAGCTATTGCTGCTATGACCAAAGGTGCGATCGCTGATTTAAAATCTCGATAATTAGTTATTTGTCATTTGTCAGTTGCTTTTCTACTAACCACTGACCATTGACTAATAACTACGATCCAGTTGGCATTACCTGTGGTTGCAAATAGCAAATCAAATCTTGGATTCCCTTTTGCAGATAACGCGTTACTGTCATTGGACTAGTACCAATGTTTTTAGCAGCATCCTTGCGAGAAAGTTCCTTCAAAAATACCATTTCAACTGCCATGCGGGGCTTTTCTTCCAACATATTTATTGCGCCTTGGAGTTGTTGGCGTTCTTCTTCTTGTTGCAGAAGTACATGAGAACGAGGACAAGGAAGTGCTTCACCCAAGGTTATTTGGCAATCAACATAGTTAACTGCGGTTGCATCTAAACTCAAAGGCATCCGATTTTGAGCAGCTAACTTGGTTTCTTGCCATTCTTGCACAGATACCCGGAGGTGGCTGGCAATTTCAGCATCCTTGGGCTGGCGACCTAAAGACATTGCCAAGTCCTTGCGAATCTTTTGCCCTTCATTATATAATTCTTGCCAACGACGGGGAATTTTTAATAGAGTACTGCGATCGCGCAAAAAGTGCAGCATCTCACCGCGAATGTATGGCACTGCAAAGGAACTAAAAGCATATCCTTGGCTAGGGTCGAAACGCTCAATTGCCCTAATCAAACCAAAATAACCGATTTGTTCTAAATCTTCATAAGGTTCATTACATTGATGGCTAAATTTATGAGCCATCTTCCGTACTAAGCCAGTATGTAACTGTACAAGTTTATTACGAAGTTTAATAGAAGGATTCTGGTGGTACAAGTGTAATAATTCTATACCATCAGTTCGTAAAGAGGACTCACTTGCTGCCATATACATTCCTTTGTTGTAACTCCTATTTCTGGGAAAATGGAGTTGCGTATATTTTCTTCTAAGCTGTTATTATTTTCCTCAGCAAGGGCAGAATAAGCTATCGTCGTTTCACTGAACTTGTGAGGGGTCGCACTCCATAATTCAGTATTTGTACGCATGATTTTATTACCCTCGCTGTTGCAGGTTATGTTTGTTTTTCAGATAAAAATTTCGACCTTACATAATCTTTTTGTTTAGTTGTCTCCTACCTTACGTAACCCCTTACTGGTTTCTCGCCCTAAATCTTGGTAAGAATAGAAATAGGCTGAACGTTTTCCTAAAAAACAGTTTTTCAATATGAGCAATACCAGTAACTTTCGTGAAGCTTTCCGTGAGGCTAAATCTCACGCCCTCGTTGGCCCAAACGTAATTGCCAACGCCCTACCCTACGTCGGTGGTGGATTGGTGCTAACGGCATTAGGAACCTACGGCGGTTTGGGAGTTATCCGTACTAACCCCGGAATCTTCTTTCGTACCTTCATTGGTGCGGTGATTGTGGAGTTAATTTTGTTCTTTATTGCCCAAAATGTTGCCCAAAAAGGTAATAAGGGTCTTGCACTACCCCTGTTGGCAACCTACAGCCTCTTGTCTGGATATACTCTTAGTGGCTTGGTATTTGTCGCTTTGAGATCCCAAGGTGTTGGCATTCAAGGTATTGGTATAGCTGCCCTTGGTTGTGGCGTTACTTTTATTGCTGCCCGTCAAATTGGTTCAAATCTTTCTGAACAAGATGGGATGGCTTTGACGAAAACCATCAATCTCGGCGTTATCGCCTTGGTGGTTGTGTGCCTAGCCCAATTCGGGTTTGCGATGTTTGGTGTTTACACTCCAAATTGGATAGAAATTGCCATCTCCGGTTTAGGAGTATTCCTGTTTGTTGGGGTTTCTGTTGTCGATTTCTACATCTTACCCCGCACTTACAGCGATGACCAATATCTACCTGCTGCTTTGTCGATGTACCTTACTTACATCAACTTGTTTGTCTTTATCTTGCGGTTGCTAATTGCTATAAATGGCCGCGATTAATTGTCTGTAGGCGCTAACAAAAGTAAAGTTTTATAAAGTAAAAACCGTGGTTAAATTTTTAGCAACCACGGTTTTTTATCTGTTTAACAGTAGAATATGTAGATAAGTTAAGCCTCAAGTGAGCAAAACTATGCTTGAACTCTTAAACATCAAAATTGAAGTAGAAAGGTTGTCTAATATCTTGACCAAGGCTGAAGGCTGTCTTTGACCTCCCAGAACTGAGTGCAAGAATTGAAGAGTTGAATCAATTGATTTCTCAAGCTACTTTCTGGCATAATTCTGCCAGTTTTTATCAGATATTTCAAGAAATTGATTTCCTCAAGGCTACAAAGAAACAATATCAGCGATCGCACTTCATTCTAGAAGATATCAAGGCTGCACTAGAACTACTAGAATTATCTGCTGATGAAGAATTGTTGCTAGAGGCGCAAATCAACCTTACCCAACTCCAGCAAGAACTCGAAACAATAGAAATACAACAATTATTGTCCAACCCCCACGACCAAAAAGGTGCATTTCTCACTATTACTGCTAGGGTTGGTGGTGTAGATGCTAAATATTGGGCATATATGCTGCTAGGAATGTACTCTAAATGGGGAGAAAGCCACAGTTACAAAATCCTTTTAGTGGAAGAATCTTACGGGGCATTTAGCTGGGATTAAATCTGCCTCCTTGGAAATTATCGGTCGTTATGCATACGGCTACCTCAAATCAGAAACAGGCACACATCAACTACAGCAAATATCCCCCTTTGATGTTACTAACAGCTTGCACACGAGTTTAGTTAGTGTAGAATTTCTCCCAATATTGGGTGAGTCTGTTGAGTTGGAGATTCCAGAGAAGGATTTGGAAATTACTTGGCGTAGCCATCGGCGGAATGTCAACTGCCGAGAAACATTAACCTATACAAGTTGTGCAGAAAAAATTTGCCCAACTACAGCTAAAATCAAGAAACATTAAGTACAATAAAGAGCAATTTTCCAAACCAAAGCGCTCTATCTATTATTCAGCAAGCATTATGGATGTCTTAGAACTCAAACGCGAAATCGAAACGTTGTCTGGCCGCCTGGGTAAAACCCAGGACTATCTTTGACGTACCTGCACTGACAGCCAAAATTCAAGACCTGGAAAAAATATCCGCTCAACCAGAATTTTGGAATGAGCAAACCCAAGCCCAACAAACTCTGCAAGAACTCAACGACCTGAAAGCCCACCTCCAGCAATACGATCAGTGGCACGCCAATCTAGAAGATACTAAAGCTGTTGTTGAGTTGTTGGAGTTAGAAACTGATGAGGCACTACTGCAAGAAGCGGAATCTACAATCACCAAGCTGAATCGTGACCTGGATCAGTGGGAGTTACAACAGTTACTTTCCGGCCCCTATGATGCCGAAGGTGCTGTACTGACGATTAGTGCTGGTGCTGGTGGCACAGATGCTCAAGACTGGGCATTTATGCTGATGCGGATGTACACCCGTTGGGGCGAAGCTCACGGCTATAAGGTAACTTTAGCTGAAGAGTCGGAGGGTGATGAAGCCGGAATTAAATCGGCAACCCTAGAAATTACTGGTCGCTATGCTTATGGTTATTTGCGAGCGGAAATGGGTACACATCGCTTAGTGCGGATTTCCCCTTTTAATGCTAACGGTAAGCGGCAAACCAGTTTTGCAGGGGTGGAAGTGATGCCGCAGATTGATAACTCTGTGCAATTGGATATTCCAGACAAGGATTTGGAAATCACCACAACTCGTTCTGGTGGTAAAGGTGGGCAAAACGTCAACAAAGTAGAAACTGCTGTGCGGATTGTTCACCTTCCCACGGGTCTTGCCGTGCGCTGTACAGAGGAGCGATCGCAGCTGCAAAATAAAGAAAAAGCTCTAAATCGTCTTAAAGCAAAGCTGTTGGTCATCGCCAAGGAGCAACGCGCCCAAGAAATTGCCGAAATTCGTGGCGATATGGTGGAGGCCTCCTGGGGAAACCAAATCCGTAACTATGTATTTCACCCTTACCAAATGGTGAAAGATTTGCGTACAAATACAGAAACAACGGCGATTGGCGATGTGATGAATGGCGAAATTGATCCATTCATTCAAGCTTATCTGCGCCAAGAAAATAAATTAGTAGAAAACAGTCCTGCATAATTTGGGATTATTTACAAGTGCTAAGTAATTATTTTTAATATTACTTAGCACTTGTTATTTATTTTTCTAAGATTGGCGCGATTGCATAGCATTCCTTCTTATTGGGGCGTTTTCAAATAAATTCCTGAGTAATATACAGGCGATCGCCATTCTATTCCAGACCAACTGTTACAGTTATAAAAGAGTCTGTGGACAAATAACTATGAGCAACACTCCTTCAACAGAACCTCAACCTAGCTACGTAAAACTAGCCATGCGAAACATGGTACGGAAGGGTGGAACTTCCCTAAAGCATTTTGCGTTGACTGCTGTAGGGCTTTTATCTCTCCTTGTTGGTCTTGCTTACCTAACTCACTAAACTAGTCATTAGTCATTAGTCATTAATTATATTTAAAAGGACAGATGACCAATGACAAAGGCCAAAGGACAGTCTTAGCGAAAAACCGTAAACCTCAGACTAGGAGACTATGTGCCCCTGAGCGTTGAACTATATGTAGAGGATGATTTTTACGAGTTGTCCCCGACAACATCTGTAAAAATTGATGATACTGATTCCCGAATTGCTCCTGAAACTTGGGAAAATTGGTTTAATGACTGGTTGGAAATCCTTTACCCTCATATTCCACCAGCGCCAAGCTATGAAATCGGGCTGCGTTTGACAGATGACTCGCAAATTCAAGAACTAAATACCCAATATCGTCAACAAAATAAGCCTACAGACGTTTTAGCTTTTGCTGCTTTGGAGGTGGATTTTCCTCAAAGCAAAGAGATGCTTGCTTCTGTACCATTATATCTAGGTGATATCATCGTGTCTGTAGATACAGCACGACGTCAAGCTCAACAGCAGGAACATAGCTTACCCACTGAGCTAGCCTGGTTAGCTAGTCACGGTTTGTTACATCTCTTGGGCTGGGATCATCCTGATGAAGAAAGTTTGGGGCGAATGTTAGAACAGCAAGTGAGATTGCTGAATGCAATAGGTATTCCTATTGACATGGAATAGTAGTAGTTCGTGTATTTCTATAGTGTTAATTTTGGGTAATACTTTTATAATACTTCTGTGGAAAATTGCTTAAAGATTGCCTCAAAGTTAATTCTGCCATTAAAATCGGCGAATATTCCCACGTAGCAACTCTGTTTTTGTGTTTTTAAGTCTATGTCCCAAAAAATTTCTCCATCACCAACGCCTACCTCGTTACAAACACTTGTGTCTAACGAACGGGAATTCTCCTGGAAAGTAGCCTCTAATTTATTTGTTAGTTTTAAATATGCCTGGGCTGGAATCAGCTATAGTTTTCAAACTCAACGTAATTTTCGCATCCACATAAGTGTTTGCGCGTTAGCGATCGCTTTAAGCGTTTTTCTACATCTGCAAGCGGTAGAAATAGCGGTAATAGGTGTAACTAGTGGTTTAGTTTTGGCATTAGAGTTACTAAATACAGCGATCGAGTCTCTTGTGGACTTAACCGTTAAGCAGACATACCATGATTTGGCAAAAATTGCTAAAGATTGTGCGGCTGGTGCAGTGCTTGTCTCTGCTTTGGTAGCGGTGCTGGTAGCTGGTATACTATTGCTCCCTCCTCTGGTAAAGTTAATTATATCGGCTTTGTATACGTGATTTGCTTTGGCGTAGCCCAACCCAGGCATCGCTAAGTAAGCCGATAATTAGGATCACACTCTGTCCGATCCCCTAGAGAACACATTAATAAGCAATTCAAAAGTGAGGCGATGTCTACGACGGGCTACGCCTACGTGCCAAGCATCCTGGGTAAAGGGTTACTTGGTAATTTTTAGCCGTCCCCATCAGCGTTATTTTTACACCTAGCGAACAAATTGCATGAGATATTTGTCTATGCTTTTTGTATAGTGATGAGTGGTAAAAACCAGGAGTTATGAGCTTTGATTATAGTTATCGATAATTACGACAGTTTTACATATAATTTAGTGCAGTATCTGGGAGAATTGGCAGCAGAATTCCCAGTGGCAGATGATATTAAAGTTTTTCGTAACGACAAAATATCCATAGATGAAATTCAGGCATTAAAGCCGAAAGCCGTGGTTATTTCTCCTGGGCCTGGTCGCCCAGAAGATGCCGGTATTTCTTTAGAATTGATTGAACAGTTAGGACAAGAGTTGCCAATTTTGGGTGTTTGTTTAGGACATCAAAGCATTGGTCAAGTGTTCGGTGGTAAAATAATTCCTGCTCCAGAGTTGATGCATGGCAAAACCTCTCAGGTGTCTCACATTGGGGAGGGGGTTTTTCAGGGATTAGAAAATCCTTTAACCGCCACCAGGTATCATAGTTTGGTGATAGAACGTGAGACTTGCCCAGATGTGTTAGAAATCACCGCTTGGGTTGAAGATAACACCATTATGGGAGTGCGACACCGGAAGTATCCTCATATTCAGGGCGTCCAGTTTCACCCAGAGAGTGTCCTGACATCTTCAGGAAAACAGTTATTGCGAAATTTTCTGGAACAGTTACAGTCGAGAGCATAATTAATGAAACGACGACAGTTGATGGGCTATGCTGGGGCGGGGTTAGTCACAGCTTTGGTTACTAACTTGGGTTCTGAATCTCAAGCTGACGCACAATCTAGCGGTTTATCAGTTCAGTGGTTGGGTCATACTTGCTTTCTTTTTACTGGTGGCGGTGCGAAAATTCTTGTTAATCCATTTCGGACGGCCGGTTGTACTGCTGGGTATCGTCAACCAAAAGTTGCAGCAGATTTAGTACTGATTAGCAGTCAATTGCTGGATGAAGGTGCTGTGGACGTATTACCAGGAAATGCAAAACTCATTTACGAACCAGGAGTTTATGAGTTTAAAAGCATTAAATTCCAAGGAATTGCCATAGACCACGATCGCAAAGGTGGTAAGCAGTTTGGTTCAAACACCGCTTGGAGTTGGAAGCAAGGCGGAATTAATATCCTACACTTAGGTGGAGCTGCTGCACCCATTTCCATTGAGCAAAAAATCTTGATGGGGCGTCCCGATGTAGCATTTATTCCAGTGGGAGGCAGTGCAAAAGCCTACAATGCTGAGGAAGCAAAGCAGGCTGTGCAAATCTTAAATCCCAAAATAGTGATTCCAACCCATTACCGCACACAGGCCGCTGATGCTGCTAAGTGCGATATTTCACCACTCGATAATTTTCTGACCTTGATGCAAGGTATGACAGTGCGGCGTAGCAATGGAGATAGTATTTCCATTAGCCCAAAAGATTTGCCGGAAAATAGCGTGATTCAGGTTTTGAGTTACAAATTTTGAGTTACAAGTTTTTAGAGCACAGGAGTAGGGGAAGCAGGAAGATTTCTAAGGGACATGGATTAAATAAGATGCAAAACTTTATCCTGTCTCTAGCTTCCCTCTCCAATATATCGGAGAGGGATTGAGGGTGAGGTAAACCAGGGATATAAATTGTATGTTATTTAAGTCTCATTCCTAACAGACGCGATTAATCGCGTCTGTACTTTTAGAACGTATACCACTCTCCGGTAAGCTTATCTGCGTCGCTGATGGGAGTCTCAACCGCCGTCGTCCCATCTATAGTCCAAATTTTGTCTGCACCGGCTGTCTGATCGCGCCAGTAGATGTCGGTCTTGCCATCGCCGTTGAAGTCGCCAAGGGATGGTGTCAAAGCTGCGCTATTAGTCGGTAAGAAAGCTTCAGTAGCAACTGTTGTACCATCCATCAACCAAGCGGTATTCTCACCAGTTGTGCCATTGTGCCAGAAGATATCGGTCTTGCCATCACCGTTGAAATCGCCAATTTTAGAAGTCCACGCTGAGTCAAGTGTCCCTAGAGCGCCTTCTGTGACTAAGATACCATTCATCGTCCAAACCTTGTTCTCACCAGTTTGAGTGTCTCTCCACAGAATATCAGTCTTATAGTCGCCGTTGAAATCACCAAAGGTAGGAGTCCAGGCAGCATCCTGTGATTGCAGCGCCAATTCAGTTTTTTGTACGCCATCCATAAACCAAGCGGTGTTATCGCCGGTTGTCTGATTGCGCCAGAAAATATCGCTCTTACCATTGCCGTCAAAATCAACAATGGTAGGAGTTAGTGCTGGGTCTGTTTTATCTAAAACAGTTGCATTTAGAACGGTGGTGCCATCCATCTGCCAAATAGCGTTTTCACCAGTTGTAGCATTATGCCAGAAGATATCGGTTTTGCGATCGCCATTGAAATCCCCAATCTGAGGAGTCCACGCTGGATCAACGCTGGTTAAAGATGCCATACTAGCAGCTTTTGTGCCATCCATCAATACAATGCTATTTTCACCTGTTGTCTTATTGCGTAATAAGAAATCGGTTTTGTTATCACCATTGAAGTCAGCAATTTTGTAATCATAGGCAGTCAGGTCAAATTTACCTAAAGAACCTTGTTCGATAACTTTTGTTCCATCCATTAACCGAATGATAATCTCACCGGTTGTAGAATCGACCCAAACTTTATCCGTTTTGCCATCACCGTTAAAGTCAGGAGTAATCGCCGCACTAGTTATGTAAGGATTAGGATTGGGATTTGATGATGTTTTGACAGGCGTGGTTACCGGTTCATTTTCTAATGCAAGTGAGGAACTCTTATTCCCAAACGTCGAACCATAATTTAAATTCTCAAAAGAATTTGTCAAGATTTGTGATTTTGCAAAAGAATCTGATACCCATTTAGATGTATTCAAAGATAAGGGTGAGGAATTTGTACTTTCAGGCATGGTGTATTTTTATTATTGGTTGTCATATTTTTTTAACTTTTTTCGATAATCTCTTTCTGTAACGAAATAACATTTACCAGTTTTTTAAGATTTCTTTATAACTATTTTTTATTTATTAATGTCATTGTTTGAATATAAATCTATGTTTATTTTAAAGGATTATTATAATATTTTCAAGTTCTATATAAGCAATTGCAAAATCTATTTTGTGCTTTACATATATGATGATTTATAGATGAAAATTGATTATTTTATCTATTGTTTTGATATTTAAAATGTTCAATTAAAACATACACATTTATGTAATCATTATTCTGTCTGTAATACTGCTGTGATTACATAGTAGTTTGTATAGCAAGTCTAAATTATTGATGAATAACTAGATCCCGGACTTCTTAAAGAAGTCCGGGATCTGAGCTTTTCAAGATAATTGATTATTCTCGAATGATTTATAACTTGAGTGGAAACAAATATTGGTTAGAATAACTTAGATTAGCAACTATTAAGAGGCATGAATGCATCCTCTAGTTGCGAAAAGTGTAAAATAACACAATACTTTCATAAATACATCAGCTATGCAAGCAGAATATCGGCAGCGTCGCGAACAGTTAATGGCAAAAATTGGTGATGGGACAGCCATTTTTCGCAGTGCGCCAATGGCAGTGATGCACAACGATGTCGAGTATGTTTATCGCCAAGACAGTGATTTTTTCTACCTGACTGGTTTTAATGAACCACAGGCAGTAGCAGTGTTAGCGCCGCATCATTCAGAACATCGGTTTGTGCTGTTTGTCCAACCAAAGGATCGCGAAAAGGAAGTATGGACTGGTTATCTTTCTGGGGTAGATGCAGCCAAGGAAATTTATGGTGCTGACGAAGCATACCCCATTAGTGAGTTAGATGAAAAGTTGCCGCAGTATTTGGAAAAAGCCAACCGGATTTACTATCACTTAGGACGCGATCGCAACTTCAATGACCAAATCCTGCGACATTACCAAAGTTTACTAAGAACTTATCCTAAACGTGGTACTGGGCCGATCGCTATTGAAGATACTGGCCCTGTTCTCAATTGCATGAGATTGATCAAAAGTCAAGCAGAGTTGGAATTGATGCGTCAAGCAGCTGCGATCGCAGTCGAAGCACACAATTATGCCCAAGAAATTGCCGCACCCGGACGTTATGAGTACGAAATTCAGGCGGAGATGGAACGGATCTTTCGAGTGCGGGGTGGCTTAGGGCCGGCTTATCCTTCGATTGTGGCTTCTGGTGTAAATGCTTGCGTACTGCACTACATTGAAAATAACCGTCAAATGCAGGATGGAGAATTACTGCTAATTGATGCCGGTTGTGCTTACGGTTATTACAACTCGGATATTACACGGACATTTCCTGTGGGTGGTAAATTTACACCAGAACAAAAGACGCTGTATGAGATTGTTTTAGAGGCGCAAAAACAAGCGATCGCTCAAATTAAACCAGGTAATCCCTTCAAATCAGTTCATGATACAGCAGTGCGCGTTCTCACGGAAGGTTTAGTTGAACTTGGCATCCTCAAAGGTGAAATTGATAAGTTAATTGAAGAAGAGAAATATAAGCCATATTATATGCATCGCACCAGTCATTGGTTAGGGTTGGATGTTCATGATGTGGGAGTTTACCAGCACGGTGAAGATAAACCGCAGATTTTACAACCAGGTCAAATTTTGACAGTGGAACCGGGACTATATATTGTGCCTGATACTAAACTAGCAGAAGACCAACCAGAGACTGATCCTCGATGGGTTGGCATTGGTATTCGCATTGAGGATGATGTGTTAGTTACATCTGATGGACATGAAGTGTTAACTGCGGGAGTTCCCAAAGCCGTGGATGAACTGGAAAGATAAAAAATGGGGATGGTATGTACCATCCCTAAGATAATTTAAGCTAAAAAATCACAGTTAAACTTTAAAGACGTGAGTTCGACGGAATTAAAAAATATTACAGGGGTCGTAGGTTTGACAAAATCACAGCGATCATCACTTTTAGCAATAAGAGCAATAACAGAAAGTTATTAAATCAAGAACAGCCTTCAACAAATTCAACTTCCGGTAGTTTACCTGACCGAAACTGAGTAACACGCTTACCGTCAGTCTCGAATACCACACGATAGTTCTGGTTAGCATGGTCTTTCGGGATAAATGTCAAGTAGTGTCCGCCTTGGACGTATTTATGAGGTGTGACTTTAATTTGTCCTGGGTAGAGAGACTTGATTTGCGCTTCGGTGTCGCCAATTTTTGCACCTTTTAAGGTAGTAATCTGAGTATTCTGCCGCACATCTACTCTAGAAATGCGACCTTTTGTAACCATGAACGAAAGATTTTTGGGTTCGTTTTGTGGCTTAACATAGTAGCAACTGTTATTCGGCGAATCTCCCGCTAGCTTAGTACCAGCAGCCTTTGCCGCTTGGGAAACAGTCATCCCAACTCTTACCTCTCCGATACCATTGATGAACAATTTTGATTTATTTGTCAGTTTCGCCTGTGCTAC
Organism: Nostoc sp.; assembly: GCF_036919495.1. GTDB lineage: Bacteria > Cyanobacteriota > Cyanobacteriia > Cyanobacteriales > Nostocaceae > Nostoc. Next base: position 48,561 of record NZ_JBALBZ010000134.1, read on the forward strand.
AACTGTGCCGACAGTTAGAGAAGAAAGAGCAAGCGTTACGATGCCAAAAGTCAATAATTTAGCTTTGCTATTCATTTTCTGTAAATAAAAAAGGAGTAGATATTTATATACAATAGCCATCTTGCCAGTTTCGGATTTTTATTTGATTGGTAAAATCCAAAAATTAGAGTGCTATCTTGAAATCGCTTCAAAAATAGTAGATGAGGTAAAAAAAATGAGGATGGCACATAGCATCCTCATTTTTTTAGCTTTTTTTACTCATTCCCACGTATTAGCCCAGAAAAGAGTCAGCTATTACTACAGTTGCGGTACATACTGTTGTTTCTCAGGAACTTCAGCGTACTCAGCGACAATCTGGCGGAATTCTTCGCCGTCAATGGTTTCTTTTTCGATGAGCAAATCGACTAAGCGATCGGTGACAGTACGATGTTCACGGACAATCTTCTTAGCGTTTTCGTAGCATTCTTCCACGATCGCTCGCACTTGTCCATCAATGCGAGAGGCGATAGATTCGGAATACTCAGATCGGGTTGTCCAGTCACGACCCAAGAACACTTCACCCTGCTGGCTTTCCAACGACAATGGCCCTAAGTCGGACATCCCGAAACGAGTCACCATCTGCCGCGCCATTCCCGATAACTGTTGCAAGTCTCCACCAGCGCCAGTTGTAACTTCGGCAGCCCCAAAAATTACTTCCTCAGCAGCGCGACCGCCCAAAGCACCAGTAATCCTGGCTTTCAACTGAGAACGAGAAATTAACCCTTGTTCTTCGTTGGGAGTAAACCAAGTTAAACCTTGCGCTTGTCCTCTTGGAATTAAGGTAACTTTCTGCACTGGGTCATGGTCTTTTAACAAAGTCCCAACCAAAGCATGTCCAATTTCGTGGTATGCAATTAAGCGCTTGCTCTTGCTGTCTACCAAAGGAGTACCTTCCATCCCAGCGACTACCCGATCTACCGCATCATCAATTTCGCGGAGGGTGATAGCTTCTTTGCGTCTTCTAGCAGTCAAAATTGCCGCTTCGTTGAGCAAGTTGGCTAAGTCAGCACCAGTGAATCCAGGAGTGCGGCGAGCGATCGCATCCAAAGATACACTATTATCTAATTTCTTGTTGCGTGAATGGACTTGCAAGATTTCCAAACGCCCTTTGATATCGGGTGCATCGACAGTTACTTGTCTGTCAAAGCGACCGGGACGTAACAAAGCTGAATCTAGTACGTCGGGACGGTTGGTGGCAGCAATAATAATAATGCCTGTATTACCTTCAAAGCCGTCCATTTCGGTGAGCAACTGGTTGAGGGTTTGCTCTCTCTCGTCGTTACCGCCACCGATACCAGCGCCGCGTTGCCGTCCAACTGCGTCGATTTCATCGATGAAGATGATACAGGGAGCGTTGTCTTTGGCTTTCTTAAACAAATCGCGGACGCGGGATGCACCCACACCAACGAACATTTCCACAAATTCCGAACCGGAAATACTGAAGAAAGGTACACCTGCTTCACCAGCGATCGCTTTTGCTAGTAAAGTTTTACCAGTTCCAGGAGGCCCAACTAACAGCACTCCCTTGGGAATCCGTGCGCCTACAGCAGTAAATCTTTCTGGCTGCTTCAGGAAAGTGACGACTTCTTGTAGTTCTTCCTTAGCTTCTTCAATCCCGGCTACGTCGTCAAATTTGACCCCGGTTTTCGCTTCCATTTGGAAACGCGCCTTGGATTTGCCAAAGTTCATCGCTTGACCTGGCCCGCCGGGCAGGTTGCTAGAACGCCGGAACAAAAAGAACAGCCCAGTAATCAATAAAACTGGGAATATGAGATTGCCCAACAATCCCCAAATTGCGCCATCATTCCGCATTGGGTGAGCATCAAAACTAATGTCTTTTTCTTTGAGCTTGCTAATTAACTCAGGAGCGTTAACAGGCAAATCCACCCGCCACCTTTGGATACGATTTTCGATGTCTGGATCGCGGGCTTCTATAATTGCTGTCCTACCGCCTTCGTACAGATCCACGCTGGTGACGCGATCGCCATCCAGGTATTCTAGAAAGCGACCATAGGTCATGCGCGTATTGGCTGCATTCTTACTCATGTCAGTAGGAGCGCCTGCAAAAGCCCCTTGCCAAAAGAAAAAACCAATTACCAAAGCAGGCAATGTCCAGAGTACTACGACTTTCCAAGAGAATTTCATCTTAATTTGCCTCTAGATGCCTATACAATTCATCAGCCTTAGTAACCGAATGTTCATCATGCGACTTTAAGCTGTTAAACGGATGTTTATAAATCCATTTTGTGTAATTTGATCTCTTATATGCACTCCCATACAGCGATTGGCGCATTATGGCGATGCCAACAAGAATCTTAATCAAAGTTAACTTAATTTTAATACAAAATCGCACGAGAAAAGGGAGCGCAACCGGATGCAAAGACACTGAATAATTTCTCCAGAATGTTCCTCGTGTTGTTCCAGCCTCTCTCAATCATTATTAGGGGCAGTGAGGGAGATGAGGGAGATCAGGGAAATAAGCAATGCCCAATGCCCCATTCCCCATTCCCTACTTAACTTCTGTAATTTGTAGAGTGTAAGGAAGATACTTGTCTTTTTCGTAGGAACCAACCCAAACTTCGTAATTTCCAGGCAGCCATTCACCAATCATGCCAGCATTTTTGCCATCAAAATCGTCATTGCACCAAGTACCACCGGGCCCCTTGATAATGATGGTGGTGTCTTCAGGACTTTGTATTTGCAGCTTTAGGTAGTCAAATTTACTTGTTAGCGCTAATGTGTGGTCTGGTGTTACATCAACAAATCCGGTGCAAGGACCAGTAGCTGTTTCACTTCTCCCACCTACTTGACTCCCAGATATTGAACCACCACTCATCCCGCGAACTGTCAGGGGATCTGGAGAAAACTGAGGGCTAATGGTGACATCTCCAAATATCGTTGGCGTTTCCTCAGCATCAACGGCAGTATTTACTGTTGATGTGATGAACAGCATAACTATCATGAACGATAATCTCATCCCACTATTGAGCGCTTTTGTTGGCATTGTAATTACGTTCGCTTCTAAGTGTTTTTGAAGACATGAATTTTACACACCAAGTTCCCAACGTGAGGATAATTGACTACCTATTTTAGATTTTAAAGTGGGGATAATTCATTAGTAATTAGTTAATGATTTCTTGTTCTTATAGTTGCTCTATTACTTAATCAATCCAAAATTTATGGGTGAAGGTAGGGAGTCGCGAGTCGGAAATGGGGAATGGGGAATGGGGAATGGGGAATGGGGAATGGGGAATGGGGGAAGAATTCTTATAATCCCTCACTTACCACTCCGTACAGATGCGATTAATCGCGTCTCTTTCCACTCCCAGATCCATCTAAAAATTGTTGTAATCGCTAATTAGCTTCTGTTATTGCCTTACTCAAGCGTGACTTATCTAAACCAATCTGATTTAGTAGTAACCAAGATTGTATAAGGTCGGGGCCATGAACATCCCCAGTTAAGGCTGCTCTGAGCGATCGCATTACCAAACCTTTTTTGACTTTTTGCTCTTTCACCACTTGTTTAATAATATCCTGGGCGGCAGCTTCCGACAGTTGCGGCTGATTTTCTAAGGCTGTGACAATCGCCTCAAGGACAGCAGTAGAACCTTCTTGCTTGAGTTGTGTACTACCTTCGTCGCTAAATTCAACTGTGTCGCTAAAAAACAGTTTGCTTTGAGCTACTGCATCTACTAAACGAGTCAAACTCTGGCTAATTAAACTTACTAACTGTTCTAACCAGGAGCGATCGCGTCCACTATCAAATTTATACCCAACTGCTTGCCAATAGGGTATCAGTAAATCTGTCAGTTGATCTACTGGCGTCTTGTGGATATACTGACTGTTCAACCAATCCAGCTTGTCCCAGTCAAACTTTGCACCTGCTTTATTTACACGCTCAAAACCAAATTCTTTTGCTGCTTCTTCTAAGGTAAATATTTCTTGCGTCGAGTCCGGTGGCGACCAACCCAGCAATGTCATGTAATTCACCAAGCCTTCAGCAGTAAAGCCCATTTGCTGAAATTCAGAAATGGAAGTAACACCATCTCGCTTAGAAAGCTTGCGCCCTTCCATGTTCAAAATTAGCGGCGTGTGAGAAAACTCTGGGATTTTTGCACCCATTGCTTCATACAACAGAATTTGCTTGGCGGTGTTGGCAATATGGTCTTCTCCCCGAATGACATGGGTGATTTGCATATCGATGTCATCCACTACAACGACAAAGTTGTATAAAGGTTGGCCGCTACCTTCTTCTGAGGCGCGGGCGATAACCATATCACCACCTAAATCGCTACCTCGCCAAGACATCTTTCCCCTTACTAGGTCGTTCCAGACAATTTCCCGCCCATCTTCGATTTTGAAGCGAATCACAGAGGAGCGACCTTCTGCTTCAAATGCGGCGCGTTGTTCTGGCGTGAGATTGCGGTGACGGTTGTCATAACGAGGAGCTTCGCCTCTAGCTTTTTGGGCTTCTCGGAGAGCCTCTAGTTCTTCAGAAGTGGTGTAGCAGCGATAGGCTAATCCTTGATCTAGCAGTTTTTGCACTGCTTCCTTATAAATATCCAGGCGTTGAGATTGGAAAAATGGCCCTTCATCCCAGTTCAGTCCTAGCCAACTCAATCCTTCAAGAATATTGTCGGTGTATTCGGGACGCGATCGCTCTAAATCTGTGTCTTCTATTCGCAGGATAAATTTCCCGCCGTGGTGGCGGGCAAACAACCAGTTAAATACAGCAGTTCTAGCTGTACCAATATGTAAATTTCCGGTTGGACTTGGCGCAATACGGACTCTGACAGTCACAGTTAATTCTCTCTTTCGGAAAGCATGATAAATGTAGCTTATATTCAAACCTTGAATTCTGGGTCAATCCCTTTGGGGAATTCAAAATCCAAAATCACCGAAGTTCAGTTCAGTGATTTACTACTCTTAAATTTAGAACGGGACTGACGGGGCTCGAACCCGCAACTTCCGCCGTGACAGGGCGGTGCTCTAACCAATTGAACTACAGTCCCTTGTTTGGCAACTTTGCTATTATCACTATTTTTTTTCTAATTGTCAAGCGTTTTGGAGTTAGAAATTAGAAATTCTTTTTGTCGCGTCTTTCCAAGGTGCAGATTTTTCCTCAAATAGAGCAGGGTAATACAACCTGTGGCTGTGATTCCAGATGCTGCAATATGCGAGATTGCATTTGTTTATACTGCTGCTTTAATAGCTGTTTGCTCAACTGGGGTTGAGAAGCTGGTGGTAGACTATGAATTTGTTGCGCCCAGTTCTTCAACATTTGTCGCTGAGTTGGCTCGATGCGACTACTGAGAACGTTAGTGCAGGAATGTGGTGCTTCCAGAGTAAAGAAAATCAAAGGATAGTGTTCATTTTCAGCCAGGAAATTTACCAGTTTAAGATTTTGGGGATTTTGCATATCTAAATAGCATGGTAGCCACTTAGGAGCCAATCGCCGATTGTAGAGTACAGTCACCCATAAAAGCATTGGGTGAGGGGATGTCATAAAGATAAAGTGGTTATAACGGGTAGAAAGGGCATAGTTTTTGATTTCTTGTTTAGGCAACATCAACCATAGTGCTGTTATAGCTCCCTGTGCAGTGTCTATAAGCTGGGGAAAAACAATTTCTTGAATTGGTTTATTTTGAGGCCACAAAAGTTTGCGACAGCTTTGTTCTACTATGATTGGTAAACCTGAATCTAAAGGACGGCTAAGAATGGAGCTAGGAGGTATTGTAGGTATACTGGGATAATTAGACTCTTCTAAACTGTTTAATACTTGCAAAATTTGAGCGATATTTTGTGGGCGATCGCAAGATTTTTTCGCAAGACAAGACATAATTAAATTATTTAGCTTTTGAGGTATTTTAAGAGTAGGTTGAACATCTGCGATCGCTTTTGGTTGCTCAAAGTGATGTGCTTTATACCAAGCACCAAAGTAATCAGTTTCTGGTTCCCAAGGTTTTTTGCCTGTGAGCATTTCAAACATCATCACACCCAGACTATAAATATCAGAGCAACTATCTAATTTTTCCCCATCTAGCTGTTCTGGAGAACAGTAAGGTAAAGTGCCATTAAATCCTCTGCTTGTACTAGCTGTTGATGATGCATAATTCAAAAATCTAGCAATACCAAAATCGAGAATTTTAACTAACTGGCCCAATATCGGATCGGGAATAACTAATATATTGGCAGGTTTAATATCTCTATGAACTAACGGAAAAATTTTGCCATCAATATTAATGCCTTGATGGGCGCACTGTAAGCCCAAACAAATTTGGCGGGAGAGAGTCAAAAACATGGGCAGTGCTAGCGGAATTAAATCCTTTAAACTCTTACCACATAGATATTCCATGACGTAGTATGGTTTTCCTTTCTCATTTACACCATAATCATACGCCCGGACTATATGTAAACTATTTTGACTCAAAGCTGCGCTCATTAAAGCTTCACGAGCAAAGTCTTGTTGCATTTTATTATCGACAACAGTTTGAGTCAAAAACTTGATAGCAACTGGTGTGCCTCCTAACAAAATATCATTTGCTAAAAAAACTTCACCCATGCCACCGCTACCAATTAATTGCTTGATTTGATAACGATTGGCAAGCAAGCCCGTACTAGTTGGAGATGTAAATGGGCTTTTATTCACTTTATTCACCTCTGTTGCTGAGTATATTTAAAGTTAGCATATAGACATATACAAATATCATTAGGTAATATTAGAAAGCATTTTTATTGTGATAGCAGACTTTCAAGGATGTGATAAAACTTTTAAAAACATCTCCAAAAATTTATCCATCAAATTTTTTAAACCTTCTGTCTCAGATTTTTGCTCTGCGTTTAACTTGTGTAAGATATCTAATTTCAACTTTTCATAATCTGCTTTTAGAAGATTTTTGGCTTGATTAAACAGAATTAATTCAGTTGAATGTTGACTTATCTCTAAACAATCTATAAGGTGCTGGCGCTGGTTAGCCGTAAGGCTTAAAGTTGTTACATGAGAGCAATGAGTTGGATCTTCTATGGCAAAAAATAGTAGATGATAGTAGCCTACTTCTGCTAAAGTACGTGCTATATTCTGACCTTTATTATCTTTTAAATCCAGAAAATAAGGTAACCACTTAGTCATAGAAAGTTGGGCATCATATAGTACGGTTACCCACAATAACATCGGGTAAACATTTATTTTACTGATAAATTCAGTAACATGCATTTTATCTAAAAATTTTGTAATTTCTTGTTTGGGTAACATTGCCCAAAAAGTTGGTATAGCTCTTTCAGTTGTTTGTAGTAAATGGGGAAACCCAATTGGCGCAATTGGTTTATTTTTTGGCCACTTCTTCTGCAAACACTCTTTTTCTGATAATAAAGTTGAAGGTACTAATTGAACCGGAAATGAAAGTTGAATAATGTCACTACTATTGTTAGGAATAGCATCATTAATTTGAATATTAACTTTTTCTAAATCTTCTAATATTTGGTTGATATTTTGAGGGCGATCGCTTACATCTTTAGCTAAACAACTCATCACTATTTTTTCTAACACCTGCGGAATTTTGACTTGCGGGTTCACTTCCTCAAGGGTAGGTGGAATTTGAAAGCGATGCGCTTGATACCAAGTACCAAAGGAGTTACTTTTTGTCTGAGTCTGAAATGGATGCTTTCCTGTCAGCATCTCAAACATTAGTACTCCCAAACTGTAAATATCAGAGCGGACATCTAGTAATTTTTGCCCTTCCATGTGTTCGGGAGAACAGTAAGGTAAACTGCCAATAAAAGAATTTGTTAGCGTCATCCCACTTCGCTCTGTTAAAAACTTGGCAATACCAAAATCTAGTATTTTAACAATTTCTCCTTGTTTACTATCTTCAGTAATGAATATATTTTCTGGTTTAATATCTCTATGAACAATAGGATAAATCTCTCCTTTGAGGCTGATACCTTGGTGGGCACATTGTAAGCCTAAACAAATTTGATTACAAATCTCCAAAAATTTCGATATTGTTAAGGGCTGAACTTTAAGAATTTGTTTGAGATTTTTTCCTTGCAGGCATTCCATAACATAAAACGGAGTTTTATCTTCAGTAACGCCATAACTTAATATGCGAACAATATGTTTACTTTTGCGGCCCAATTGAGCGCCGATAAAAATCTCTCTAGCAAAGCGTTGGGACATGTGCTGGTTCGCCAAACTGAGTGATAAAATTTTGACTGCGATCGGCATACCACCTTTAGCAGTATCTTCTGCTAAATAAACTCTACCCATACCACCTTTGCCAATCAAATCTCTGATTAAATAGCGATTATTTAAAAACTGTCCAATGTAATTGTCTAATTCTACTTTTTGCCCTACCATATTCTCAATTTTATTTGGTGACATAAAAATCATATATAAAAAATATTGTTGGCAAAATACTTTAATAAGTCTAGTTAATTATTAAATTTAAATTTAGAAAGTATCATAATTTGTAGAAAACTAATCATATCCTGTAATCATGGTTAATCTCTCGAAAAATCTCCTAAATATTGTGTAACATATCTATTAAGCAATAGGGTTGAGAAATTACACGGAAGCTACAAATAAGCTAGATAAAGCTGGCTAGTAAATTCCGTGAATACACAGGAAAAGTAAATGGTATTAAAACCCTAATACCTCTGTATGGCTAAGGGTTGAGATTCGGTAATAAACGGCGTAATAATCTGATTAATGGTGTTTCAATTTTAATTTTAAAGGCTAGTATCTGGGTGCGTTGCAGGGAGTTGAAATTGTTATCACTGATGAGAATTAATGATTGCTGACCATCGGGTAGTTTAGGGCCAAGAGTTAAGCCTTCAATGTTGTCTAGCAGCACATCTAGGGTTCTCAAATCTAACAGAAGTTTTTTCTGAACTGGTTTAATCTTCTTGGAGTCAACTGCTAAAAGACTATTTATTTGATGAATATCATCAGATCCTTCTAAAGAAACCTGAAATAGAGAAATAGCAAATCCTATACCAGTAAAAGACCGTTCTAAACTTAGGAAGTGTCCTTGATTATCCAGAGAAAGTAAATCAGGTAACCCACTAGCGAATTTGCCAGTCACATTCAAAAAGGGAGAAACTGGTTCTGTTTGGTAAAGGAATTCTTTTTCTGGCTGGTTGTTGAGCAAGTTGTATTGCAAAATCCGACAAGGAGTACCAATGTTAGCTTTCGCTGCGACACCATCTTGAATTAGAGCATTTTCGGTGGCTGTGAATAGATGCTTTTTATCGGGTGTGATGGTAAGACTTTCAAAAGCCAAATTGTTGCGAATACCTTGTTTACCACTTTTTTCGGGCAAAAATTTGTTTGGTATGGTAAGTGTGCTAATTTCTCTACCAGAAGATAATGAGAACTGTTTAATAAAAGGATTAATTAATTTTACAGCATCGCCTTCAGAAGAAATAAATACAGTTCCTTTATCAGTTAAGGTAATACCTTCTGTATCAGTTTCACCAGGGCGAAATGTTTGCCTATTTTCATTTAATAATGTGGTAACGCTGACAGGAACAACTTTACCCTTTTGTAGGTAACCCTTGCTTAAGTCTATTTTCAGAGTGTAGAAACGGGCGGCAGCTTTTTGTCCACGGTCATCGGAAATAGCATAATAAAGGTTGTTTTTTGCATCATAGGTAATTCCAGATAAACCTCCAATTTCAGTTTTTTGTAAGGTTAAACCTTTTGCTAAAGTAGCTTCTCCGATAAACTCTATGCTACTGATTTCAACAGCATTTATAGGTAAAAAATTGAATAAAATAATGATAAGTAGAATTGGGATAAAAAAGTAAATAATTTGTGGAAGTTTGAAGATATTTTTAACTAGGTGCATATATTTTTTGTTGAAGTGGAAAAATTCTAAATAAAAGATCACACTGAAGCAAGCAGGGTTCACATCTGCACACCGCTACAAATAACATGTATTCTAAGCAATTGAAAAGCTTTAAAAAATCCGAAATTACTTAAGCTAGGCGCAAACCATATTCATCCTGAAAAAAGTTTACCAGCCAGTTTTTCACTCTGAGGGTAGCGCGACAGTCATCTTCGTTGTAGCTTTGGATAATTTCTAGTAAGCTGCGATCGCCTGTTTCTAGCCACTGATCATACCAGTAAATACATTTAGCACCACTAGCTTCTTTTTCCCGCCACTCGAATCCTAACCAACGGGCGATCGCTTTCAGGGCATAGCTTTCTACAGGCAATGCTACACTTTGGGTTAATTGTTCATATACATCCACAAATCGGCTCAGTACAGGACGCACTAAGGAGGAAGGAGTGTTGTAAAGCCTTGCCAACCGTTTAACTGTATCAAACTCGTAGACACAAAAATGGTAAATTGGCGCTTCGGGATATTGCCAAACCAAATCCAAAAATTGCTGCCAAACTAATTCTTCGTCTTCTGGTTTATCTGCTAAAAACGAATAAAACTGTTCTGTATTGGCAAGCCTATCAACGACCAAAACCCCCAAGAGATAATTTAAATCTAAGTCTGGCTGTGCCTCAATATCAAAGTAAAGCTCTACGGGTGCTGTAAATGTAATATCTTCTGTTGGTAGCGGGTAGGGTAATATTAATGGTCGTTTTTCTAGTGAAGATTGAGCTTGCACTATAAGTTTAGGCGCTACTTCCCTGTCAAAACCAACTAGGTTTTCTAAGGTGCTGGGACTGGTGTTAGCGAGAGATTCTAGTGTAGTGATGGCTACGTCTTGGAGTTGAGTGTAGCGAAGAGGCGTTACCCCTGGTAATAATGAGAGATGTTTTTCAGATTGAGCGATCGCATAACATTGACTATACCAATGGCAAAGATTGCACTTTTGCCGAGAAATAAACACCTCTGGCGGATTTTGTAACTCTAAAACTTGAATAAACTCCTCCAGAATCTGCTGCATCCGTGGTGTCCATTTGAGCAAATCCACAGAATAATTTCTATCTTTGGTACGCAATATCAGCCAAGCTGTTTCTGGTGCTAAATCTTGTATTGTTGCCAATACCTGGGCGTGAAATGCGGCAACAACTTGATATTCTTGCTTAGGGCGCTTACCCAGTTCAATACTAGCCGGAACATAGATCCAATCACCAAAGCAGGATTTTCCTGGTCGTTTGACGAGTAAATCTGGACGACTTAGCAAGGTATATCCTTCAGAATAAGTTGCTAACAGTACTCCCTTATAGATATACTCAACCCCACGCTGCATCAATTCTAAAGTTGCTGCCTCTGCCGCTTCCCAATTTCCATAAGAATAATCTGGTTGGTGATAAGTCACCTTTGCCAAAGCACTCAGCTGATGAGCGATTTTGTCCTGTTGTAGTTTCCGTAGCAACTCATTGGGAGCATCGCGCTGACTTTTGTCACCGTGGATATCTAGAAAAGTCCGACGTTTACAGCGTTGATATTGCAGTAGGAGTTCAGCATTAATTAGCATTCTTTTAAGTTAACAAGAATTAGTACAGTCTGGGAGTAACTCAGACAATTAATGATGAAGTGAGAGAATGGAGGAGATGAGGGGGATGAGGGAGATGAGTAAAAAATAAATAACGATCAATGATTTTTGACTAATCCAAAATCTACAATCTAAAATCTAAAATTGGTATGACCAGTACTTCTGCTACACAAACCAGGTTGCATAGCCATCGAGAGCAATTTCCGGCTTTAGCGAATAAGACTTATTTCAATTATGGGGGACAAGGGCCGATGCCCCAAAGGGCAATGGATGCGATCGCCCAAACTCAAGCTTATGTTCAGCAAATAGGCCCCTTTGGTAATGAGGCGTATCGCTGGATAGCACCCCAGACTCAAGCTGCAAGAGTTGCGATCGCTTCGGAGTTACACGCACCAAGCGAAACAATTACTCTTACGCAGAATGTCACTGTTGGCTGTAATATCGCCATGTGGGGCATTGAGTGGCGTGCTGGCGACCATATACTGCTTTCAGACTGCGAACATCCAGGCGTAATTGCCACAACACAAGAAATCGCGCGAAGATTTGCGGTGGAAGTTACCACCTGTCCTCTCAAGGCGACTTTAAATGAGGGCGACCCTGTAAAAGTTATTGCCCAGCACTTACGCCCTAATACCCGTCTTGTAATATTAAGTCATGTTTTCTGGAATACTGGTCAAGTTTTACCTCTTGATAAAATTGCCGAAGTATGCAGGAATAATCATTCTTTCTTACTGATAGATGCTGCCCAATCTGCTGGTTTGTTGCCTTTAAATTTAACTGAATTGGGAGTAGATTTTTATGCTTTCACTGGTCACAAATGGTTATGTGGCCCTGCGGGTGCTGGTGGCTTGTATGTCCGACCAGAAGCACGAGAAAGCCTAAAACCTACGTTTATTGGTTTGAATGGCATTGTTGTGGATAGTCAATCTCAGCCTGTGGATTGGCTTCCAGATGGACGACGATACGAAGTGTCTACATTAGCTTATCCCTTGTATGTTGGGTTAAAGGAAGCGATCGCAATCCATCAGCAATGGGGAACCTCACAGGAACGTTACGAGCAAATTTGCCAAAACAGTGACTACCTTTGGCGGCGCTTAGTGGCGTTACCTGATATCAAGTGTCTGCGAACTTCCCCACCCGAAAGCGGTATCGTCTCGTTCCAACTTGCAAATAATCAGCCTCAATCTAATCTCAAGTTGGTGCAATTTTTAGACTCACAAAGAATATTAACTCGGACAATTGCCAATCCTAGCTGTATACGCATTACCGTCCATTACTTTACTTTAGAATCGGAAATCGACCAGTTGATTGAGGCGATTCAAAGTTTTAGCAGAAATAGTTAAAAATTAGGAGTTATAAGTTGTCTCTCTGGGAATTATTATTTTAATTCCCTATATTAAATGTGTCAAATGAAGAGTTACATTATGGATGACTTCGCTTTACTCGCTTTAGGAAATTCTACTTCTTTGATTACGAACGTACAAGTCGTGTTATGGGGTAAAGAAGTATATATTGATTGTGTATACAACCCTGATAAGCGTTTGCCCTATCGTTTTGTTTTTTACAATTGTCGAGAAATAAAATGGAATTTGCTCTTTCCTGAAGATGCCTGTGACGTAGAAGCAGATATAATTGATTTTTTCTTAGGTAAGGAAAATTACTTACAACCTGCACTCTTTCATACAGATATTTTTCAAATTACTATTTTGTATGGAAGCTTTAAGCTGGAGAAAAATTGGTGAGTATATCTAAATCTCTAGAAAATCCTAAAATACTTAATTGCGCTGCTTTGCATAACTTAAAGCAGTGATTAGATAACTAGTAACTCCTACCTTTAAAATGGAACGCCCAATCTTATACTTAGCCATAACTAATCACGGCTTTGGACATGCTACCCGCATGGCTTCTGTGGCTGCGACAATTCAAAAATTATGTCCAGAAATTCTGCTGATTCTGGTAACCACTGCCCCACGCTGGTTGCTAGAGTGCTACATAGAAGGCGATTTTATCTATCGTCCCCGTGCATTTGATTTGGGTGTGGTGCAAACAGATAGTTTGACAATGGATAAAGTAGCGACTTTAGAAAAGTTGCTGGATATTAAAAAGCATCAAAATTCGCTCATTGCCTCAGAAGTGAATTTTATCCGCCAAAATCGCGTTAATCTGATTTTGGCAGATATACCCTTCCTTGCTCCTGGGTTTGCCAAAGGTGCAAATATTCCCTGCTGGATGATGAGTAACTTTGGCTGGGACTTTATCTACCGAGATTGGGGAGGTGAATTTACCACAGTTGCAGATTGGATCAGTGATTGGTACTCAAAGTGCGATCGCTTATTTCGTCTACCCTTCCACGAACCAATGCCAGCCTTTAACAATATCACAGATGTCGGTTTAACAGGCGGTTCTCCCCGTCACTCTGCTGATGATTTACGTTCTCTTTGGGGAATAACCGCACCAGTGGAAAAAACTATTTTGTTGACCTTTGGCGGCTTGGGTTTACAGCAAATTCCCTACGATAACCTGCGGCGATTCCCAGATTGGCAATTTATCGTCTTTGATCAATCTGCCCCTGATTTACCTAATTTAGTGAAAATTAATGACCGCAAATACCGCCCTGTAGATTTTATGTCTATTTGTGAGCGAGTCGTTTCTAAACCTGGTTACAGTACTTTTAGTGAAGCCGCACTATTAGGAGTACCTATTGTTACCATTCCCCGTGAGGACTTTGCCGAAGCAACTTTTCTAATAGAAGGCATAACAAATTATAACCAGCATCAAATCATCACCCCATCTGAGTTTTTTCAAGGGACTTGGGATTTTCTGCATAAGTTACCCCAATTACCAAAGCAATCTGAACCAATTGCTAAGGATGGTAATGAAGCGATCGCTCATGCTGTAATTAATTATTTCGAGTCGAATAAAGTTCTTGAAAACAACATAAATTAATAATGGAACAATGGTAACATCCAGCAGATTCAACCGCTAATTAGCTCTTACCAACATCAATAACAGTGTTCTAAATGACTCACTACCAAAAATTACTAAAAATTTCCACTACTGGTAAATCTTTTTACAACATTACTGCAAAAATTGAAGCCACAGTTGCAGAATCGGGAGTTGAAACTGGTCTTTGTACTCTATTTTTACGCCACACTTCAGCCAGTTTAGTCATCCAAGAAAACGCCGATCCCGATGTCCTTGTGGATTTAGCTAACTTTATGGCAAAACTCGTGCCAGAATCAGGTAAATACATTCACGATGCGGAAGGGCCCGATGATATGCCGGCACACATTCGTACCGCACTCACTCACACTTCTGAACATATCCCGATTAATCGTGGTCATTTGGTATTAGGAACTTGGCAGGGAATTTATATTTGGGAACACCGCCAGCGCAGTCATTTAAGAGAATTGGTTATCCATATTTCTGGATAGCTGATTCTCAAATTTTATTTAAGGTGGACTTCTATAGAGTTTAAATACTCTGGTTATCCCGCTTACCCTTTGGCTATAATCTCATAAACTCGCGGTGATATACATAAAATAAATTTCGCCGCGTTCGCCCTTGGCGTTGGCGAAGCCATCGCTTTGCCATGAAAATTAATCACATCTATACTAAAGAATTTGTGTCAATTTGTAAATTCAAAAGTAAAGTTTATTTGTGATTATTTAAAAAACTATTTAGATATAAACTAATATTTAATATAAGCTGTCTGGGCTATTTCAATTACTATGAAGCAAGAATTGACACCAACTCATACTTTCCAATTGATTGATGAAATCCTTGCTCAACAGTCTATTAATCTCTTATCACTTAATCCAAAAAAAACATTAATTACTAGTTTTGCAGAATTGGGGAGTTTAATTGCTGAAGAAAATACCGAAATTGAACTCCTAATAACCTTTCAACAAACTCTTGAATCCATAGTCCGTACTCAGTTGCAAAACTTTCCAGAAAACATATTCTGGGATTTTGATTTTATGGTAAGTAGTATGCTAAGGCAGGCTCTCATAGCAGATGAGGGTGCTGTTCCTTTTTTAACTATTTTTGGTGAAAAGATGGTTTTACTGACAGAGATGTTCGGAAGTAAAACAGAAATCCGCTTTCGTTATGTTCACGATTTTATCTATGGGTTTGAGTGGGCAAGGTGGGTACAAAAAGAACCACAAAAACGCGCACATATAGAGCCTTTTAGTCCAGTTTTTTTGGATTATTTACTTGTCAAAGGTAAAGAACTTTTACAACGGATTAATCACGGTCAGGTTACATCTTATAAACTATGTGACACAGGCTACCGTAATCCTTTCACCTTTTCTCGTGAACCAGAAGATGAATATCGTCTGTTAACTTGTCTTGCCCAAGAAGAACTTATCCCAGTCGCAGTGTGGAACTGGAATGCCAGCCCTGTCTGGAACAAACCTTTCCAAGAAATGCGCCAGCAATTAGCATTAAAATTAAATATTCAACCACAGAAACACTGATTAGCAATTAAAATTAAAAATTGCTGAAGAAAATAGTTATGAAAATTGCTGACTTAATTACTTGGTTTGAAGCATGGGCAAATCCCGCTTGGTGTGAAAGTTGGGATAATTGCGGCTGGCAGGTTGAACCAGGAGTGTTGCAGGAAAAAGCACGGGTTTTAGTCTGTTTGACACCGACTTTGGCAGTAATGCAGGAAGCGATCGCTTTGAATGCTAATCTGATATTTGCTCATCATCCCTTGATTTTCACTCCCCCCAAATCTTTACGCACTGGTGAAGCGATCGCAGAAATGGTACGGTTGTCCTTTACCCACAATATTGGTATTTACAGCGCCCATACGAATTTTGATCAAGTGCAGGATGGTACTGCTGACGTTTTAGCTCAAATTTTAGAACTCAAAGAAGTTACTCCTATACAACCTACACAAGCAGGATTAGGATATGGTCGTGTTGGTTTGCTAGAGCCATTTCTAACATTACAAGAGTTACTCGCAGCCATTCAAACCCGACTTGCTCCCCCTAATTTAATTTTTTCCCCAAGTGCTGATTTACAGCAAACAATTTCACGAGTTGCTGTTTTGGGTGGTTCAGGGGCTGGTTATATTTCAGCCGTCGTCAAAAGTGGTGCCCAAGCTTATCTGACTTCTGACTGTAAGTTTCATCAGTTTCAAGAAAGCCGCGATCGCAATCTTATTCTAATCGATGCCGGACATTACGCTACCGAACGTCCAGCTTGCGATCGCTTGGCGCAAAAATTCCAGTCCTTAAACTTAGACTGGGTGCAATTAAGTCAAAATGATGAAGATTTCCGCCAGTTTTTTGCTTGATTGCTTGTGTTTCACTATATTTTTGGGATACTTGCTTAAAAATTTTCTTATCTTTTAATATTGTCGAATTATACGTCATCTCAGTACTGAAGCTAAAGTTTTGTGTAACTGTCATCTGCGTACAGACATAGATAGATGCACCAAAATATCATATTGTGACCCATTGATGTGATCTAAATCACTAGTTACGTGTAATGATAATCACATCATATTCATGCTCCATATCAATTAATATCAGAAGGAAATGTTCCACACTTGACGTAACAATTTGTTTACTCTGTCCTAACCAAGATGATTCGTACACTCGTTGAATCTGCTTTCCAAACTGGATATCTTAGTGTTGAATCTGAGGGTTTACTCCATCAAGTGCTTGTCACTAAATGCTGGAAGGAAGAGGATTTGTCAGCCCTCGCAGCCCTATACGATGCAGTTCGGGCAGGCAAAATTAAACGAGAAGCCTCCTCATCGAACGTACTTATGGAATTTCCGCTACCATATAAATCTTGCTGATACTCCAAAATAAGCAGAGGGTAATTTTCCCTTCCCCCTTGTCCCCCATTTATTTTGCCCTTGAAGCTTCTCACCTCTACTCCGTTGCCTTTTAAGTAGCTATCATCAGGCAAAAAGCTTCAAAAATCAAAACTATTTAGGTGTTGTTGTTGAAAATCATCAAGGTCAGCAAGAGAATGAGTTAAGATCATATACACATGGGTAAAAGTAAAACCAAGTCCCCGGACTTCCCAGTAATGCCAATGATTAAAAGTAGGCAAGTTAAACAACCGCAATCAACGATTGGTTTTGAGTATTCTTTATTACATAATAGTAACAAGGACTCACCAGCAAATATAAGCCTGGTTAGGACAGGTTCCGAATTGTTTGACTTTGATGAAGCAGACATTGAGTAGAAAGAGCCGGACGGAGATTGAATTCATTGCTGCAAGCATTGATTTCTGACCCAAAATTTACCAATATTTGACAACTACATGCAAGTTTTGGGATTGGGTGATGAAGCGTACTTGTTCTGAACGGTGAAATTAACCTCTTAAAGGTGTAATGTAATTGGGTAGAACCCAGATTTTGACAGGTTTAACTACGTTGTTTAAAAAGGCAGAAACAGTACATGCTACACCGCAAGATTTATCAACTCTGTTGCGATGGGCGCGAGGTATGTGTTTTCTTGCGGGACCAGCAACGCTGGATTGAACGCGCCCGCATCATCGACATAGAGGGAGATTTAGTGACCCTACGCTATGAAACAGAAGAAGAGGACGAAGTTTGTTCTTGGGAAGAAATGGTTCGCCTCGAGAGCATTGGTGCTGTAACGCAAAAACTAGCTTCAGTACCACGCGGTAATGTGGAGCCTTTGATGACTGAAGATTGTCCCGAAGCCGAACGCATCCACAACCGTTACACAGACTCTAATCCAGAATAATCAGTCATTAGTTAATAGTCAGTAGTCATTAGTGAGTCAGCGCGGTCTTGGGGGTTTCCCCCATGAGCGACTGGCGAACCCGTAAGGGTCATTCGTCATTCGTCATTAATTAAAAATGACAAAAGACACCGGATTAATGGCTATTGGCTATCATTCAAACCTTCAAAAGCAGGACAGTAACCTTCTAGGGTTACCTTAAAGTTATACAACGGGGAAGCTGGATTCCAACATCGCTGCCCTCTTTGATGTCGGCAAGTACCGCAACAGTCTACATCTGTCCATGTATAGCGATCGCTATTTTGGTTGAGCAATTCTCGTTGAGACAATCCCCTCAATACTAGTTCTTCGCCTTGCCAACGAGCTTCGATTAAACCAGTATCAGCAAATTGTCGCCAACGAGGATCAGTTGTAATTACATCTGCTAGGGTGATTGTGATTACTGTTCCCAACTCTGTCAGTTCACCTTCGTAATTAGTTTCTGGTGCTGCCGGTTGTAAAAATGTATCACCGATAGGCAATTCTACTAAAGTGTCAGCCGCTGGGGAATGGATATGATAACGGTTTTGCAACTCCTCTAAGCTAGTCAGGTCTGCCAAGTAGGCAGGAGAACCGTGAACAAAAATGACGTGCTGCGGTCGCAAATTATGAATTAGCTGCGTAGTACCAGGACCATCACTATGTTGAGCCAGAAGATAGGTTTCAATAGTGGTGGGTGCTAAATATTCTTTATTAACTTCTATATCAATTTTTTCTGGTAACAGGATCAGCCAAGGGCCAGTGTCGAGTTGGCAGTGCTTACCCAAGTCATCTGTAGAGTCGGTGAGGACAATACAAGGTGACTTACCCACAGTGGGACGATGTTCTGCTTGTAAACGACGCACGCGGGGACGCACTCGTTCATCCCAAAATAAAGGTTGATGGCGGGCGAAATTCTGTACAGATGGAGGAAGGTGGGGTAACAGTTCTAGATAAGCATCACACCCAGTTGCGACAGCACCATCTACCCAGATATCTAAATCTCGTCCGGTGAAGTGGTGATGAGAGCGTAACAGCATTAATAATTCTTGACCCAATCCCAAAGCCGGAGTGGGAAGAATTACAGAACAATTGTCAGCGATGGCGCGGTTAATTCGTTCTGCTAGTTGATTTTCTTGGTTGCGGCGGTGAGGATGACGGGATGTGCCATAACTACCTTCAATAATTAGCACATCCAAGTCTAACCCTCGCAATTCTTCTAAACGCAAACCTTCTACCAACCGGGAGTTTGACAGGAAAAAATCTCCTGTATACAGTAGCTTGTAAGTACGCTGCTTAGTGGTGTAGGTAAGGAGAATTGCCACAGCCCCCGGTAGATGCCCGGAGGGAAATAATTCTGCCACCAAACCATCTTGGAATTCTACAGGCGATCGCAACGGTAAGGCATGACAAAATTTGGAAATTTTCTCAGGATCTTGGTCTAGCCAATTCAACGGCAGTAACTTGCTGGTTACTTCGCTACCATAAATAGGTAACTTTGGAAAAGCTTTATGCAGTGCCAGTAAACCTCTAGCGTGATCTGGGTGGGCGTGACTAATCAAAACCAAATCTGCTGGTGGGGGCGAACCAGTTCCATGTACCGACTTAGTAAGCCCCTTCGCCAGCGATGAAATATCCGCCAAACCACAATCCAACAAGATGCGGTGTGGCCCCATCTTCACCAACAAACACACACCCTCATCGTAATGCTGAACACTATAGGGCAAACATTCTAATTCACTACCCCCTTCCGCAGCATCTACGCGAGAGGATGCCGACAGATTATCCCTCATGCTCTCCTCCCCTCAAACCTTATCATCATGGACATATCTCAAAAGCCAAAAATTACACAAATTTTGGTTTTGTGACTTAGGGGTAAGTTTTATCGTGCGCCCCTACACCCTGAGAATACAGATTTTTGATTGGGGAGGACGCCTCTACCGAACCCGCACAGGTTCAGAAAGGTGGACTAACCAGAAGCCATCAAAATTACTAGCTCAAGGATGCCTCTTGTTTATTTTCCCTTTGCAAGTTTTGAACGCTTTGAACCAACTCACACTACGGGAAGTTGCCCAAGCGTTTACAGACTTATCTCAATGTGCAGAACCATTGCCGTGATAGTTATCTGAATCATAGAATCCATTTTTCGTGCCAAAAAATAAGCACGAAAGCGTAAATATAACTGTCAATCCAGCTAGAATCAGCTTTACATCCATTTTTTTGCTGCCCCTTACTTAAAGACTTTCCTATATTAATTTAGTGCTTCTGCAATCAAACGTAATCACTAGAAAATCTTTACTATGCTTATGTGGATTGGGCAATAGGTAAATTTACCGCAATCAGTCAGATTGTAGAACCTTTCGGTTCACCTGTCCATTGATCTAGATGTAAAGCAATATGACACCAGGAGCAATCCTCTACACTCTCTAAAAATCCTCAGTAGTTAGGATTGGCCCACTGTTCAAATAAGCTTTTGAGGCTCTTTAGATCCAAACCTTTAATAATTTACGAAACTTTACCAAAAACGCTCTCTTCATCCAAAACTAGCCTAAACGCCAAACTCAAGTCATCACCTTAATATTAAAAACAGGAGCAATTATTTCCCAATCCCTAAATAAAAATACCTGTGTTGTATGACTATCGAACGACTTCCCCAAAAACACTATCCCAGGGCTGAAATTGGGCGACGAGCTATGGCATTGGGGCTTGATTTCCTTGGTGTCTGGTTAGTCAGTTCCCTACTGGGAGGCGGCGATATCGGGATTCAATTTGTGCAAATTTTAGTTTTTGTGATATTTTGGTTGATTTTGCGGGTGCTGGTGGTGTACAACAATCAAGGGCAAAGTTTAGGGCGTTGGGCGTTCGATTTAAAGGTATTGGAAGTTGAAGATGGAGAAGTAGTGGGCAGAATTCCAGATTTGCTCTCACTAGTGAAGCGAGAGGCGATCGTTGGCTTGGGTGCGCTTTTAGTATCAATTGCCTTGAGCAATATTAGAGCCAATCCCACTGCTATACTGCTAGTACTTCCCCTAGCAATTGATTGTGGGACTGCCTTCTCTGATACCCAGATGCGGCAGGCTTTACACGATCGCTATTGTGGAACTTTCATAGTTTCGTCGCGTCGTGGCTACTCGCTCGACATAAAAATCAAAAGATTAGTTGATAATATGCGGCGGAATGTGAGAAGATAGTCATTTGTGTTAATTCTCTTCAGGCTTCACTGTTTGTAAGATTATGGCTAAGAGTAAAGGTGCCCGCATTATTATCACACTAGAGTGTACTGAGTGCCGGACAAATTCAGACAAGCGTTCTGCTGGTGTTTCCCGTTATACCAGCACCAAGAATCGCCGCAACACCACTAACAGGCTAGAACTGAAAAAGTTCTGCACCCACTGCAACAAACATACCGTTCACAAGGAAATTAAGTAGAGATGAGTTATTTCCGTCGTCGCCTTTCTCCGATCAAGCCAGGAGAACCAATCGATTATAAAGATGTTGATTTACTGCGTAAGTTTGTCACCGAACGGGGTAAAATATTGCCACGTCGGATTACTGGGCTTACATCTCAGCAACAGCGAGAGTTGACATTAGCAATTAAACGTTCGCGGATTGTGGCTTTGTTGCCATTTATCAATGCGGAAGGCTAAAAAGAGGAGAGACGCGATTAATCGCGTCTGTACAGGAGAGACGTGATTATACTCTTACGAGAAGCCGCTCTTCGAGCGTCTACGCGTCTGTACAGGAGTTAAGAATCAAAACTCCTAACTCCTAACTCCTAACTTAAAACTATTTAAACTGTTCACCAAATTAAAGTGCGAGAGTTGTGGAGAAGGGGACGCTAGTTGAATTTAGGGTTCAAGGCGATCGCCGTCTGGGCATCGTAGAACGTCCAGACGGTAAAACCCGCTGGTTTGTGGTAGACGAACGTGGTCAATCCCACAGCCTCGCGCCTAGACAAATAACTTATACAGTTACCGGACAGACGTACAAGCCCTCAGAGATTGCCAATTTTCTGGAGCAGATCAAGCCTTATTTAGATCCGTCTAGCTTAGAAGTGGCTTGGGAACTACTGGTTGAAGATGGGGAAACAGTCACCCCAGACCAAATGGCAAATTTGCTATTTTCTGAATCAACTGCCCCTCCTTGTTACGCCGCCCATTGCTTGTTATCAGAGGACAAACTTTATTTCAAGCAAAAAGGAGACGCCTACGAGCCGCGAACTGCTGCTCAGGTAGCAGAACGCAAGCACCAGATGGAAGTAGAGGCGCTAAAAGTCAAGGGACAGCAAGAATTTTTAACTCGTGTAGAGCAGGCGCTCAAAGGTGAAGCAGTAGAGTGGGGGCGTCACGATCGCCAACGCTTAGAAGGACTCGAAAAATATGCGGCGTTGCTTGCTGACACCGTGCGGACAGGGGTCAATTATGACTCCTTGGCTCGCGCTTATCCGCCAAGCGTTCCAGTATTAGAAACTATGACCATGCTGGGACGGCCCACAACACCCCAAGGAGCCTTTCAGCTGTTAGTGGATTTGGGTTGCTGGAGTCCTTATGAAAACTTGTTCCTGCGTCGTTCTTCAATTCCGATCCAATTTCCTAATAAGGTATTAGAAGTGGCGCAACAGCGTTTGGATTTCCCGCCGATTGACTCAGATACAAACCGCCTTGATCTGACTCACCTGAAGGTCTACACCATTGATGATGAAACTACCACAGAAATCGACGATGGTCTGAGTTGGGAAGTACTGCCCGATGGACGGGAACGCCTGTGGGTGCATATCGCCGATCCGACTCGATGGTTAGTACCGGAAGATGAATTAGATTTAGAAGCGAGAAAGCGGGGTAGTACAGTCTATTTACCTACGGGAATGATTCCCATGTTCCCAGAGGTATTAGCGACTGGGCCAATGAGTCTGATCCAGGGACGGGTTTGTTGCGCGCTCAGTTTTGGAATTATTTTAGATACAACTGGGGGAGTAGAAGATTACAGCATTCATACCAGTTCGATTAAGCCGACTTATCGTCTCACCTACGAAGATGTAGATGAAATGCTGCAATTACGGGTACAGGCAGAACCAGAAATTGCTGCGATCGCAACTTGGGCACAGAAGCGCAAAGCTTGGCGTTACGCTCAAGGGGCAATTAGCATCACCATGCCGGAAGCGATGATCAAAGTCAAAGATGATGAGATCAATATTGATATTTTGGACGATTCCCCGTCGCGGCAAGTGGTAGCAGAAATGATGATTCTTGCCGGCGAAGTTGCGGCTCGTTATGGTAAAGCTCATAACATACCTTTGCCCTTTCGCGGTCAGCCGCAACCAGAATTACCCTCAGAAGAGGAATTGCTGCTACTTCCCGCCGGATTCGTTCGCGCTTGCGCTATGCGTCGTTGTATGCCTAAGAGCGAAATGAGCATTACGCCTCTGCGCCATGCTGGTTTAGGTTTGGATACTTACACCCAAGCAACCTCTCCCATCCGTCGTTACAGTGATTTGCTTACCCACTTCCAACTTAAAGCCCATTTACGGGGTGAAGTTTTACCATTTTCCGCAGATCAACTTAAAGAAGTAATGATGACTGTCACCAGCATCACCCAAGAGGTGACGATGGTAGAACGGCAAACTAATAGATATTATGCTCTAGAGTATTTACGCCGTCATCCAGAGGAAACTTGGGAGGTAACAGTGTTGATGTGGCTGCGAGAAGACAGCAACTTGGCTCTAATTTTGTTAGAAGATTTGGGCTTGCAGTTGCCAATGGTTTTCAAGCGTTCTGTGAAGTTGGGCGAACAGATATTAGTGAAAGTCAGCCACGCCGATCCGCAAAAAGATATGATCCAGTTTCAAGAAATAGTTTATCAAGAAGCCCAAACAGCAGTGAATTAACTAATTTGTCATTTGTCATTCGTAATTAATAATACTCGCCAGAGGCGAGTATTATTAATTACGAATTATTTTAATCTTGCTCTAATTAAAGCTAGTGCAGATGCTTGCAATGTCTACTAGCAGTGGGCATAGTATCTACTAGACAAGTAACATTTAAGAACCATTCCAAATTGTGAATGCCTATCGCCGTTGCACTAACAGCCACTACAACCACTATCCACATAGTCAAAGGATTTCTGTCGCGCATAGGTTTACACTAAATACACAGGAACCACAATAATTAAACCAGCTGAGAATATCATTTAAAGTATTGTTTCATTATTTATTCAAACGTTTTGCCAAAAAAGTAGAATCAATAATCGTAAATGATTATCATTATTGGTGAGTGTATATTTTATTTTTTGGAAGTCCCTTAACCCCTGTCGGTTAGGATATAGAGTAAATGGAATGAGGTAATAGTTGTGAATATATCTTTGACCCCAGAACTGGAGCAGTTGGTTAAGGATAAGGTTAGTAGTGGGAAATACAACTCAGTTAGTGAGGTGATGGGTGAAGCATTGAGATTGCTAGAAGAACGCGATCGCTTTCGAGATCAGCGTCTAGCAGAATTGAAAGCTAAAATCCAAGTTGGTATTGAAGAACTCGAACGTGGTGAAGGAATTGATGGTGAAGAGGTATTTGCAGAAATAGAAGAAGATATCCGACGCGCTGAAGCCCAAATGCAACAAGCTGAGGCTGCTAAATAATGAGTAGGTGTATTTT
Source organism: Nostoc sp. (assembly GCF_036919495.1). Lineage (GTDB taxonomy): Bacteria > Cyanobacteriota > Cyanobacteriia > Cyanobacteriales > Nostocaceae > Nostoc. The sequence continues at coordinate 73,458 of NZ_JBALBZ010000134.1, forward strand.
AGCGCCTTCAGCTAGATTAGATTTGAAAGAAATTAGCCCCTACATTACCCGCTTTAATCCTGGTGCGGCTCGAAAACTCAACAAAAATAATTATACAGGAGTGTAAGCTGTTGGCTAATTTTCCTAATATGGGGCAAAGTTGCGATAATTTTGCTAATGGTTTACGGAGTTTCCCCGTAGAAGATTATTTGATATTTTATCGTCCCATTGATGGCGGTGTCGAAGTTGCACGTATTGTCAGTGGTTATCGGGATTTAGAAACAGTTTTCTTAAATAACGATATTCTTTAGTAGTTGGTTAAATCCTTTATTTAATTTCCATTCCAGCAATTTTATTAGTATAATAATGGATCGTGTCGAATTAAAGCTAAACAATGCCTAAACTAAAGACTCGTAAAGCCGCAGCGAAGCGATTCCGTGCCACCGGCACCGGCAAAATCGTCCGTCGTAAAGCGTTCAAAAGCCACCTTTTAGAGCACAAATCTTCTGACAAAAAGCGTAGTATGCGTCAGAGTGCGCTTGTACATGAACGCGATGAACTTAACGTGCGCTTGATGCTCCCATATTTGTAAGTATTTTAGGAAATAAGTTATGACTCGGGTAAAACGCGGTAATGTAGCTCGGAAACGCCGCAATAAAATTCTCAAACTAGCTAAAGGTTTTCGCGGTTCCCACTCAACTCTGTTTAGAACTGCTAACCAACAAGTGATGAAGGCGCTACGGAGTGCCTACCGCGATCGCAAAAAGAAAAAGCGCGATTTTCGTCGCCTGTGGATCACTCGCATCAACGCTGCTTCAAGGCAACACGGCTTGAGTTACAGCCAGTTGATTGGTAACTTGAAAAAAGCTGATATCCAACTCAATCGCAAGATGTTGGCACAATTGGCAGTCCTCGATCCAGCTAGCTTCGGCAAAGTTGCTGAATTGGCAAATCAAGCTAAAGGATAAAGGTGGCAAGGGATGTATAACAGATGTAACAGATTGCAAATAATTACTCGGTTACATCTGGTATTATCCGCCACTATTTTGTGGATTTTTTGCTTATCCATAGTGGGGACGGGATTAACTGCGTCTGCTGCCGAAATGCCAGAAATTCAGCAGCGAGGCTATCTAACTGTTGCCGTTAAAGATAACTTGCGTCCGTTGGGATTTAGAGATGCTAACGGTAATTTGCAAGGCTTAGAAATTGACTTAGCACAGCGATTGGCACTTGACTTGGTTGGTAAAGCTGAGGCTGTCAAATTAAAACCAGTAGCGAATCGCGATCGCTTGTCTGTAGTCTTAGACAAGAAAGTTGATTTTGCGATCGCTAGGGTAACAGCAACTGAATCTCGCAGTCGCATAGTTAATTTCAGTGTTCCCTACTATTTGGATAGCACTGTATTAGTTACAAAAGATGCCTCTGTGCAGAAATTGAGTGATTTTGCAAAACAAAAAATTGCTGTACTCAATAACTCCAGCACCATCGCTAAAGTGCGTTACTTTGTATCAAACGCCGAGTTGGTAGGAGTGAATTCTTATGACGAAGCGCGAGATAAAATAGAAACTAATGCAGCCTTTGCCTTTGCCGCAGATGCTAGCGTTCTGAGTGGTTGGGTGCAAGAATATCCCCAATATCGGCTACTGCCAATTAAGCTATCTACTGAACCCTTGTCTGTAGTCATGCCCAAGGGATTGCAGTACGATGAATTAAGACGGAATGTGAATCAAGCGATCGCTCGTTACTTAGCAGAAGGTTGGCTCCAGCAACGTGTTCAATATTGGGGCTTACCGTAAGTAAGTTAGGAATAGAGACGCGATTAATCGCGTCTGTACAAGAGTTATGATAATTATCCTTATCTCCATCATGCCCAATAGGCTGATAATAGATTACAGAAGTAACTTTTAATATTTGTATTTGCAGCAATGGATAACAGTCTAGCCGTTGTTTATCTCTCAGTTTTGGTGGTTATACTCACAATTGCAGCCGTGAGTGTTTTTCGCCAGATTTTCAAAACTCGCAAGATTGAAGGCTCTTTTGGAAGATTGCGGAAGAAGTTAGAGAAAGAAAAGGGTACTACTCAAGAATATTATGAGTTAGGCAGTATTTATTCAGACAAAAAAATGTATTCCCAAGCGATACTGCTGTTTCAAAAAGCTATCAAAGCTGCCCAAGAAGAGGGAGAAGAAAATATTGCCCCTATTTACAACGGGCTTGGTTATATTTACTTTATCCAAGAGCAATATGACCTAGCAATTCGTCAGTATAAAGAAGCCCTAAAAGCTAAACCAGACTACGTAACAGGGTTGAATAATCTCGGTCACGCTTACGAGAAAAAAAAGTTAACGGCTCAGGCGTTACAAAGTTACGAAGAAGCACTAAAATTGGCTCCAAATAACCCTATTGCTAAACGCCGTGCTGAATCTCTACGTCGTTTAGTTTCTGCGTAATTGCTAACAGATCATAATTGATCAGTTATGAACAGAGAATAATAGCCTTGATTTCTCGTAGGGGCAATTCATGTAGACACAAAGCGGCTTCCCGCAGGGTATTGCCCCTGGATTTCGTACTTGATGCGTAAGTCCTAAATATGAAAATATATGAATATTTACTTTTAAACCTTATACATCAAAGTGATAACGGATAGCTCCAGTATTTGGATCATTGTTGACCTCAGCGTAGCCTATCTTCGTTGCTTCAAGAAGCAACTCTTAAAGAAATATATTAAACCACTACCAATCTGTCCGGTGTAGAATCTTTGCCCACCACAGATACCAAAGAAGCACAAACACCAAAGAATATATGCGACGCTTGAATTTGCTTGCTGCATGACAGTGTACTCCAATTTTCCATGAATACCTGTATACAGTATTCCCAGGTTTGCATGTAAAGCTAACAATTGATTAGACTGATGGATTTTATAATTGGGGATACTGTTAGCAAATTAATTTCTTAATCTATCGGTTTCTGAGCTATTGCTTAGAAATAAATAACTATACGTTTGTTTAAAGAATGTAAAGGGATGATTAAGCGGCTACGTTTTTTTTGGATAGCTATTACTATCACTGTCGTCATTTCTATCTCATTGGGATTCATGGGAAGATTGACGGCTCAACAGCCTTCGATTTCCCATCCTCTGACTTCCCTAACCGAGGCAGAAATTAGCACAGCCGTTTCAGTGATTAAAAGAGAAAAATCTTTGAGTGAAATGGTAGCTTTTCCACTTATTGCCTTACAAGAACCACATAAAGAAGAAGTTCTGAAATTTACACCCGGTAAAGCTTTTGGGCGAAAAGCTTTTTTGGTAATCTATGAACGTTCGCAAAATAAAACTTATGAGGGAATTGTTGATCTAACAAGCAAAACCTTAAGTTCTTGGAAAGAAATATCCTCTGTTCAACCTGCGATTGTCAATCCAGAATATGAACTGGCAACTCAGGTAGTTAAAGCCGATTCCCGATGGCAAAAAGCGATGCAAAGGCGAGGAATTACCGATTTTGATCAAGTCACAATTAGTTGTTGGGCACCAGGAATCTTAAGTAAACAGGAAGAAGCAGTAGGTAATCGTCTGTGTCGAGCCTTATCTTACTACAAAGGCAAAGGCTGGAACTATTACGGTAGTCCCATTGAAGGAGTCTTAGCAACGGTCAATTTAAACGCAGCAAAAATCGCCAGTTTCGTTGACAAGGGAAACGTACCTTTCTCTAAAGAAAACTGGAACTATGATGTAAAGTCTTTGGGCAAATTACTTTCAGCGCCTAAAGCATTAAAGATTCTGCAACCAAATGGTGCAAGTTTCCGAATTAATAACAATGAAATTAGCTGGCAAGGTTGGAAGTTTCGCTATTTAATGCATCCTCGTAATGGATTAATGCTGTACCAAGTGACGCACAAAGACGGGGAAAATATTCGACCAGTTTTATACCGCGCTAGCTTATCAGAGATGGTAGTTCCTTACGGCGATCCAAATCCCACTTGGTCGTTTAGGAATGCATTTGATGTTGGAGAATACAACTTTGGTTTGCTAGCAAATACGATGCAGTTAGGTAAAGAAATTCCTGAAAACGGTCTTTTGCTGGATGCTGTATTTGCTAATGAGCAGGGAGAACCTTATAAAATACCAGGGGTTATCGGTATCTATGAACGCGACAACGGAATGCTGTGGAAACACTATGATTACAGTACTCAGCGTAATGATGTCCGTCGGAATCGAGAATTAGTGATGTCCATGACTGCGGCCGTTGACAACTATGATTACAGCATTAATTGGATTTTTCACCAAGATGGGACTTTGGAAGTCCAAAATGAATTAACGGGTATCGTACTAGCGCAGGGAACGGCTGCCCAAAAGCAATCTAAGGATGATTCCTATGGTCGGCTAATTGCTAAGAATATCTTCGGAGTAAATCACCAGCACTTTTTCAACTATCGCCTAGATTTAGATGTCGATGGGCAAGCTAATTCTGTGATGGAAATGAATGTGAAAGCTTTACCGATGGATGAGAAAAATCCTTTAGGAAATGCGATCGCAATTACAGAAACCCCACTCACAAAAGAAACAGCTGCTGTCCGCGATTTGGATATGAAAAGCAGTCGGGAATGGATGATTGTTAGTGCAGATAAGAAAAATACGCTGGGGGCTGCACCTGGATATATGCTGATGCCTGGTGGAAACTCCGTATTTTTCCCTGTGGAAGGCTCAAACATCCGTCAAAAGGCAGAATTTGCGACTCATCACGTCTGGGTAACAAAATATAAACCTGCTGAACTCTATGCTGGCGGCGATTATCCCAACCAAACTCAACCAGGACAGGGTTTACCTAAATATATTGCAGACGATGAATCCTTGACGGGTGAAGATATCGTGCTGTGGTACACAATGGGCCTAACTCATGTGCCGCGATCGGAAGATTGGCCTGTGATGCCTGTTCACCGAGTTGGCTTTAAGCTAATCCCTAGAGGATTTTTTAGCCGTAATCCAGCAATTAATTTACCAGAGTAAAATATTCGTTTTCTAAAGTTTCCTTGGTTCAGTTCTTTCGTAATCTGTAAACCTGTAACTTGAATGCTGATAAGCTTATCGTAGGTCAAATACTAGCAGTTTTCATTCATAGGATAGCTCATGGATTTTCCAGAAATTAATATTCCCGGTGATGGCACATTGCACGCTCGTTTAATTACTTCCTTGGGTAAAATTATAGTTCTTTTGGAGGAAGACAAAACCCCCAACACCGTCAAAAATTTTGTAGGTTTAGCAACGGGCACAATCGACTGGAAAGACCCTAAGACCGGTCAATCTCAGAAAGGGACTCCTGCTTACGATGGAATTCGCTTTCACCGAGTCATCCCTGATTTTATGATTCAGTGTGGCGATCCCCTGGCTCGTTATCCAGATATGGCCAACCGATGGGGTACTGGTGGGCCAGGATATCAATTTGAAGATGAGTTTCATCCTGAATTGAAACACTCTAGTGCGGGTATCCTCTCAATGGCAAATGCAGGACGCGGTACTAATGGTTCGCAATGGTTCATTACAGAAGGGCCAACGCCTCATCTTGACCGCAAACACAGTGTTTTTGGTAAAGTTGTCGAAGGTATGGATATAGTCAACCGCATCGCCAATGTACCTACAACTAGAGATCGTCCAAATCAAGACGTAGTGTTAGAAAAAGTAGAAATTTTTCGGCAGTAATTAACACCTCTCTAGTACGCAAGGCGGAAGTCAAAAGTCAAAAATCAAAAGTCAAAAGTTAAAAGAATCGTATTCCAAGCTTTTACGCCATTTGAAATGGTATGTTTATTTCCGCCGCGCTGTACTAGTGGTCTCGTCTAATTCATTTTAACGGTTAGGGAGACGCGATAAATCGCCGTCTCTACAGGGAATCTATCCGTCAATTATTTCTTGACAGACTACTAGTGTTATTCCCCCTTTTTTCCTTGTTTAAGGAAGGTTATACCATTTCTTTGTAAAGCTGCGTCAAACCCTTTCAAATTCTTGCTTTCTTTGCGTCCTTTGCGTCCTTCTCTAACGAGACGCTGCGCGAATGCGGTTCGTTTTTCTTTCTTCTTTCTTGTACTTAAATCTGATTTAGCGCATCTTCATACAGAATTGGTATAATACACCGCCCCACATGAAAACAAATTTACCGAAAAATTAAGATTTATTTTAAAAAAGCAACAGTAATATTGTTAAATTCAGAAGCTAGATTCAAGTCAGGAACAAGCTTTGAGCGATGCCTACGCCTATACACCACAGGTCAAATCCTTACAAGTCTTCACTTCATCAGGGATACAACTTTTGAGACAATCAGAAACGATTTAATAATAATCAGGCACTTATAGTCCACTCTTATCGGACTCCATGTTATTTCTATTGAAAAGGGAGAACACAAACATGAAATTGGCTTACTGGATGTATGCAGGCCCAGCCCACATCGGCACTCTGCGAATCGCTAGTTCTTTTAAAAATGTCCATGCGATCATGCATGCCCCTATTGGCGATGACTACTTTAACGTCATGCGCTCCATGCTATCGCGGGAGAGGGATTTTACTCCGGTAACAACCAGTGTCGTCGATCGCAACGTTTTGGCACGCGGCTCCCAAGAGAAGGTGGTTGATAACATCGTCCGCAAGGATGCTGAGGAACACCCAGATTTGATTGTGTTAACTCCCACCTGCACCTCCAGCATCTTGCAAGAGGATTTGCACAACTTTGTCGAACGGGCGCAGTTGGAAGCAAAAGGAGACGTAATGCTGGCGGATGTGAACCACTACCGCTACAACGAACTGCAAGCCGCCGAGCGCACTCTGGATCAAATCGTCCAATACTACATTGAAAAAGCCCGGAAGCGGGGCGAATTGGCACAGGGCAAAACTGCGAAACCCTCGGTTAATATTATCGGTACTACCACCCTTGGTTTCCACAATAATCACGACTGCACCGAACTCAAACGGTTGATGGCTGACTTGGGAATTGAGGTAAATACCTTAATTCCTGAAGGTGCTTCGGTGAATGACTTGAAAAAGATGTCCCAAGCCTGGTTTAACCTGGTGCCTTACCGTGAACTCGGTTTGACCACAGCGCGTTACCTGGAAGAACAATTTGGCACACCTTATATAGACATTACTCCAATGGGTGTAGTAGAAACTGCCCGTTGTATTCGCAAGATTCAGCAGGTTATTAACGCTCAAGGTGCAGAAGTTGATTACGAAAACTTTATCAATGAGCAAACCCTGCATGTATCTCAGGCTGCTTGGTTCTCCCGTTCAATTGACTGTCAAAACTTGACTGGCAAAAAAGCTGTGGTATTTGGTGACAATACGCACGCGGCCGCCATTACCAAGATTCTGGCGCGAGAAATGGGGATTCATGTTGTTTGGGCTGGAACCTATTGCAAATATGATGCAGATTGGTTCCGCGAACAGGTTAGCGAGTATTGCGATGAAGTGCTAATTTCCGAAGATCATGGTGAAATTGGGGATGCGATCGCTCGTGTCGAACCCTCTGCCATTTTCGGTACCCAAATGGAACGCCACGTTGGTAAACGTTTGGATATTCCCTGCGGTGTAATTGCAGCACCAATCCACGTCCAAAACTTCCCCATTGGTTACAAACCATTTATGGGTTACGAAGGCACTAATCAGATTACAGATTTGATCTACAATTCCTTCACTTTGGGAATGGAAGATCACCTGTTAGAAATCTTCGGTGGTCATGATACCAAGGAAGTAATTACTAGAGGAATTTCTGCTGATTCTGATTTGAATTGGACAAAAGATGGTCAAGCAGAATTGAATAAGATTCCGGGATTTGTGCGCGGTAAAGTGAAGCGTAATACTGAGAAATTTGCCCGCGATCGCGGTTTCAAAGAAATCAACGCTGAGGTGTTGTACGCTGCCAAGGAAGCGGTCGGGGCTTAGATTAGAGTTTAATTGAGAATATTTATTGAGGGGTGAGGAGTTATGTATACTCTTTACCCCCATTTTTTTTGCTTTAGTGATAAAAATTAAATTATGAGATATCATCGATGTAATATTAATTTTTATATATTTCTCTCAATAACTATTTAAAATAACCAAATTAAATATAATGAAAATACCATCAGGTTTAGTAATTCAAGATGAAAAAATCACTAAATACCTACTTGTTTATCAACCTAAAAGTGATAAATCAAGATATCTAGCTTTAGCAGGATATAATCTTGATAACTGGGAACTTCTTAAGAACGATATAATAAATGCTGTAGAAGGTTCTGAAATTGCAAAAGTTATCCCTAGTGATTGGGGTACTCAGTTTGAGGTTAAAAGTGAGTGGACTGGGCCTAATGGTCAATTAATTAAGGTAATTACTATCTGGCAACAAGATGAAGAAACAGAATTTGTTAGATTTATAACACTATATCCTGATAAATCACAGGAGACTTAAACGATGACAACAGCTATTTTATTTCAGTGGGTAGAACTGAAGCACAATGTTCCTAATAGTCCTGTAAAAGTTGGCGATAGAGGGGTTGTGTTGGATCATCTGCGTCCTACTAAAACTCAGCAAGAGCCAGGATATATTTTAGAAATCTTTAAAGACAGTGAAACTCTAGATGTTGTTTCTGTGCCTATTTCCTGGGTCAACCCTCTACCTGAAACCTGGGGAAGCATTGAACATGATACAAGACAGACAGTTTAAAGCAGAAAAAATCAAACTCATTGCTAAATTTTGTCTGCGATCGTGGTTTCAAGGAAATCAATGCTGAGGTATTGTACGCTGCGAAAGAAACTGTCGGGGCTTAGATTAGCGGTTAATCAATAAAGTTGAGGGGTGAGGAGTTATGTATACTCTTTACCCCCATTTTTTTTGCTTTAGTGATAAAAATTAAATTATGAGATATCATAGATTTAATATTAATTTTTATATATTTCTCCTAATAACTATTTAAAATAACTAAATTAAATATGAATGATGACAAAGCGGCATTGTTTGCGGCACTATGTCAGGCTGGTATTAATCACAGTCCAGAAAAGATTGTGCAGATTGCCAAGCAAGCCGATGGCAAAATCGTATTTTTAGAGCAGGGAAAAGCTGGTATAAAAGGAAGTGGACTAGCACACATCTTAAATAAACATCAAGATGACTTTGCAAGACGTGGAATTTCTCAGAATGAAATCCCTGATGCTGTTATGGCTGCTGTGACAAGAGGAAAGTTTCTTGGTTATCAAGGAACGATAGAACCTCGCCGGGAAATCTATGAAGTAATTTTTAATGGACAAACACAATACATAGCAGTGAGTGTGGGCGATAATGGTTATATAGTCGGAGCTAATCCCGCCTCTTTACCCTAATTTCACCTGAATAGCTATGACAGTAAAGATAAAACTAATGGCTGATTATGGGTGCGACCCTTTATGGTGGGCAGATGCTGATAAAGTTGGTAATATCGATCCAGCAAAACTGCCCCTCAGTCAAGAAACCATTAGCCATCTGAGAAAATGGGCATCTGCTTACAATGCAACATTAAATTGGCAAGATCCTGCTAACTCACCAGATTTGAGTGCAGAGGCTGAAGCGGCTTTTGAAGAAGAAGGAATTAGTCTTTGGAAGGAATTGCAAACAGAACTTGCACCTAATTATCAAGTTGTTTATTTCAGTGAGCCATTAGGCAAAGTTTTAACTCATCCTAGTGAATTAGAAGTTTTACGTCCTATCCAGCAATGATTTCACGTAACAGAATATAAATCTAGTGCAGCACCAATAAATTTAATTGCGATCGTGGTTTCAAAGAAATCAATGCTGAGGTATTGTACGCCGCGAAAGAAACTGTCGGGGCTTAGTTTAGCGGGTTAGCGATTTTTAATTTTGAGATTAACTTCAATCGTTTGGCTGAAACATCAGCCAAACGATTTTTTAGTAGTATTACTCAGTACAACTGTAGTCAGTTCAGTTCAATATAGTTTTTAATAAAACACCCATATAAGTCAATGAATCAAGTTATCAATTTCTACACAACAGTAGTCAACTGTAAAAACTCAGCTTTACTGAGCAGTGTAACTCATAGCCCCTATCTTTCAGAATAGGCTTTTTTGTTAGTTTTGAATTAGATATGACTTTACAGATAATTTTAGTTACTTTTATTACATTGCTGAAAGAACGATGCCTGCGGCGGGCTACGCCTACGCGCCTCCAACCAGTCAAGCTATTATGTTCTGTAAAGCCTACAGCATTAGGAAATCTCCCACCATGTCCAAGCAGACAAACTTGACTGATGCTCGTAACAACCTAGCCGAACTCTGTAATCAAGTAGTTGCAGATAGAAAAGTAATAATTATTAACCGACAAGAAGGCGAAAACGTCGCCTTAATTGCTGTTGATGAACTAGAGAGTTTACTAGAAACATCTCATTTACTTCGTTCACCTAAAAATGCAGTCCGTTTGTTAACTGCTTTGGAAAGAGCAAAAGCTAGAACTTTAAAACCTCAAAATATTAACGAATTACATCAGAAGTTGGGAATTGGCGAAGAAGAATAAGGATGAAACCCAACCCTAAGAAAATAAAGTTCGAGATGTTGTATTTCATCCAGAATTTCGGGAAGACCTCGCCTATTGGGTAGAGACAAACCGCAAAACTGCGCTTCGCGTTTTTAACTTGGTTGAAGCGATTATGCGAGATTTTTTTACAGGTATTGGCAAACCCGAACCATAGCACATAGCTACAAGCCAGTGTGCGTCTACGATTCTTGACAAAGCTTGTCTTGCAAGATGTTACCCTATAGCGATCGCTGCTGCAACTCCTTTAGCGATCGCATTCCTTAACGCAGAAATTTACTGATAAATAAAAATTAATAGCGAACAAATATCACAATACAAAATTATTACTTTGGGGATCTAATAGGCAGAATAACCTACTAAAGTCTTAACCGATGTGTCTCCCGCAACGAAGTAAAAAAAGCATCACAAAAGCCTCGCAATCCCTCTTAGAGAAAAAAAGCAGATGCATGTTAATGTTTTAATCTCATTGACTTCCCTTCGCGCCTTTCCCTATGCATCTGCACTATTTACACCCCCAACACCTTGAAGAATTAGTCAAGAGTAGTGGTATAGACTTACACCTAGTGCAACTCAATTTTAGGTCACTCCAAGGCATAACTGCTTATGAGTACCTATTGATTTCTGAGCTACTCCCTCGCACCAATACAGGAATGGTGAAAGCTGGATGGTTGCAGCGTTATGCTCATATCGCTGAAGGTGGTTGGTGGTGTTCGGGGCTAGACCCTTTAAATAATTGGCAAATGATGGAATGGGGATGCTTTAAGCCAAAACAACCCCGACAGAATCACAATGGTAAGTCCATCAAATACGAGCATCCCCCCAGCACACCAACGCGGGTGTTTTGTTTGCGGGTAACGCTGCAAGTGTGGCAGCAAGTTGCTGGACGTTACAATCTGGTCATGCCTGACGATATCACTATTACTGCTGATGGTGAGGCTAGAGGCTTTTGGCCATGGGTGATGCAATATAACATTCCCCTCATTCTCTGCGAGGGTGTGAAGAAAGCAGCCACACTGTTGACGCAAGGATATGCAGCTATTGCCATTCCCGGAATTACCAGTGGTTATCGGGTTGTTAAAGATGAATTTGGCAAAGTTACCCGTCGTCAGCTAGTTCCTGACTTAGCAGCCTTTGCAATGACAAAGCGTAGCTTTTATATTTGCTTTGATTTTGAAACTCAACCTAAAACAATTGCTGCTGTAAATAATGCCATTTCTCAACTTGGTTGTTTATTCCAGCAAGAAAAATGCACTGTTAAAGTCATTGAACTTCCAGGAATCGAAAAAGGGGTTGATGAGTTTATCGTAGCGAAAGGAGCAAGTAGTTTTGAAAAAGTTTATCGCCAAAGTGTTGATTTAGAAATTTATCTTGCTCAAACTAAACCCCATACTGAGTTAACTATTCCTGCTGCGCTCACCTTCAATCGCCCTTATATAGGTGAAATCCCTTTTCCCACTTCTGGATTAGTAGGAGTCAAATCAGCAAAAGGAACAGGTAAAACTACAGCACTTCAAGCCGTTGTTCAGCAAGCCAAAATTAGAAATCAAACTGTTTTATTAATTACTCATAGAATTTTACTAGGAAGATTTTTGTGTGAAAAAATTGGTATTCAATGGGGAACACATAAAGAAGATGGGGATAAAAGGATTGATAAAACACTTACCCCTGCTCCTCCCATCCTCCGCTCACTCTCACCTCAGCAATCTCTTGGATTGTGTGTTGATTCGATTTGGAAACTTAACCCTGAAAATTGGCGGGGAGCAATAGTAATTCTGGATGAAGTAGAGCAGTCTTTGTGGCATCTATTAAATAGTAATACTTGTAAACATAAGCGTGTAAAGATATTAAAATTATTCCAGCAACTAATTTCCACAGTTTTAACAACTGGAGGGTTAGTAATTGCCCAAGATGCTGATTTATCAGATGTATCACTTGAATATTTACAGGGATTAGCAGGAATTAAATTAACACCTTGGGTAGTTCTTAACCAGTGGAAACCTCAGCATGGTTGGGACGTAACTTTTTATGATTCGCCGAACCCAACACCCCTAATTCACCAACTGGAATTAGATTTACTTGCTGGACGTAAATGTTATGTTACTACCGATAGTCGCGCTGGGCGTTACAGTTGTGAAACAATTGAACGTTATCTCAAAGAACGCTTACAAAAATTACGAAGGCAATTTCCTAAAACTTTGGTAGTTAGTAGCCACACTACAAATACACCTGGACATGAAGCGGTTGATTTTATCGCAGCAATCAATCAAAAAATCTCTGAATATGACGGCGTTTTTGTTACCCCTAGCCTTGGTACGGGAATTAGTATTGATGTCCAACATTTCGACCGAGTTTATGGCATTTTTCAAGGGGTAATTCCTGACTCGGAAGCAAGACAAGCATTAGCGAGAGTGCGGGATGATGTGCCGCGTGTTGTCTGGTGTGCTAAACGAGGTATTGGCTTAATTGGTAGTGGTAGTACAAATTATCGCTTGCTATCTGATTGGTATCAAGAAAATCAAAAAGAAAACTTAGCTTTACTTAGTCCATTACATAAAATAGATGTGGATTTACCTTTAGTTCATGACCCGATTCATTTGCGAACTTGGGCCAAGTTATCTGCACGGGTAAATGCTTCTATTCGCCTCTACCGTCAATCGATGCAAGATGGTTTAATTGCTGATGGGCATCAAATTCAGATGCGGAGTAATGCTGTTCACAATAATATTATTCGAGATTTACGCCTTGCGTTTTTGGCAACTGACGCTGATGATTTAGCTACCCGTAGAAGATTAATTTTAGAAATTGTCAAAGTTCAAAAAGATTGGGCGCAAAGCCGTCAAAAAGCTAAAGATATTAAACGCAAAATTAAAGAGATTAAGCAGCAAAATCAACTATCGGTAGCAACTGCTGTAGCTAATGCTAAAAATATCGATTATGTAGAATATGAGCAGCTATTAGTAAAGCATTCTCTGACTGATGGAGAACGCAACCAAATTAATAAATATGTTCTCAGACAAAGGTATGGTGTAGAAGTTACTCCTTGGCTAAAATTGCAGGATGACCACGGATATTATCGTCAACTGTTAATTCATTATTATTTAACTCACGAAAGTGAGTATTTTCACGTCAGAGATCAGCAAGAATGGCATCAGCAATTATCTTGGGGTGAAGGGAAAGTTTTTCTGCCAGATTTAAAAACTTACACGCTCAAAGTTGAGGCGATGAGAGCTTTAGGAATGCTTCATTTTCTCGAATCAGAACGAAAATTTACCGAGAGTAATCCAGATTTGATATTGCTGAAAAATATTGTGTTTCAGCATAGTAAGCATATTAAAAGAGCGCTTGGGATTAACTTAATAGGGGAAAAAGAGCAAGTTTCGGCAATAAAAATACTCAGCCGATTGTTAAATTTGTTGGGCTTGAAACTAAAGCGAGTAAATGAGGTTTATCAAATCGACTTAGAAACACTCTATGATGGCAGAGAGAAAATATTTACAGTTTGGCATCAACGGGATGAGTTAATGTTGGCTCATGTTAAGAGTGTTGGCTATGAGTTGCCTGATTATTCTTCAGATTGGAAGTTTGAAATTATTCAACCCAAGGTTTATGCCGCAGCAGCCAATATCCTTGACAGCTAAGTGTGTCTAAAGAAAGCCAAGCATTAGTTATACAATTAGGCCAATTTCTAATTTGCTTTCACCCGCGCCTGCTTCACCATCGCAATTAGAGTTTGATGGGCATCTTCCGCATCTGCTAAAACATGATCAAACTGGATGCGAATTGGCACAGTTTCCCCATCCACTTGCGCTGTCAAATCCATACCTTGTGCATCAATTGACAGCATTTGTGCTGCCTTCGCATTTGTTACACCACCAAAAGCCTTAGCATAAACAACTATGGCATCAGCATGATCGTCATTCATGTGCTTGCAGATGCGCGAACTAATATCAGCAGAAAAATCCTTAGACATTGTTGAAATAGAAGCAACAGCTTCAATTTTAAGCTAACAACGCGAATGAAATTTGCTGATTTTCTTTCTTAGCACTCAAGACGATGCATTGTAATAAATTAATTTTATTTATAGGGGAATAATTAAATTAAAATAAAACTTATTCAGTATTTCTACCTTCTACTACGGAAACCAGACAGCTTAAACTGTAGCAGAAGTATTAGCCAAACTATTGAAGCTAAGAGAAAATGAACGAAACTCGCCCCAGACGAATTGTAATTGGGGATGTACATGGTCACTATGAAGGTTTGATGACATTGTTGGAGGCGATCGCCCCCAAGTCAGACGATCAAATCTATTTCCTGGGAGACTTAATTGATCGTGGGCCTCATAGCTCACAAGTGGTGAATTTTGTCAAGCGACATAACTATTCATGTTTGCTGGGAAATCATGAGCAGATGTTATTAAACATTCTGACCAATGACAGAACTTCCTCCCCGACGATGCAAGCATGGCTGTACAGTGGGGGGCAAGCTACCGTAGCCAGTTACCACGAGGCTTCAATTCCTGATGACCATCTGGATTGGTTCAAGAGTTTGCCTACATATCTCGACTTAGGGGATATTTGGTTAACTCATGCTGGTGTTGATCCATCCAAGTTAGTGACAGAACAAACTGCCGATGAACTGTGCTGGATACGAGAGGAATTTCACAGCATTGAAAAACCCTACTTTCCAGATAAGCTCATTATCATCGGTCACACCATTACCTTTACTCTGCCGGGTGTTTCTCCTGGCAAACTGGCACAAGGGCAGGGATGGCTAGATATAGATACTGGCGCTTATCATCCTAAGAGTGGCTGGTTGACTGGACTAGATGTCACAAATAACCTGGTTTACCAAGTTAATATTTTTAAAGACTATCTCCGTACCCTGCCCTTACAAGATGTAGTGATCAGAGTTGATCCAGCTAAAATCAAAGTCGATCGCCGCAATAAGAATTGAGCAATATTCGAGATGAAAAGGATGAGGGAGACAAGGGGAATAAGCAATGCCCAATGCTTAATACCCTCAAGACCCCACTAATGGTCGAATATTAGCTTTATAACTAGCCTTATCCAAGCCATAATTTTCCTTACTAGGTTGAGATTTAATTGCACGTCTGAGGGCATCAATGCGATCGCTCGTTCCGGGGTGCGTACTTAAAAATGTCGGAGCAGAACCACCCTGTTTCAGCAGCTTTTGCATAAAGGAAACCATTGCAGACTGGGCGTAACCAGTCCGTGTCAAAGTTCGTAATCCTCTTTGATCGGCCTCAAATTCATTGCTACGACTGCGTGGCAAGTCTCGCGCTAACTGTACACCAATTTGCACTGCCGTATTCCGGTCTAAGCCAGCAGCTGTTAATAGACCACTTTCGAGCGCTTTTTGCTGCATCTGTTTAACTACGTGTTTGCCGCCAATGTGGCCAATTTCATGGGCGAGTACACTTGCTAGTTCCGCTTCATTGTCTGCGGTTTTCAGCAAACCCGTATGGACATATACATAGCCGCCTAAGGTAGCAAAAGCATTAATACTGTTGTCCTGAACTACTTGAAAAGTATAAGGGAGATCGGGGCGATCGCTATTAGCTGCTAAACGCCGACCAACTTGTTCCACATAGCGATTAACTTCTGGATTGCGGTAAAGCCGTACTTCACTGCCTACTAATTCTTTATTAATCTGCTTACCCAGATCAACTTCCTGACGAGGGGATATATTAGAAAGCTGAAATGCCTGAACTCCTTGGAGTAGAAGAGGCAAGAAATCTAAAGTTCTTCCAGGTAGAGGTGTACTCAAGCACAGACTCAAAGCAACTATCACTGAAATTAAAGGATAAAACCAGCGACGCCGCCACACACGGTAATTTGTAACAAAACTTTTCCAGTTGAACATAATACGCTCTGAAGATTATTTTGGGAGAACATAAAATGATGGGACAAATTATGAGACGGATTTAGAGTATTCTAAGTTGCATTCTTAAATCAAGACCAAAGGAGTTGTTATACAGCTAATGTTTAAGAAAATCTACTGAATTACGGGGGTTAGAGACTCCCTTTAGAGATAGGCTTAAACACTAGATATTACTTTCTGTGTGTGTCAATCTTAACGAGCAAAAGTTTAAGGGTTAGCTGCTTCCACTGCGAACTTACGAACTCGTGATAAACTGTCGCATAACCGCAACGCCCAGCCGCTTTTCCTTTATTACCAAATAGGGAAAACTAATATTCCCATCGAAAACCTTCTTCTACAATCAATTACTTCGCTATTACCTCGGAAAACTTTTTATGGCTATTTTAGATTCAAAAGGTCGCTTGTTCGGCAAAATCAACCTCTTAGATTTAGGTGCTGCGCTAGTAATTTTGCTAGTTATATTTGGCATCTTTATCTTTCCTGGCACTTCTGGTTCTGTTGCCCAAGTCGGTGCAAAAACAGTACCCATAGAAGTAGACTTAGTAGTTCGTGGTTTGAATGTCCGTGACCCTGAACAATTATTCAATAACGGATTAAAAAAAGGCGGTAAAACTAATGTGATTATCCGCAATCAACCCCACGGAGAGATTGAGATTAAATCCATTCAACAGCTACCTAGAACAATAAATGTTTCCCAACCTGATGGCAGTGTTAAAGAATTACCAGATCCAAAGACTAACAATTTTAGCACAGATTTGCTTATGACTTTAGATGGCAAAGCTCAACTTACTGATAATGGCCCCGTTCTCGGTAACAGTAAAGTTAAAATTGGAATGCCATTTGAGTTGGAAGGCTTTAACTATAATTTCAATGCAACTGTTATTGATATCAGATTAAAAGACAAATAGCATTTGCATTCTAGTCTAAAAAAAATAGGCTGATAGACCGAATTTTCTGTTACCCAAAAAACTCGGTTTATCAGATTAACCAGAGCAAGCTATTCGCTTGCAAAAAGGGTTGGGGTTCTGTACCTACTCAGCCGAGAACCCCTATATAACTACTTAGCAGCTTTTGCTTCAAACATTAAATACGTTCCTCCTAACCCTTCTACAATTGTTCGTGTATTGGCAATCATCATTTTCTGATAAGTTTCCGCCTCGCTTCCGGGTTCACCAAGCCCCTCGGCATACAACTTTCTATCAGAAATTTTTACTTCAGCTTGTCTGGCTACAGATTGAAGCAAATTAGAATTAATTGCCGCCTCAGTAAAAATTGTTGATACTTTAGCCCGTTTAATATTTGTAACCAAATTTTTTACTCTTGCATCTGTCAGATTTTCGCCAGTACTAATACCTTGTAATACCCCTGCTAATGGAATACCGTATGCTTTGGCGTAATAACTCAGTGCATCAGAAGTTGTAACTAACTTACGTTCTTTGGTAGGAATACTGGCAATTCTTGACTTAATCCAGCTATCTAGTTGAGTGAGTTCATTTGTGATTTTTTTAGTATTGCTGGTATAAGCCTCTGCTTCACTAGATTCTAATTTTCCCAGGTTACTATTAATTACTTCCACCATCCTGATAGTATTCTTGGTATTGTGCCAAAGATGAGAATTAGTTACATTCTTATCGCCTTTCTGAAATTTTTGTGGCTTAGACACCGCAAGTTGACCAACAGCTATTTTCGGTGCAGTGTTTTTAGTCACTTTAATTAATTCGATCAGATTTGGTTCTAAATTATAGCCATTATAGAGAATAAGATTAGCTTGCTCAATGGCTCTACGATCTTCCGGCTTTGGTTTATAAAATTGGGGATTGGCACTAGGGTCAATTAAGCAGGTGAGGTTAATTGTATTTCCGGCAACTTGTCTAGTTAAGTCACATAATACACTTGTAGTTGCAACGACTCTGGGAAGATTCTCATCTACCTGAGTGGTAGTCTGAGTGAATGCAGTTCTTGCAGTTTGATTTCCACACCCAACAAATCCAATCGTCAAGGCAACAAGAATAGCTCGAAAGGAATTAGTTGATGGTAATTTTTTTGACATCCTAAACTCCTACTGGATGTATAGAAAAAATAATCATTATCAGTGACGGATTACTGAAATACAAGGTGGAAGCCTTCAACAAAAAGGAGGTTAAAGGCAATACGCTTGGGTTAAGGCTTGATTTTCCTTAACCCTTTTTAACAAGCAAGGAATTAGAGCAAGCCTTTTTAAGCGAAGAGGATATTAATAGACTCTCTCCTTTCCCCATCGCACACCCAGCAATTTCTGCTTGGTGAACCTCAAGTGAGGTATTTCCAGGCAAAATGTTAGTTAAGTTCACGCTACAGACTGGAAAACCTCTCTCTAAATCTCTCTCCTACAAGGAGAGAGACTTTGAATTTTCCCCTTTCCCGACACGGGAAGGGGACTAGGGGGTTAGGTCAATCGTTAGCTTTTCCACATGATCTGAATTGTCAAGCTGGATAACTGGTAGAGGTAAAAGCACAATAATAAAGGTGATGCTGGGGAGCCTCCGGTAAAGAGTGTAGTGTAGTTCTCTTACCGTGTCTTGAAGGGGCTATACCATTGTGCTTATATTTCACAAAGGTCGCAAATGATCTAGGATTATCAGGTTAAGGAGGGGAACGTAGTAATGCTGGCGCTTATTGAGCATACGGGTTGATTTCGCAAACCGAGTTGTGAATCTAAGGCAATTGTAGCTGTGGTTTTGCGAACTGTGGGCATCTGGTGGTTACAAAATTGGCGAATTGGTAATTTTTTACCCATCAGCCTTTGTTAGACTAAATTTCACCTAGTAAAACCTTTCAATAACACTCAGAGCATCATCTAACAGCTTTTTATTGCATAATCCTGGCTGTACTTTATGACATAATTTTTATTTTTTAGTTTTTTAGTCATGAAAAAAGAACCAAGTTAAGTATATAGAAAAATTCCTCAAAGCTGATATTGGTGAATATAAAGAATGGTAATTTTAGTTATCCTCATTAACACCCTCATTTCGCTGATACTACTATATGTGGCTTGGCGAGTGTGGCAACTCAAGCAGCAGTTAGCATACATAGCAGATAGCTTAACCGCCTATGAAATTTGTACCCATGCAGCACTGAATAAAGCACCGGAAAATATTTATCTCAGTCAAGAGAGTATTTATAACTTACGGCAGAAAAATCAAGTATTACAAATGCAAATCCAACAAGTGCGGCAAATTATCAGTCTACTTTTGCTAGGACAGCAAATCTGGCAACGTTATTTTCGTAGGCTAGAGTTAAGATCGGCGAAAAGAACTGTTGGAAAATGAGTTATGCCAAGTTCACATGAACATTTATAATTAGTGCTGACACAGGAACGCGGTGAGACGATGAGACGGGGACGCCGTGAATTTTGAATTATTAAGTAATTAGTGGTTTTGATATTTTAATGAATAAAAGCAACATTTTTGGCTGATATGTTGTCACGATAGATTAACTGAATAAAATCGGTCAAGTCTTACAAGGAGAGAAAACCCACCTAAAATGGGTGTAAGGAGAGAAACAACAAGATGTCTAATAACCGTTCTGGAGTATTTTTTGGCGGTTTGATGCTGGGAGCTACTATCGGTGCTTTGACGGGTTTGCTAGTGGCTCCGCGCACAGGGCGCGAAACGCGTAAAATTTTGAAAAAATCTGCCAATGCTATCCCAGACTTGGCAGAGGATTTATCAACGAGTGTGCAAATCCAGGCAGATCGTCTATCTGCGATCGCACTACGAAACTGGGATGAAACTTTAGATAGATTACAGGAAGCGATCGCAGCAGGTGTAGATGCCAGTCAACGAGAAAGCCAAGTCTTGAAGCGGCAAACATCTGTTGAAGACTCAGATTCTCTTCCCCAGCAATTAGAACGCTCATAAATGACACAACCGTGATTGAACCCCTGTTTTGGTTGGGACTTTCCTTACTCTTAGTCGCCACAAGTTTGACTGCGGTTTTAGTGGCGGCAATACCGGCTTTGCAGGAGTTAGCACGCGCTGCCCGTAGTGCAGAAAAGCTATTTGATACACTCTCGCGGGAGTTACCGCCTACTCTAGAAGCTATCCGTGTGACTGGTTTGGAAATCACTGACTTAACTGGTGATGTCAGTGAAGGTGTAAAAAGTGCTAATAAAGTTGTCAAACAAGTCGATCAAAGCCTTGATAGTGCAAGAATTCAGGCTCAAAATCTGCAAGTAGGTACACGCAGCATCTTTGTTGGCGCGAAAGCTGCTTGGAGAAACTTCACGCGCCAAAAACCCACAAGGCGAACCAGCGATCGCTTGCCAAGCAATGAAAAACCACCACTAACGTTGCGAGAACGAGAAGTACTCAAGCAAGAAAATCGCCGGAGCAAAGCAGAAGTGTACCGCACTAATGACGGTTACAACGACGCTGCTAGCTGGGAAAACAATTTTGATGATGAAGATTAATCTGACAAGCCGCCGCTCCGGCTTCTCTAAAAATTCAACAATAATTAATAAATAATAATTTTTAATTTTTAATTCTTGACAAGAGGATTGGCAAGGATTAAAAAATTTTACAGTTCCTATCCCCCCTTTTCCACTCACCAAAAACGTTTTGCTTTGATCCCTTAGATTAGAGTAAAGTAAACAAGTGTAAAGAAGTATCACTTTTCCACTACTCTTTTAAAACAACTTGTTCGCTTTTACCGTCGATATTTGTATAAAAACGTTCATGCAATCTTGTTTTTGGCGACGAATTCTGCTATCCATTGCAGTATTTTTTCTGGCTGGGTCAATTTGGGTGATGCATTCTCCCCCAGCACTGGCTTATGACAATCCTGAGTTACTTCCTGACACCTTTACTCCAGTTGTAGACTTAGCAAAATCTCTTCCTGTCCTTCAAGAAGAAAAGCTTGTCAAAGATTTAGAGCAGTTTGAAGCTGATACGGGCTGGAAACTGCGAGTATTAACCCAATATGACCGCACCCCAGGTCGGGCAGTTATAAAATATTGGGGTTTGGATGACAAAAGCATTCTACTAGTTGCCGATTCTCGTGGCGGTAACATCCTCAGTTTTAGCGTCGGCGATGCTGTTTATGAACTTTTACCCCGGACGTTCTGGATAGAACTACAAACCCGCTTCGGTAATTTGTACTTTGTCCGCGAACAAGGCGAAGACCAAGCCATTCTCCAAGCTTTAGAATCGGTTAAAGGCTGTTTGCTCAAAGGTGGTTGCAATGTTGTCCCCGGGCTGCCACGAGAGCAGTGGATTCTCACCTTGATTACCTCAATTATTGGTGGGGTGATTTGTGGATTTGCAGCTCAACCCCGCGAGAAAGGACAAATTTTCGCTTGGCAATGGGCTTTAATTTTCTCACCTTTGTGGGGAATCTTGTTTCTTGCTTTTGGCATTGGGCCAGTAGTGACACGCACAAGCGACTGGTTACCTTTAGTTCGCAATATCTCTGGGTTTCTTATTGGCGTGTTGGTTGCTTACCTATCTCCTGTTTTCAGTCGGTCTTCTTCCAGTAATGAGTTATGAGTGAGTAGTTAGGAGTTTTTAATTAACTTATAACTCCTAACTACTCACTCTCTGAAGCTGATAAGCTGAAAGCTAATATTTGAGAAGCTCAACAAAAATGGAATGGCACGTAACTGATGCTCAAAGTTTAGCAATCATTGATAGTGAAATTGAAAATCATGTTTTTTCACCCGCAGAGTATGAGATTGTACGTCGGGTAATATACTCTACAGCTGACTTTGAGTATAAGTCTTTGATTCGTTTCTCTGAGCGTGCCTTGCAAGCAGGAGCAGCAGCCCTAGCCGCGCGTAGCACACTTGTGGTAGATGTCCCGATGGTGCAAGTAGGTATTGCCTACGAGATTCAAAACACCTTTGCTAACCCCCTGTATTGCAGCATGGAAGCTCTGACACGTCCTCAAAAAGAAAAAACTCGGGCAGCATGGGGAATAGAAACCTTAGCAAAGCGTTATCCAGAGGGCATTTTTGTGGTGGGACAAGCGCAAACAGCACTAACAGCACTGGTGGATTTAATTGAAGCTGAGGAAATTAGACCTGCTTTGATAATTGCAACTCCAGTGGGATTTGTAGATGTTGATGAAGCGAAAGGGCGTTTAAAAGACTCCTTAGTGCCTCACATTACAATTGATAGCCGCAAAGGTAATGCAGTTGTAGCAGCTGCGATCGTTGATGGATTGGTAGACTTAGCTTGGCAAGCCTATGGACAAGATGGAAATCGCGGGAGTTAGGAACGTCGGCTCTATCGGACTCTCTATGGCAAATACTATTTTAAAATATTGAAGATCCAGATATTTTTGTTAATTAGTGCCGAGCCAAAAGCCTGGATTCTCGCGTTCGTAAATATGCTTGATTGCTGACTGGTTTACTCTTCTGTGCTAGGCCGCCGCCGACGCGGCTTTTGTTGTTGGTCTTCACGTAAGCGGCGACCAACTTCGTTAAAGAAGTCTCGCCGTAAATAAGGATAATCGCTAACCCACAGGTCACGGGTAGGAAAGTATATATCGCTGAATTCTTCAATAATGCTCAAATCTGGACGATTTGACATCACTACTATTTCTGCAATTTGACCGCGAGTTATAACTTTGTGGGCAGGACGTAATGGTGCTACAAACTCAATCCTAAATCCTGTTTCATCACCTACCTCTAGGTTAATCTGTTTTTCTCGATTTTCTATAATCACCAATTCGCCTTTGCTGTTTACTGTTTCGGTTTTACCCATCAATTGGTCTGTAATCCACCAATCTAGCACTCGACCACGGAAAAAGCCGCCATACTTATAACGGCGGCATTGCAAATTCCGCATACTTGCTTGAAACACTGGATACCACAGCCAAAAAAAAGCGCTAATTACTCCCAGCACAAATACTATTGAAGCAAACTCAAGCTTAAAAATGACTATTGCAAGCAATATAACAACTACGGCAACTACAGAAATTAACAGCCGTTGCAAAAAATTTGAGAACTTACCCCAGTAGTACTTGTACTGCAAACCAGTGGCGATTAGGGGGACAACTTGTTCAAATTTCTGGCGAGTCAGTGGTACTAACATGAGTGCTGAGTAATGAATGAGCAATAGTGTGTTTAAAGTATCTTTTCTAATCCATATACTAACGACTTTAGCGCTAAGATTTTGCGAATCGCTAGTAGCACTCCTGGCATATAACAAGCGCGATCGCTCGTATCATGTCGTAAAGTATAAATCTGTCCTGCTGCGCCAAAAATAACTTCTTGATGGGCAATCAATCCAGGCAAGCGCACGCTATGAATTCTAATCCCTTCATCTGCTATACTACCCCTTGCTCCTGGTAATTTCTCGGTTTCTTCTACAAGGGCAGGGTTAAAAGTTTTACCCAATTCTCCTAATAACTGCGCCGTTTGAATGGCAGTACCACTAGGAGCATCAGCTTTTTGGTTGTGATGTAGTTCGATAATTTCTACATGGTCAAAATATTTAGAGGCTGCGATCGCGGCTTGTTGCAATAACACCATGCCAATGGAAAAATTAGGAATAATTAGACAACCAGTGCTAGCTTTGTCGGCAAAGTCTGCCAAGTCTTGAATTTGTTCTGGACTTAATCCAGTGGTGCCGACTACTGGACGAATACCGTAGGCGATCGCACTACGAATATTGTCATAAACTGAATCAGGATGGGTAAAGTCTACAATCACCCCCGGAGGAGACTGTCTGTCGCCAGCCACATACCCCAACATCGGTTCTAATTGATTGGTAATTGGTACTTCCAGGGGTTCGCTTAAACCCGCCAACTCTCCAGCGTCTTTATCTTGATGTTCTAAACTGTGGTCAATTGCACCCACTAGGTTTAAGTCTGGCGCTTGCGCTACTGCCTTAATCACCTCACGGCCCATTTTACCAGCAGCACCGTTGACAATAACCGGGATAGGAGCTTGATTCGTCATAGGTCGAGAAATATTTTTTGAGGTAACAAAGGAATTGTAAAGACTTTAGTGATCTAGTAGCTAGCTTCTCAAATCTCTGGCTTAATTCCAACTACCCTGATTTATGCAGTTAATCGCTCAGTTTTTCTACTCTCTACAGTAAATGCATTCTCATTTTCATCAGGAAAATGGGTAGAAACCCCGCGCTTGTAGGGCGGCTTTATATTAAAATAATCTATTTCACAGAATAAATGATACAATGTGAGGATGACAGAGAAATCTTTCAAGTACCGCTTTTATCCAACTTCTGAGCAAGAAACCTTGCTTCGGAGAACATTGGGCTGTACTCGATTGGTCTATAACCGTGCCCTCGCTGCAAGGACTGAGGCATGGTACGAACGGCAGGAGCGAGTGGGCTATGCCCAAACTTCTAGTCTGCTGACAGATTGGAAAAAACAAGACGGACTTGATTTTCTTAACGATGTCAGTTGTGTGCCGTTGCAGCAAGGACTGAGACATCTGCAAACCGCTTTCACTAACTTTTTTTTTCTTTAACTTTTCTTTAGTCATCTTTGAGATGACTTTCGCTATTAGCCGTAGGTTTCTAACCTATGGCGGGTGATGGTTCCGGCGCGAGATTGGAGATTACATTTTTGAATAATTGCGGAATCTTGGCTGATGGCGGGTTATGGTTTCGGCGCGAGATTGGAGATTACGTTTTTGAATAATTGCGGAATCTTGGCTTGATAACAAGTCCGCCTCAGAATGAATTCTGAGGCTAATAGCTCAAGTCAGCTTAAGCTGACTATGGTTTAATGAACGTGAAGATTAATAGAATTCATTGGTTTAGCTGCGTGAGTTTTGGCCTATCATCTTCATGATTATGCCGTTCTAAAGACGAAATTGTAGTTCCATTAGAATGATGCGTTTTTTGATTCTCTACATACACAACAGCTTGCTCAAGTTGTTTGCTTCCCATTGAAAAAACGCCATATCCGCGTTGCCAGCCAAACAAATCTTGCGAGGGCGAGAGATGATTGAGATGATGAGCGCTACTGCCTTTAAGATTTTGGACAAAATCAGAGATAGAAAATTTCGGTGGTATAGAAGCCACTAAATGGATGTGGTTTTCTATTCCGCCCACAGCATGGACAATGCTACCAAGTGCATTGGCTTTGCCAATGATGTAACTATAAAGTTGGGTTTCGCGTTCGGGGGTAATTAGTGGCTGGCGCTCTTTTGTCGCCCAAACAAGATGATAGTAAAGTCGCCACAGAGCCATTTTCGTGCTGTTTTTGATGCAAATTTACTGTGTCTAGTATTCCCAGAATCGTTAAAAATCTTCCAGTCATCTTTGAAATGACTTTCGCTATTAGCCTTGGAATTCATTCCGAGGCGGGTAGGGTTGCAACTTTATAAGAGTTCGGTAGCTCCAAATCATCCTCTCTTCAAATTAAGGCATGATTTGCTTCTCTTGCCTCCTGTTTCCTGCCCTTTCAACCAAATTTAAGCATTTATCCCTCCCCATATAATGCCTCATCCGAAGCGTGCCGGTTGGTGGGAGAATAATAACGAGAAATGATACAAGCCTGGTGTTGTCTCCAGCCTAAAGGAATCTGTAAAAATGTGGAAACGAATTATATTAATTTTGCTATTGGTGTTAAGCTTCAGCCTGAGTAATTCTGATGTAGCGGCAGCATCTGGACTCAAAAGCTTTGTAGACACTAATGATGGCTATCAGTTTTTATATCCTAACGGCTGGCTGCAAGTTAAAGTTGCCAACGGCCCAGATGTAGTTTTCCACGATTTGATTGAGGTGTCTGAAAATGTTTCTGTTGTGATTAGCCCAGTTCCCGAAGGCAAAACTTTGTCAGAATTGGGAACCCCAACAGAAGTGGGATATAAGTTGGGAAAAGCCGCTCTTGCACCTCCTGACTCTGGTCGTTCAGCTGAATTAGTCAATGCTGCACAGCGAGAAGTAGACGGTAAAATATACTACCTTTTAGAGTATGAGGTTAAACTCCCCAATCAACAGCAACGACACAACATCGCCAGCGTCGCTGTTAGCCGTGGTAAAGTTTTTACCCTCAACGCCTCAATTCCTGAAAAACGCTGGCCGAGAGTTAAACGAATGATTGATGAGGTTGTCAATTCTTTTACTGTTTATTAATTGGGGAGTGGGGAGTGGGGAAGAAGCAGGGGAGCAGGGAGCAGGGAGCAAGGGAGAAGGATTTATCCCCTCTGCTCCCTACTCCCCGCCCCTGGAGCCTCTTTGTAATGCCAGTGTCCTATGCCTATTCCCAATTACGAAGTTTGTTAGAAATATCATGAAAATTCCACCTTTTGTACTTGCCTCAGCTTCCCCAGCCCGACACCGCTTGCTGCAAACTGTTGGTATTGAACCGATAGTTCGAGCAAGTGATTTTGATGAGTCGCAGATTGAATTAAGTGAACCAGCAGAATTGGTTAAAACTCTTGCCCAATATAAGGCGGAAACTGTAGCCCCACAGTTTGAATCGGCTTTGATTATGGGTTGTGATTCGGTTTTGTTCATGAATGGTGAAATTTACGGCAAACCACCAGATACTTCTGAAGCGATCGCTCGTTGGCAGATAATGCAAGGTAACTTTGGCGATTTGTATACAGGTCATGCCTTAATTGATACATTTCAAAACCGTACTATAGTCAAGTCTCAAGTCACAAAAGTTTACTTTGGCCAAATGACCGATCGCGCCATTCAAGCTTATGTTGCCACAGGTGAACCCCTGAAGTGTGCTGGAGCCTTTGCAATTGAAGGTTTTGGTAGTTTCTTCGTCGAAAAAATTGAAGGCTGTCACACCAATGTAATTGGACTCAGTTTACCCCTGCTACGGCACATGCTAGAGGAACTGGGATACGATGTCACTGATTTCTGGCAATAGTCTTTTGTCTAAAATTATTAACCAATGACAAATGACTAATATTGAGTATTGCCTCTCCATGATCTGGAATCCAGGCTAGCCACTCATCTGCTGAAACCGGACACAATAAAAGTGCTTCGTCAAAACTAAAGGGGTTGGGAAGTTGCAAAAGCTTCACCCAAGTAGAAGCTCTTAACTGCTGTAAAGCTTCCAGATTCTCCCTTCTTGGTTGCATAGCAAAATCTGGTCTACGAGAATCTAGTTTCATAGCTTTCTATTAGCCTTAACGAATGGGCTAATCTAAAATTATTTCTGTAACCTAGACTACAAAATAAATAATCCTTCTGAAAAGCATCTGTCTTATAAATTTACGTTGGCTGGGTGCAAGTGTTTGCTTATATTGCAGACCACAACAGGTATGGCACAACAGGTTGTAGACTGGCCACTAGATCGCATTCCCAACTAGAATATGTCATTTACTTCTATACCCTCGCTGCGTGAGCAACAACATCCCCTAATTCGTCAGCTAGCTGATTGTATTGAGGCAGCTTGGCATCAGCACTTGGATATATCGCCATACCATTTGCCTGATGACTTGGGGTATGTGGAAGGTAGACTAGAAGGGGAAAAACTGACGATTGAAAACCGTTGCTATCAAACGCCACAGTTCCGAAAAATGCACTTGGAACTGGCAAAAATCGGAAACATGCTGGATATTTTGCACTGCGTCATGTTTCCCCGTCCAGAATACAACCTGCCGATGTTTGGTTGCGATTTAGTTGGGGGTAGAGGGCAAATTAGTGCAGCGATCGCAGACCTTTCTCCCATCCAATTAGGGCGAACCTTACCAGAATCTTATACTTCTGCGCTGACACAGCTAACAGTGCTTAACTTTTCCCAACCCCGTGAATTACCTGAATGGGGAGATATTTTTTCGGATTTTTGCATCTTTGTGCGCCCCAGTTCCCCAGAAGAAGAAACAATATTTATCTCGCGGGTGCGAGAATTTTTAGATATTCACTGCACCCAAGCGATCGCTTCACATCCAGTTTCATCTGAACAAGTTACACAAAATCTCGCCGGACAACACAACTACTGCACCAAACAGCAGCAAAACGATAAAACCCGCCGTGTACTAGAAAAAGCCTTTGGTTCAGCTTGGGCAGAAAATTACATGACCACAGTTTTATTCGATCTCCCTACTTAATCATCCCCTTATCCTCCTCATCTCCCTCATCTGTAGGCTCTGTTACGTTTTCACGTAATGGATAAATGTAGAATTTATTCAACGAGAGTTTAATGGAGTTCCAAAACAACAACAGGGAGAATAGTAAGGTCTTTGAAGCAAATATCACAAAATGGTTTGTTGTCTTGGTAGGTAGTGCAAGCAACTAGAGAGAGCTAAGTCATTGACCAGAAAGTTAAGGAAACTCTAATGTTAGAAATGCTCAAGTTGACAGATATTTTTTAGTTAATTAATCCTTGATTCACTTAAGGAAGACTAACTTTTGTACCAAGATTGTATCCAGCAAAGGCAACAATCTATTTTTGACGTTTCTTTTCAATTTTGTGACTAACTATAGCCGTAGTGGATGTAGCAGTATACCGCATCATACCAATTTGGGATTTTGTGTAGAGATACGATACATTGCGTCTCTACATCTAGATTCATACTGCTTGTGAATTTTGCTAACGTCCATTGCACTCATGCCTCAATAATACTCAGAGTTATTGAATAGTCAGCTACTATAGCGTTTCTCAGTATCAACACAGACTTAACAAGAACAGCGTCTCTTAAGAGCTAGCGTTGGGGAGTAAGCCTCAGAGCCTCTCTCCTTTTAGGAGAGAGGAATGGAAGTGAGACCAAAATGTATTGCATACAAACGAGAAGCACTATAGAAAACACCATTTTATAAAGCCATAGTGTTGAGCATTCATCACGCAATGGATTTTAAGCGATACCCAGCTTTAAACTACTATTGTTTGTCCTAAGCGGCTGGCTGTTGATTAAAAACCCCTTTTATTTTTACTTCCATCAGCACAATTCAGGTAAATGGGCAACATACTATGTCAAGGGTGACTGAAAAGCCAAAGCCAAGTGAGCAGGCATTTAATCAAGAACAACCTAAGATTTGGTGGGGCATCGCTGTAGCCGTACCAATAGTAATCGCTGCTGGGATACTAGGTACAGCTAAAATCGAGCAGTTAAGAAAATTAACTACATCTGCTCCCGTAATGCCATCTAGCAATAGCATTAGTGCTGTAGGGCGTTTGGAACCGCGAGGCGAAGTTGTTAAATTGTCCGCCCCATCATCAGGATTAGCACCATCGTCACGAATTCAGCAACTTCTGGTGAGAGAGGGTGAACAGGTAAAGCAAGGCCAAATTGTGGCAATTTTAGATAACCGCGATACCCAAATAGCCGGACTACAAGAGGCAAAAGCCAAAGTGCAAGAAGCCCGTGCGAATCTAGCGCAAGTCAAAGCTGGATCTCCAAGAGATATTCAAGCCCAAAGAGCAGTTATTGCTCGCCTACAAGCGCAGTTAATTGGGGAAAGGAATGGAGGGCAAGCAACGATCGCACGGGTTGCAGCCCAGTTAAGTGGTGATAAACTTGTCCAACAAGCAACCGTGAATCGCTTAGAAGCTGAACTCAGTGGGCAAAGAGATGCTCTCAGAGCAACGCTTACACGTACTCAAGCTGAACAGCGCAATGCTCAAGTCGATGCCGGACGGTATGATTATTTATACAAAGAAGGTGCTATTTCTCAGCAAGAGCGGGATAGAAGACGCTTGAGTGCAGTAACTTCTAATCAACAGGTGGCCGAAAGTCAAGCTACGCTAAAGCAAACATTAGCAACTCTACGACAGCAACTTGCCGAAGCCAGAGCTACCCAAATACAAAATTTAGCAACTTTGCAACAGCAGCTAATCGAAGCCAAAGTTAACCGTGATAAAACCGTAGCAACTTTGCAAAGACAAATCGATGAAGAAAAGGCCAAACTGAGCAGAATTTTAGACGTTAGTCCTACCGATGTGCAAGTAGCGCAAGCCCAAGTTAGTAATGCGATCGCAAATATTAGAAAAGCCGAAGCAGAACTAAAGTTAAGCTACGTTCAAGCACCAATCGCTGGAGAGATTTTAAAAGTTTACACCAAATCAGGCGAAGCGATCGGTGCAAATGGCATTGCTGAAATTGGTCAAACTAGCCAAATGTTTGTGATTGCTGAAGTCCCTGAAGATACTATTGGTAAAGTGCGTATTGGTCAAAATGCCACTATCACCAGCGACAATGAAGCATTTAGCGGCGAATTAAAAGGAACTGTTACTGAAATTGGTAGAAAAATTGGTAAAAAAGATGTACTGAATACAGATCCAGCAGCAGATGTGGATGCCAGAGTCGTAGAAGTGAAAATTGCTCTAACTCCAGAAGATAGCCAGAAAGTTTCTGGTTTAACTTACGCTAAGGTAGTTGTCGAAATTAGTAAATAATTAAGTTATAGGTGAGCATTAATATCAGTTTATGATTTGATATTTTGGATTTAAATACTCTGAATTAAGCTGCCTAATGAATTTTCAGCATTCTATAAATTCGATTCCATCGTCATTACGAATTACGTAGCTTGCTTCTCGCCTTCTCTACGAGACGCTACGCGAATGGCGAGTATTACGAATTATTTTAACTATGCTTGGATATCTATAAGATGAGTCAAAAAATACCTCTGTCGTGGCTACAACTGACAAGAGAAAAAACTCGCCTAGCTGTAGCTTTAGCAGGAATTGCTTTTGCTGATATTTTGATGTTTATGCAACTTGGCTTCCGGGATGCTCTTTACTATAGTAACGTTCGATTCCATAACAGCTTGCAAGGCGATATTGTTTTAATTAACAGTCAATCTAGCGCTATCCTGGCGATGAGGGGTTTTTCTCAACGACGTTTATATAAAGCTTTAGAATTACCCGCAGTCCAATCAGTATATCCGATATATTTGGACTTTACAATCTGGAAAAATCCTGTAACAGGCCGTCCTCGTAGTATCTTAATATTTGGAATGAACCCAGAAAGTAACCTAGTTAATTTACCTGGTGTTCAAGAGAATTTAGATAAACTTAAATTACCTGATGTAGTTTTATTTGATCGTTCTTCTCGGCTAGAATATGGCCCAATTGTTACTAATTATGAACAAGGAAAGACTGTAACAGCAGAAGTACGAAGGCGGCGAATTAAAGTAGAAGGACTATTTACATTAGGTGCATCATTTGGTGCAGATGGAAATTTAATTACAAGTGATATTAACTTTCTGCGAATATTCAGCAATCGTCAACCAGGATTAATTGATATCGGACTGATTAGATTAAAGCCAGGAGCAGATACTAATGTTGTTGCCCAACAGCTACGAAAGTATTTACCTAAAGAGGTAAATGTTTTAACTAAGCAAGAATTTATTGATTTTGAGCGGAATTATTGGGCAAATAGTACAGCAATTGGATTTATTTTCACATTAGGGACTGTCATGGGTTTCATTGTAGGGACTGTGATTGTTTATCAAATCCTTTATACAGAAGTTGCAGATCATTTAGCTGAGTACGCTACTCTCAAGGCAATAGGCTACACACAAAACTATTTATTGACAGTCATTCTTCAAGAGGCTTTGTTGTTAGCAGTTTTAGGATACTTTCCTGGAATAATTTTTACTTTATTTATGTATAATAGCGCCCGAAATGCAACACTTTTACCAGTTTTTATGAGCTTTGATCGGGCAGTAATGGTGTTGATATTGACTATGTT
Source organism: Nostoc sp. (assembly GCF_036919495.1). Lineage (GTDB taxonomy): Bacteria > Cyanobacteriota > Cyanobacteriia > Cyanobacteriales > Nostocaceae > Nostoc. The sequence continues at coordinate 105,486 of NZ_JBALBZ010000134.1, forward strand.
AATGTGCATTATTTCTGGTGCGATCGCAGTCCGCAAATTAAGTTCTGCCGATCCAGCAGATATATTTTAATTAAGTCAATATTAATTAAAATAAATTATTGATAACTATAGTTTATAATCAATAATTAAGAAAGCTTGATTTTTGATAAGCGCTACAGTTACGTTTCAAAACTGTTAACTTGTAACTAATAAGAATATGATAGAAAAAGAACCTGTAATTGCCATTAAAAATCTCAACCACTACTATGGCAAAGGGTCACTGAGAAAACAGATATTATTTGACATCAATCTAGAAATTTATCCAGGTGAAATTGTAATTATGACCGGGCCATCAGGTTCAGGTAAAACAACATTACTGAGTTTAATTGGTGGTTTGCGGTCTGTACAAGAAGGAAGTTTAAAATTTTTAGGTGAAGAACTCTTTGGCGTCAATCAAAACAAACTGGTGCAGATGCGGCGCAACATTGGTTATATTTTCCAAGCTCACAATTTGCTAGGGTTCTTGACAGCAAAGCAAAATGTGCAAATGGCTGTAGAATTGAATGATAATATTTCTAAAACAGAAGCAGTAGCTAAATCAAAAGCCATGCTGGGGTCTGTTGGTCTAGAAGAACGAGTTGATTACTACCCAGATAATCTTTCTGGTGGACAGAAACAAAGAATTGCGATCGCTCGCGCCTTAGTGAATCGTCCCCCACTGGTGCTAGCAGACGAACCGACAGCAGCATTAGACAAACAATCAGGACGCGATGTCGTAGAAATAATGCAGAGTTTAGCCAAAAATCAAGGAACTACTATCTTATTAGTGACACACGATAACCGCATTTTAGATATAGCCGATCGCATCGTAGAAATGGAAGATGGTCTTTTAACCCGCAATTCCCCCAATGTAGTTATTCAGCCATGATTTTAGTCATTAGTCATTTGTCCTTTGTAAATGACTAATGACCAATGACCAATGACTAATAACAACCATAATTTATTATCTAGCCGAGCCTGATTTTTTCATTCCAGGTTGGTTTGGCGGAGTTGGAGCATTTGGTTGACGACTAGTACGAAAAGTCACATTCACGCCTTCATTTGATTGTTCTAGCACCAGTAGAGGCGTAGGTTTAGCCTTCTGATCCCAATGCATAGTAGCAATCCGACCTTGAATTGTTGGTTGCCAACTATCATCATTTTCTATGGGGCTTAGGTAAGTTTCTATACAGTCAATAATTTGACTAATAGTTGCAGAAGTCGCCTGCGTTGGTAACTTCATTAACCGGATTTGAATCCGAAATAGTACTTTTTTAGCAGTGTTCGGTGGAGTACCAGTTTCATACTCTACATCAAAAACTTCATCTACTTGCCGTCCAGCGCTATTAGCAATTCCAACTGATCCGAGTTGTGCTTGATTTGGACGCAGGGCTTGAGTAACTTTTTCTTTGATCTGAATCTTTACTTGATTAAGGATTGCAAAATGAAACACCTCTTCTGCCATCCGCATTCGCAGATAATCCAGGTTAAAGTCCCGTGAGTTGACCAAATCGGGATTAGTTTCCATTTTGCGAATCGTTTCCAGCGCCAGCTTAAATTTTTTCTCTAATTCTCGCGCACGAAATTGTTCAAACTTAAGTTTTTTCTCCAGCTTATCCTTCTGGAGCTTACTATACACAATCAAAGCAATCACCGCTAAAGCCAGCCCTCCAAAAGTTGCCAGAAATAATACTGGTATTTGAGGATTACTTGCTGGCACTTCCTGGGATGCTTTTTTAGGCTTTCCTGGGGTTTGGGCAAGAAATATCGAAGTGGACATGGTTGGAAACTGAAAAACTTAACTCCTGATGTTTAGGATGCCCAAATCTTCAATGTCATCTTGCTGTATGATTAATATTTTTTACAGCCTTTTACAAACCACCTATGTCCAGACACCAGAGTATCCCTGCCCTGTCTGAGTTTTCATCTACAAGCTTTAGCAATATTCGTCTGATAGCCACAGATATGGATGGCACTTTGACTAGACGAGGAAAATTTACTCCTGCACTGCTGCAAGCTCTAGAGGATTTAGCGGCAGCTGACATTAAGGTAATGATTGTCACAGGACGTTCTGCTGGGTGGGTGAGTGGATTGAGTGCGATTATGCCAGTGGCAGGTGCTATGGCAGAAAATGGTGGTTTGTACTTTCCGCCTGGAAACCAGAAACCAGTAGTCTTAACACCCATTCTCGATTTAGTTAAACATCGCCAGCACTTGGCTACGACTTTTGAGAATTTACAAACTAAATTTCCCCAAATCCAAGAATCTGCTGATAATCGCTTTCGCATCACCGATTGGACTTTTGATGTAGCTGGTTTGCATCAAGAGGAACTACAAACCTTAGAGAATCTTTGTCAACAAATGGGTTGGGGATTTACCTATAGCAACGTGCAGTGTCACATTAAACCTCAAGGGCAAGATAAAGCTGTAGGATTATTGCAAGTATTGCGCGAATATTTGCCCCAGTACTCACCAGAACAAATTGTCACTGTTGGCGATAGCCCCAATGATGAAAGCTTATTTGATCGGCGTTATTTTCCTGTTTCTGTAGGCGTGGCAAACGTGCTGGAATATGTGAATCAATTGAAATATCACCCTGCTTATATTACTAACGCTGCCGAAGGCGAAGGATTTTGTGAGTTATCTAGTTATATTTTGAAAAGATTGCACATCCCAAGTTAGCCAGAAGTAGAGTTGTTCTACAATAATCTCGTAGCACTGATTTTACAACCATGACGGCTACTGTACCTGTTAGTGTCGAATCAGAAATCTTCTACCCCAGTGCTGATGGTCAACCAGTAGCAGAAACCTACGACCACCTTTTTCCAATTTATTGATGAGTAATAATCCTCATTAATAGTTCTGCCAAATTGTTGAGTAGGCAGCGCTATTTTCTTGGACTCACTTGGTCAACCAACTAGAACTATTCAGAATATGCTAACCTAGTAAAGTTAACTAATCTCGCACATCTGAGAATTCGGGTGTTTCCCAGTTGGGAAATGCACTTGGATGGAGGTTTAACCCGAATCGGAGTTAGAAAATATATGCCAGTAGTTTCATTGGCTCAAATGATGGAGTCAGGGGTTCACTTTGGGCATCAGACCCGGCGTTGGAACCCAAAAATGTCTCCTTACATTTATACTTCCCGCAATGGTGTGCATATCATCGACTTGGTGCAAACTGCCCAGTTGATGGATAATGCTTACAACTACATGCGATCGCACGCAGAACAAGGGAAGAAATTTCTTTTTGTCGGCACCAAGCGCCAAGCAGCTGGAATTATTGCCCAAGAAGCTACCCGTTGTGGTTCCCACTATATTAACCAACGCTGGTTGGGCGGAATGTTGACCAACTGGGCAACCATCAAAACACGGGTAGACCGTCTGAAAGATTTAGAACGCCGTGAAGAAACTGGCGCACTAGATTTATTACCGAAAAAAGAAGCATCAATGCTACGTCGGGAAATGACGAAGCTCCAAAAATACTTGGGCGGCATTAAAACAATGCGGAAAGTACCCGATATCGTGGTGATTGTAGACCAACGCCGGGAATATAACGCAGTTCAAGAATGCCAAAAGCTAAGTATTCCTATTGTGTCCATGCTGGATACAAACTGTGACCCAGATGTAGTAGATATCCCCATTCCAGCAAACGACGATGCTATCAGGTCAATTAAGCTAATAGTTGGAAAATTGGCGGATGCCATTTATGAAGGTCGTCACGGTCAGCTTGAGGCTGAAGATGATTACGAAGATTACGACGGCAGTGAGTATGACGATGACTACGAAGAAACCGAATATACTGACGCCGTAATTCCCGACGAGGAAGCAACAGAGGAATAAGTAAAGCAGGGGTGAATTGTCCGAAGGAGGGCGGTGGCTGAAGAGTAGCAGCAAGCCGCCCTAGCCTGCGGCAAATCGTAGGTTAAGGTAGAGGCGAAAAAACTCATACCTCACATAACTTCATTATTTTTTCTACCCCAGCCCTGAGTAAGATAGAAATACTCAACACCCGTGAGCGATTACAACTCGAGGTCAAGTTAGGAATTGAGGCAACATGGCGGAAATATCTGCAAAACTCGTCCAAGAGCTACGCCAAAAAACTGGTGCCGGCATGATGGACTGCAAAAAGGCGCTGATAGAGACTGATGGTAACGTAGAAGAAGCCATAGACTGGCTACGGAAAAAGGGCATCTCTAAGGCGGGCGCAAAAAGCGATCGCGTTGCGGCAGAAGGGCTAGTAGAAACTTACATTCAGCCCGGTGGTCGGGTAGGTGTACTCATAGAAGTCAACTGCCAAACCGATTTTGTTGCTCGTAACGAGGCTTTTAAAGCTTTAGTTAAAAACCTAGCAAAGCAAGCAGCGACTGCTAATAGTGTTGAGTCTTTGTTGGCTCAACAGTATATTGAAAATGAAAGTGCAACTGTAGAAGAATTCATCAAGCAAACTATTGCTACGCTCGGTGAAAACATCCAAGTGCGTCGCTTTATCAATTTTGCCCTAGCAGAAGGCACACAAGGTGTAGTAGACAGCTATATTCACACTGGCGGTAGAGTTGGTGTATTGGTAGAACTGGCTTCTCAAAGTGAGTCAGTGGCTACCAATCAAGAGTTCCAAAGCTTGGCACGGAATACTGCAATGCAAGTTGCGGCTTGTCCAAATGTCGAGTATGTGAGCGTAGACCAAATCCCTGCCGAAGTTGCCCAAAAGGAAAAAGATATTGAAATGGGCAAGGATGATTTGGCAAACAAGCCAGATAACATCAAAGAAAAGATTGTTCAGGGACGGATTGAAAAACGCCTGAAAGAATTGACTTTGCTCGATCAACCTTACATTCGGGATCAGAGTATTTCTGTGGAAGACTTGGTGAAGCAAGTGAAGGGGCAATTAGGCGAAGAGATTCAAGTGACCCGCTTTGTCCGCTATATACTGGGCGAAGGCATTGAAAAGCAAGAAATTAGCTTTGCTGATGAAGTCGCAGCACAAATGGGTACTAAGTAATATTAGAGACGCGATTAATTGCGTCTGTACAAGAGTTAGGAGTAGAGACGCGATTAATCGCGTCTCTATAAGATAATTTATAACTCATAATTCTTAACTCCTAACTGCTTAAAGGACAGGTCAAGCAAATAGCCTGACCTGTATTTTATTAGTAAAGACGCGAAATATCGTATTTAATTTAAAATATAAAATCCTCTGGAAAGTTATCCTAAAATAAATTCGTACATTTGTACTATGTAATAGTTCACATGGGCAAGAACGAAAAGATATGGCAAGAGCAATCGAGCGAATTGAACGGGATATTGCAGGAATAAAAGAAGCGATTCGGGCGATCGCAGTAGAATTACAAAACGCTTATGCTAGTTATCTAAACACCTTGGGGCTAGCTGTACGAAAACAGTTGATTCTGGCGAGTTACCACCTTTGTACTCAGGGCTATCCTGAAAATTTTCTGAATTTGTCATTGAATCAGCGTCAGCAATTGCAACAAGCCATCCGCAAGTTGGGGCAAGTGGCAGGGGAGAAATTGCTTGCTTGTATTCAAAGTGAGGAAGTTGGGGTAGATGAGGGGGATGAGGGGCATGAGGGAGTAACATCCTCTTTATCTTCTGGACTTATGGATACCTCTAATTCTCAGTCTTTCAGCGCCGACACTTCTAATCCTATAGAACTAGTAAAATGGCAACAGAACTTAGAAGAGGTTACGCAAGAGATACTGAAAAAACTGTCGCATGATGCTAATGTTTTAATACAAAAATCTGGCGTATTACCTAAAAAATTACCAGAACCGATTTTAGCAGCTGCGGCTGCGGCTGCATCAGAAGCGTCTGGTGAGGTAATGCCAGGGCCACCCAACTTATTAAACTTAGTAATTGAAATTGAAAATGAGCAGCAATCAGAAGATTCTGGACTGACGCAAGTTATGGCTATTAACCTGCGACTAGGAGAAATTGAATTTGCTGATGTGGCACTCTCCTCTGAGCGCAGGCAAATCCGCAGTATTTTAGTTCAGCTAAACAAGCTAGGACGAGAGTATCAAAAGAAACATCGAGAAAGAGCGATCGCTGAAGCTGAAGCTGCATGGCGTGCTAGTTGGTTTGAGGATTAGTCATTTGTCCTTTGTCCTTTGTCCAGAGTCAAATGACCAATGACCATGACTAATGACTAATGACTAATGACTAATGACCAATGACTAATGAAAAACCAGATTGGATAAGATTGCACAAAGCCTTGGGAATAGAAGCTGAACGCGGCTTTACAGACTTGATGGGCAGAGAATACCGCTTTAGTGAATTTCTTAGCCTAACTTTGGGCAAATTCCCAGCAGGCTTACCCCAAACTGAACGCCGTCGTTGGCAAGGACTAGCGGTGCAATTTGCTAGTTATCCACATCTAGCACTGGAAGAAAGACAACATTTAGTAGCAGAGACTCGTAGATATCTCTCCCAATTACAGAAAGAAGAGGAAGGGGAGCAGGGGGAGCAGAGGAGCAGAGGAGCAGGGGAGCAAGGGAGAACTTATCAATCCAAAATCCAAGTTGCGCTTCCAGCGCACCAAAGGCGCGACCCAAAATCTAAAATTATCACTGAGGTGAGTCGGAGGCTTGCACCGAACATTGAGCAAAAACTCAGCGATTTACCAGAAATAGGTTTCAAAAAAGCTGATAATTTGGCACGGCTTGGTTTACATACCGTCCGCGATTTGCTTTTTTACTATCCTCGTGACCATATTGATTATGCGCGTCAGGTGAATATCCGCGAGTTACAAGCGGGTGAGACGGTGACAATAGTGGCTACAGTGAAGCGTTGTAACTGCTTTACTAGCCCTAAAAATCAAAAATTATCAATTTTAGAACTGGTAGTAAAAGATAACAGTGGTCAAATCAAAATTGGTCGTTTTTACGCAGGTACACGTTTTAGCAGTCGCGCTTGGCAAGAAAGTTTAAAACGCCGTTATCCAGTTGGTAGTATTTTAGCGGCGTGTGGGTTGGTGAAAGAAAGTAAATACGGCTTGACGCTTGATAATCCAGAACTAGAGGTTTTGGCAAATCCAGGAGATTCGATTGAGTCGCTAAATATTGGGCGGGTAGTGCCAATTTATGGACTGACAGAAGGGGTGGTGGCAAATACAGTACGACAGGCGGTAATAGCTGCTTTACCTGCTGCTGCCAACTTGAAAGACCCTTTGCCAAGTGGTTTACGACAAAAGTATGGTTTGATGGAATTGAAAGATGCGATCGCTAACATCCACTTTCCCAGTGATAGCGCCGCCTTACAAGTTGCCCGTCGTCGCCTAGTTTTTGACGAATTTTTCTACCTACAACTTGGGTTACTGCAACGTCAGCAGCAAGCAAGGGCGATTCAAACCAGCGCCATACTAGTTCCACGCGGTCAACTTGTAGAAAAATTCCACGAAATACTGCCTTTTCAACTCACTGGCGCACAACAACGAGTTCTCAACGATATCCTCAACGACTTGCAAAAACCTGTACCAATGAATCGTTTGGTACAAGGTGATGTCGGTTCTGGTAAAACAGTTGTTGCCGTGCTAGCTATCCTCGCAGCAATTCAATCTGGCTATCAAGCGGCGCTGATGGCTCCCACAGAAGTTTTGGCAGAACAACATTATCGCAAGTTAGTTAGTTGGTTTAACCTCTTACATTTACCAGTGGAATTACTGACAGGTTCTACTAAAACTGTTAAACGAAGACAAATACATTCTCAGTTAGGAACTGGTGAATTACCTCTGTTAGTGGGAACCCATGCCTTAATTCAAGACCCCGTAAATTTTCATCAACTTGGGTTAGTGGTGATTGATGAGCAGCATCGTTTTGGGGTAGAACAACGGGCGCGTTTGCAGCAAAAAGGTGAGCAACCCCATGTGTTAACTATGACAGCTACTCCGATTCCCAGAACCTTAGCACTGACGATACACGGGGATTTGGATGTGAGCCAGATTGATGAGTTACCGCCAGGACGACAAAAGATTCAGACAACAGTATTGTCAGGTCAGCAACGCAACCATGCTTACGACCTCATCCGCCGAGAAATTGCCCAAGGTAGACAAGTTTATGTGGTTTTGCCTTTGGTAGAAGAATCAGAAAAACTGGATCTGCGATCGGCAACTGAGGAGCATCAAAAGTTACAAGAAAGCGTTTTTCCCGATTTTCAAGTCGGGCTGCTGCACGGTCGTATGAGTTCAGCAGATAAGGATGAAGCAATAACCAAATTCCGCGATAACCAAACACAGGTTTTGGTTTCTACTACCGTTGTTGAGGTGGGCGTAGATGTATCTAATGCTACAGTGATGCTCATTGAAAATGCGGAGCGATTTGGCTTATCACAACTGCATCAACTGCGCGGGCGTGTCGGTCGTGGCGCGGCTCAATCTTACTGTTTATTGATGAGCAGTTCTAGAAGTCCTGATGCTCAACAACGGTTGAAGGTATTGGAACAATCTCAGGATGGTTTTTTCATTTCTGAGATGGATATGCGTTTTCGTGGGCCAGGGCAAGTACTGGGAACTCGTCAATCAGGAGTGCCAGATTTTACCTTAGCGAGTTTGGTTGAGGATGAAGAAGTTTTGCTTTTAGCGCGGCAAGCAGCAGAAAAAATAATAGAGATGGATGTTACTTTAGAGCGCTGGTATTTGATGAAAGAAGAATTGAAATATCGGTATGAGCGATTGATGGGTGGGGCTATTTTGACATAATATATCTAAGTAAATTTGTATTTCAGCGAAGTAAAAATACCTTAATGGCAATACCTTTTACAGATCGGGAAATGGAAAAAGCATGGTCTCAAAATCTGTGTGCTTATAAAAATTCTCAGGAAACATCTCGAACTAACGCCCATCGATTACTCTTATTTTATGCCGTTGAATGTGGTCTTAAGACAATCTTAATGAAGAGGAAAGGTCATAAGCGTAGTGATTTTTGTACAGATATTGCTGAATGTCAACATAATATAAATAAGTTATTAGACTGTTTAGGTGCAGGAGGGTCTTTAAATCTACCTGAAATATTTATTGGGGAAGTATTCGATACTAGGAATAATAAGGAAGAGAGAAAATTAAATAGTGGACAGATTAACCAAATGTGGCGGTATGGAGGAAAAGTAATTTCTATAGTTACTCAAAAACAAAAAGCAAGCGATGAAGATATAGAGAATAAACTATTAGCAATATCAAAATGGATTGTGGGAGAAATTGAAAGACTATGAATGCACCAAAATCGCCAAAATTACTCACATGGCTTGATGTCAAGAGAACTATTGGACATAAAACTAATTATGGTACTAAATTACCAGAAGGGGTAGTAAAAATTCGCTGTTACTCAGATGCTTTAGAAATATATCTAATTAGTGATCAAAACAGAAAAAATGCTGAGGACGCTTTAAGAGAATGGTTCAAAGATTGGTATCAAGAAGAGTCATCTGTGATTTATTTTACCCTTGGTGATGCTACATTATCTGTAGAATTTTTCTCTGGAGACGAAGTTTACAAAACTGATGTTGATGTGCGTCCATTCTGGAGCTTAGTTCTGGAACAAATTGCTAGAGTAGCACCGTCAGAGTCAACTGTAGATGATGAAAGATATTACGATCCATCTTTGATCGTTAGTATGCTAACGGAAGAATTGAGATTATCACCTGCGTTTGAATATGAATTGGAGCGATTGGAATCGGTTTATTTGCAGTCAGAAAAAGAGAGTGTAGATTCTACAAGATTGCAGATAAAAGAAACATTTTTTGCTGAGGAATTACTTTATATAAATAAGTGGGATGAGGCACGATCAAAATTAAGTTCAACTTCACTTATGAGAGTTGCCAGAGAGTGGGCAGAAGGACAGTTGGTAACTACTATGAGTGAGGACTCAAGGTTAAAACCTACTGAAGAAAAAGATATACTTGCAGAAGCTCGCCAACTTAGGGATGTATGCCAGCGCTACGAATATGCTGAAGAAGGGCAAGGGGAAGATTTATTAGTCACAGAACCCCTGAGAAATTTAGCAACTAATTTTCGAGAGGAATTGCCTCGTGTAGTATCCATTGGTGCCAAGGGAGCAGGCAAAACTTTTAATTACATTCAATTATCACGTTTTAAATATTGGGAAAGTTTTTTAAATCGTATACATAGGAAAGATCCAGAATTAGAACCAGAAATATATATTTTTCCTCTCCTTCAATCAGGAAAACTGGGTGATAATGCTAGGCGTGTTATCAATGAAGCTAGAAGTGAGGTTAGAGCAACTTTATCTCATAGTGTTCCTGAATTTATACATTCTGAGTATGTAGATAGGATTAAAAGGGTGCTTGCAGAAGAAAACTGGAGTGAGCCACAATGGACGGAATTTTGGATTAAAGAAATTGCTAGAACTGTAGGTATTGACTCCAACACAGAAACTGCTAAGAGTCTTGGCAGCATAAATCGTGAGTTAAAACATAAAGGATTACGTATAGTTTTTCTTTTTGATGGTTTAGAAGATATTTTTCAGAATATTGCCTCTAGTAATCAAGAGAAGATAGCCTTAAAAGCTTTGATTGAAGACTTGCCAAATAAACTTTCGGAAATCAGGGAATCTAATTTGGGAGTGATAATTTTCCTGCGCCGTGATTTTCTGCGCTACACAATTACGCAAAATTTGAGGCAGTTTGAGAACCTTTACCGTTCTTATGATTTATCTTGGGATCAAGATTCTTTTGTACGGTTAGTTTTTTGGATATGCAGTGAATCTGAAGTAATAGGTGCAGAAAAATCTAGTATTGACAATTTAAGTCGAGAGGATATTACAGAACAACTACAAAATTTATGGGGTAAAAGACTAGGATCAGATAATGCTAAAGAAGCTTACACAGCTTTCTGGATATTTGCAGCTTTAACAGATTTTAATGGGAGGCTTCAAGCAAGAGATATTGTCCGCTTCTTGTACCACGCGGCAGAAATTACAGTAAATAGAGCTAAAGAAGTGCAATTTGAAAAGTGGTCTAATAGCCGCCTTTTACCTCCTGAAGCAATCCGCCGTGCCCTTAAACCGTGTAGTGAACAGAAGGTGGAAGAAGCCAAGGAAGAATATCCATCTTTCAAAATTTGGGTTGAGGAAATACTACCTAAATATCCTCCTTCTGAACGAAAAATTCCTTTTGCAGTAGAACAGTTTGAGATGGATCAGCTAACAGTAAGAATGCTAGAGGAAATGGGGGTTATTTACGAAGATAAGGAAAAGGATAAGGAAAGACGATTTTATATGCCAGAAATCTTCCGTGAAGGTCTAGGCTTTTCAGGTAAAGGGGCAAGACCTCGCATCGTAGTGTTGAAGCGTAAGGTATTAGGAAAAGGGATTTTGTAATTGTTCCACCTAACTCTTAAATTGCCACTTTTCAATCACGATACTTGCTGCATTTCAGCATAGGCTTCATAAACACCCTTCACGTTGTACCAGTTAAGAAAAATTCGGGCAATTTCTAAAGCTAATTGTGGTTTACCTAAATTAATTAGCCATTGCAATAACGGAGCCATTGTTCGTTCATTCAATGCACCGTTAAGTGAAAGAATACCCCAAAGTAAGCGATGCAGCCAAGTCATTTGAATCATCATTCGCACTTCCCATGTGGGATGCTTCTGATAAAACAAAACTCCCATACGTCCGCGTTGAATTTCTTGGTCAATCAATCGGGGAATTTGCTCTAAATTAAATGCTGGATGCCAGTGATATCCTACGGCTTCTGGACATTTAATTAGTATCAGACCTAGTTTTTTTAGCCGCACACCTAATTCTAAATCTTCCCAGCCATAAAGTTGAAAACTGGTATCAAAAAGTCCGGCTTTCTCTAGCCAATGTTTAGGGATTGCTACATTTCCCGTAGCAAAAAAAGCTGCTGAAAAATCTGTGACTTTGTAGGGTTCAGCCGTTGGGTTATTGAAATTACAAGTATTAATAACTGCACCGTAAGTGAAAAAGCGATCGCTTCCCAATTTCTCCTTTCCCTGTACTAGCGCCTCAGCATGAGCTTGCAAGAAATTCTCCAGCACCACTAAATCGCTATCAATAAAGATAATTGTGTCTCCCAGTGCCTGTTCTACACCCAGATTCCGCGCCGCAGCCGGGCCGGCATGATCTTGCCCAAACCAGCGCACATGGGGAAAATCTTCTTTGTGTCCTGCTAACCACTCCAATGTGCCATCAGTAGAACCATCATCCACCAAGACAATTTCGTAATCAGTAACCGAAGACTTACTCAACTCCTGCGCCTCCAAGGCGCGGAGGCATTTTTCTAAAATCGGTTGGCGATTATAAGTTGGTATCACAACGCTGAAAAACACAGTCTCACCCACAACACAATTTATCTATCTCCAGGATAGGACAGATGGGACGCTGACACTGTTCCTTACATAATTCTGGTTACGGAAATAGTAAATCTGCCCATGATGCAATATTTGCTGGATATTTAAAAGCCAATATATAAATTTACCATATCTAAAACCTGAAATTATACATTTTTCTATGTCTGTAAAAGATTATTTTACTTTTACAGGTACAGGTATTTCTGCTTAACTCATATTACTTTTTTCAAGATGGCTTTTTAGTAAACAATAACAGTTGATAAATTCTAATTAATCAGGATATAACCTGTTGTTAATTTTTATTGATTATATTTTAAGACAAACTTATCAAAATTCATGTTTTTAGGTAACTTAAACTGTAAAAAGGTTTTTTGAGTAATGCTTTCACTTCAATGGTGTGGATGTGCAGATGATTCTGCAAAAGTAGTTAATGATTACCAGAAAGCAAAAGTTTTGTGGATAACAGTAGGTTTACTTGCAGTTTTTTTCGTTGCTGAGTGGAGTGTAGGTTTATGGAGTCAAAGTTTATCTTTACAGGCGGATGCAGGACACATTCTATCGGATATTACAGCCTTGGTGATATCGCTCCTTGCTAGTTTTTTAGCACAGCAACCAGCTAAGAAAAAAGCAACATTTGGACATCAGCGTATCGAAGTTTTAGCAGCTTTGGTGAATGGATTAGGTTTACTTGCGATCGCTACTTTTATTCTATTGGAAGCTATTCAACGCTGGCAACATCCAGCAGCAATTTTAGGCTTACCTATGTTAGCAATTGCAGTATTAGGTTTAATCGTCAATCTGCTCAATATTACTTTGCTTCATCCCCACACTCACGACGACTTAAACCTACGGGGAGCTTTGCTTCATGTCATCGCTGATACTGTTAGTTCTGTTGGCGTAATTATAGCTGCTTTAGCAATTCATCTTTGGGATTGGTGGTGGGCAGATGTTGCTATTAGTTTAGTCGTTGCAACTTTTACGGGTTTAAGTGCTTTATCTTTAGTGCAAGAAAGTTTAAAGATTTTTTTAGAGTATGCACCGGAGTCAATAGATCCTGTTGATGTAGAAATATCTCTCAAATCTTTTCCTGGTGTTGTTGAAGTAGAAAAACTCCACATCTGGACGATTAGCTTAGATAAAGTAATACTTTGTGCCAATTTGACAGTTGAATGTGCAACTATCCAAGAATGCGATCGCTTACTTACTAAATTGGAAACTCACATCCAAAAAAGTTTTAATATTGCTGAGATAACTTTGCAGCTAACTAGCTATCAAAAACCTTCAGCGTTGCAAATTCATCCTTTATTTAACCAAGATTTAGTTTTAATGTTATCTGCAAGTAAAAATAATTCAAATAGAAATCATAGTTAAATTATGTATATCACTAATCAATACTATAAACTTTCAAATGATTTCTGCTAAGTTAATCTCTCTATATTTAGTTTTTAAAGACTATTTAAACATAATGCTTATTGGCATTTTTCCCAACTGTCAAAGCATGGAGATATCTACGATGGGCTACGCCTACGTTGATTGCAACTCAGTTATTTACTAAAAAGTTTTCTGATTATGATTTTCATTCAAAAATCCAAAATTATTTCATCGCTGAAACAGTATAAACTTGCCTTGTTTTGGTTTATATCTGGTCTGGTTATGGCAGCTTTGTTGTTCTTTGGAACATCAAATCAACAACCAGCAACCGCCTCTAACCAAAGTCAAGCTACAGCCTCCACTCAATTAGATGTAACTGCTACATACTCAGACTTTGGTGCTAGTCATCTAGAACCAAATTTTTATCAAGATTAACGCCTAACACTTGCTCAATTAACTTTAAGGCACACTGCAATGATTTCATTTTTGCAAAAGTACAAGCGATTTCTAGCCTTTACTATGGCTGGCTTGCTTAGTACCGTTCTACTGGTAGTTGGTAATTCTGTTTTTCAGCCCACTATGGCGGCTGGTAATGGAGTTAACGTAATTATCATGATTGGCGATGGTATGGGTTGGAATATGGCACGGGCCGCAGCCGTTGCCAAAGGCGCTCCTTTTTACACCAGTGGTAAAGGCTCAGGTCTGAGCTTTCAAAAGCTAAGTGGATATGGATTGGTGACTACTTACGGCACAACGATTCAAGGAAATACACCAGCCAATCCAACAGACCAACCCCATCTAACAGGTAACTCTGCTCTGGATGGGTCGAATACATCGACTGCTGTAAGTCCTCTTCGCCCCAACTTTTCATTCCAGCCTACTCCTTTTAACCCTGGCAATCGATCTGATGGTAATAGTTTAGAGAATGGTAATCTCGCGGGTTATGACATCAGTAAGGGCGGCCCTGTTCCTTGGGTTCCTTTGACCCCTGCCAATTCAGGTACTTATGACAGAGATTACATCAAGTACAGTTATCCCGACTCTGCTAATACAGCTACAACTCTGTATACGGGAGTAAAAAGCTTTAACAACGCGATGGGGGTAGACATTTACGAGAAGAAGTTGAAAACCATCCTAGCAGGTTGTCGGAGAACCGCATTTAGTGACACAGTAAGATACCAATGCATCTCAATTCATGCCAAGAACTTTCAAAACGGTTGACTACGA
>NZ_JBALBZ010000135.1:0-9863 GCF_036919495.1 Nostoc sp.
CGACCATTCCAGAAAGCTGGTAGATAAGTGCGATCGCGTGTCACTCCCGGTTCATCATGGACAATCGCCGTTTGTTCCCCGGCGAGTCGATTAACCAGGGTGGATTTGCCCACATTTGGGCGTCCGATAATTGCAACAATTGGCAGTGCCATAAAACCAGGGTAAGTGAGAGACGTAGTATATCACGTACTTACATTTTACTCGCTTTAAACTGGAAGTTTTAATAACTTTCTAATCATCTGAGGCGATGTCAAAGAAACCTCACCCTGGTTTTACTACATAAAACCGTCCCTCTCCGAGTCGGAGAGGGAAAGACTTGAACTTTAGTTCAAGGCAGGGAGAGCTTTATTGAACTCACATTAATTTACTCACATTAATTTAAAAAATAAAAAAGGTAGGAAATCCTACCTTTTACCCAAAAAAAGCATTTTGTAACCAAATACCAATTTCACTATCACACAAGCTTTTGACAAATCTATTGCAAATCTATGACAAGGGTATGACGGTTAAAACTTCTCTACCAGAGGCTGCACTTCGACTGCGCTCAGTAGAAGTTAGTAACCACACCAACGGCTTCGCTCAGTTTTAACGTCGAGGGAAGCCGAGACGTTAATTTGTCATTGACTTCGCTAGTGCTGCTAGTTGCAACCCAGGCGAATAACTTCCTTCTTCCTTGATCCGTTTAATTTCAGCATCTGTGACCCGCAAATTTAACTTTTGTGCCAACGCCCTTACAATATCTCCCCGGTCAATTACACCAGCGACAGCACCAGCCGGAGACAGCACGGTAATTCGAGGTAACTGCTCATTTTCCAGCTTGTTAATTACCTCAGCTATCGTTGTTGCTTCAGCAACAGTGGGTATTTCTGGCAAGGGATGCACAATGCTATGTAAGGTTTGGGTTTCCCATTCACTCCTTTGGGTTAAACGGAAATCGTCAATGGAAACTAGACCCCGGTAACGTCCATCAGAAGCAGCAAAATAAACCTGTGAGGGAACGGTTTCCAATAGGTATAAATCGGCAAACGATCGCAATGTCTGGTCAGCATCAACTACCCGAAAGTCACGAGTCATCGCATCAGCCGCCACGACTTTGAGTAGGCTTTCTTGCAATGTCGTTACGTTGTCATAACTGTTAGCGTTGCGGACAGCAAACCAACCTAACAGCGCAATCCACAAACCAGTTACTAACTCTCTTGTCAAAAAATCTACAACAAATCCTAAAGCGATCGCACTGTAACCCAAAATTTGCCCAGCCTTTGCAGCCCAGTGTACGGCTTGAAAACGATTACCTGTTATTTGCCATAGTGCTGCTTTTAACACTTGCCCTCCATCTAAAGGTAAGCCAGGAATTAGGTTAAATAGAGCTACCACCAAGTTTATTCTCGCTAAATCTCCAACCATGACACTGAGTGGACTAGTATCAGGTATCACTATAGTTCCAACCTGGAGCAGTAAAAATAGTCCGATACTCACCATAGGCCCAGCGATCGCTACTTGAAAGGCTTTGAAAGGAGTTTTAGATTCTTCTTCAATAGCAGCAATCCCGCCAAACAGAAATAAGGTAATTGAATTAACTTTAATGCCTTGCGATCGGGCTACCAAGCTGTGACCCAACTCATGTAGCAACACCGAACCAAATAGCAGCAGTGCCATAACTATTCCAGCACTCCAAGCTATAACAGGCCCCCATTCCTGATAAGCTACCCCAAAGTTAAGAGTTGCCAACCCTAAAATCACAAACCATAACGGGTCTAAAAACAGGGGAATTCCAAATAAAGACCCAATTTTCCAATTTGTTTGCATTACATTGTCCTAAAACTAGATATCGCCAGTAGTTTCTATACTGCAATACTTGCGTATATACTTATACATATATTTCTGAGCATCAATTCGATAGTGCCGAGTTACGAAATGCTCTTATTTCTAGAATAGACAATTAATGCCTGTGAGCAAAGCTCTGAAGTGGGGCATTGGGCATTGGGAATTGGGCATGGGGCATAGGTTATTTCTTCCTTACTCCCCTGTCCATCATCTTGAGTGTGTTCGATGGAAAAATTGATGTTGATGACATCATGGTTCTTTCTCCTGCATAAATTAACTTACATAAGCCTTAGAGAGGGGATTAATCCCGTTTCTAAAGCCATATAAATCCTCCGTTGATGAAGTAGTTGGAATCGTCTCTCAAGGGGAAGGTTAATAGCTCCCCCCTCAGTTAGAGGGACTACACGGAGGCTGACTGGCTAATGCTCATGAGTTATTTTGCTGGAGAAAAAACCAAAATCGTTTTTAGGAGTTTTGTATTGATTGCGGCGTTACAAGCAACGCCGCGATCATCGCAAAACTATAGACGACCGATGTTAGTCAGTCCTAAAACGATGCCAACGCCGATAATATGACCAAAAGCCATCGCTGCAACGAATGTTGGAATACTAATCGGCAGGATGGGGAACTTGGGGCCAACTAAGGGTTTTTCGATCCTAGTACTTAGCAAAACAATTACTAAGCTGCTGATGCTGATGATGATGCCGACTGTAGGATTCCACGCAGGTGTTGCGGGAACAGTTGCCTGGGCTGCTAGTAAAATAGATGAAATCAAGCTTTTGTCTCCTAAAATGTAGACCTACAAAATTATAAAATTACCAAGGCACAAAAGTTTTGCCAATAGTTTAGACTTTCTTGATAATTATTTTAGATTTGTTCAATTTTCATGCGCGTTAAAATTTGCGGCATCACTCAACCACAGCAGTCTATAGCGATCGCCTCTCTAGGCGCAACGGCACTAGGATTTATCTGTGTGCCAACCTCACCTCGCTACGTAACTACATCTCAAATTCAAGCAGCAGTAGCAGAACTCCCGGCTAATATTGACACAATTGGTGTTTTTGCCAACGCTAGTATCCTCGAAATCAGGCAGATAGTTGTTGATTCTGGGTTGACTGGTGTCCAGTTACACGGGGATGAATTACCAGATTTTTGCTACCAATTACGTCAAGCTTTACCCAATGTCGAAATTCTTAAAGCACTGCGAATTCGTAGTCTTGAGCATCTTGACAGAGCGGCTGATTACACACAATACGTAGATACTTTACTACTTGATGCCTACCATCCCGAACAACTGGGTGGTACAGGCAAAACCTTAGATTGGACAATGCTAGAGCAATTTAACCCTAATTGTCCTTGGTTTTTAGCTGGGGGACTAACAGCAGATAATATTATCGAAGCCCTGAGTCAGGTTAATCCCAGTGGTGTTGATTTATCTAGTGGTGTAGAACGCGCACCTGGAGACAAAGATTTAGATAAAGTAGCCAAGTTGTTTGAGAAATTGGGGAGTAGGGAATAGGGAGTGAGGAAAGCAGGGGAAGAATAAAAATTAATTATCTATTTCCCCTCTGCTCCCTGCTCCCTACCCCTCTGCTTCTTCCCCATTCTCCATTCCCTAAAAGAATGCTGCTTGATGGCGAATCAAATTAAAAAATTCTTCGCGGGTTTTGTGCTCCTCTTGGAACGCACCAACCATTGCGCTAGTAACAGTCCAAGAACCTGGTTTTTGAACGCCCCGCATCACCATACACATGTGGCTAGCTTCCATCACAACCGCTACCCCTTGAGGTTCCAGAATGGTCTGGATTGCTTCGGCAATTTGGCGGGTTAGTCTCTCTTGTACTTGCAAGCGACGAGAATACATCTCAACAATGCGGGCTAGCTTACTTAGTCCCACAACTTTTTGGTTGGGAATATAAGCAACGTGTGCTCTACCCATAAATGGCAGCATGTGGTGTTCGCACAGACTAAAGAAATTAATATCTCTAACTAGTACCATCTCGTTGTGTCCTTCATCAAAGATGGCATCGTTAACGAGTTCTTCAAGGGATTGGGTATAGCCACTGGTAAGAAACCGCATTGCCTCGGCCACTCGCTTGGGTGTTTTGAGGAGTCCTTCGCGTTCAGGGTCTTCGCCAACTCCCAATATTAGTGTCCGCACGGCGTCCTTCATTTCCTCCAGATGTTCCTCTTTTGGCGGGGACACATCCGCTTGTTGCCCGTTGTGGGTGTTGCGATCGGGTCTAGGAGTTATGGCTTCTGACAAATCGGGAATTAAAGGCGATTGAGAGAAATTAGAACCGTTGGAACTAGCAATAGTCATGATTAAGTCTTGGTTATGGTTTGAATTTAGTTATGAGTACAGACGCGATTAATCGCATCTGTACAAAAGTTAGAAGTTAGGAGTTAAAAATTCTAATTCCTAACTCCTAACTTCTAACTCCTAACTTCGCAATTAGAGTGCGCCAGCACTGGGCATCAAGGTCAATTCATCAATAACTGCCTGTTGTGGTAAGAGAACTGTGTAGAGAATTGACTGAGCGACAATTTCTGGGGTTAACATTTTGGAACGGTCGAAGTTGGCATGGACTTTTTCTGTATCCCAAAGTTCGGTATTGACTGCGCCGGGACAGATAGCTGTAACACGAATGCCGTGGGTGCGTTCTTCTTGTGCCAGGGTTTGAGAGAGGGCTATCAAACCAGCTTTGCTGACGCTGTATGCTCCCCAACCGGGAAACGGCTGCTTGGCGGCAATTGAGGCAACGTTGATAATTGTGCCTGTGCCCCGATCGCGCATTGAAGGCAAAATCCCCACAATGCACTGAAACACGCTGGTAAGATTTAAGTCAATTACCTGCTGCCAGTCCTCTAGGGGGGTTTCGGTTAAGGTGCCTGTATAGGCAAGGCCTGCATTGTTTATCAGAATGTCTATATCGCCAAAGTCAAGGGCGATCGCTTGGATCTTTTCTTTTACTTCCAAGATCCGCGCTAAATCTACAACGTAAGCTTTCGCTTCCACCCCAGTATGCTCTACAGCTTCTCTTACCGCCTCCAATTTATCCAAAGAACGGCTGACTAAGGCGACATCTATTCCCGCTTTTGCAAAAGCTAAAGCCGTTGCTTTCCCAATTCCACTACTTGCCCCAGTAATCAGGGCGCGTCGTTTTTGCTCAACACTCATTCATGGTGTCTCCCAATTTTTTAGCAGTTCCCAAACTCTATTACCACCCAATTATTCACACTTCTCGGTTTAGATAGATTAAAGGGATCTAAAAATCTGATTATTTCCATTAAGCAACTGCTATGATCCAGTGCAATAGTAGGTATATTGTGGGTTTTACCAGTGAAGACAACAAGTGGTCGCCTGGAAAACCACGCCGGATACACAAATTAGATTACTTGATAACACAAAAGCTACTCAATCAAATTGAGTAGATTTAGCAAACATGCAAATGCCTATGGCTAGATTGTTAAAAATCTTTAAGCACATAGGCAATTATAGCATTGCTGCTTTGCTAATCAATTATTATGCAGGGTTGTTAGTGGGCAACTTCTGTAAAAACGCCAATTTTGCGGAATTTTTCATAGCGCAGTTGACGGCGTTCTGGAGCCGTTAAACGATTGAGTTCGTCCAAATTTTCTAACAGCACTTGCTTGAGAATGGTAGCGGCTTTTAAAGGATCGGAATGAGCGCCGCCAGTGGGTTCAGGCAGTATTTGGTCGATAATTCCTAACTTTTTCAGGTCGTGGGAAATAATTTTTAGAGCAACAGCTGCTTGGGGAGCCTTAGCAGCATCTTTCCACAGAATGGCGGCGCAGGCTTCGGGAGTGGCGACGGTATAAACTGAGTGTTCAAACATGAGTAGACGATCGCCTACACCAATACCAAGTGCGCCACCGGAACCGCCTTCACCAATAACTGTGCAGATAATTGGTACATCTAAGCAAAACATTTCTCGCAAGTTGTAGGCGATCGCTTCTCCTTGACCTTGATGTTCTGCTTCTACCCCAGACCAAGCTCCTGGGGTGTCGATAAAAGTTAGTATTGGCATACTAAACTTGTTGGCGTGTTCCATTAACCGCATTGCTTTGCGGTAGCCGCCAGGGTAAGGCATTCCAAAGTTACGGGCAATATTGTCTTTGGTATCACGACCTTTTTGATGACCCAACATCACCACAGGTTGCCCACACAGACGACCGACACCACCAACTAAAGCCGGATCGTCACCACCACAGCGATCGCCATGCAACTCCATCCATTCATCACTAATAGCCTGAATGTAATCGAGAGTACTGGGGCGACGCGGATGACGAGCGACTTGCAATCGTTGAGATGGGGATAGACTACTGAAAATTTCCTCACGCAGTTGCATGGCGCGTGCTTCTAGTTGACGAATTTGACCAGAAACATCGACGCCATTTTCCTCTGCAAGTTGCCGAATTTGATCGATTCGGGTTGCTAGTTCTGCTAGGGGCTTTTCAAAATCTAACAGTAGCGGTTTACGCTCGGTAGTTGCCATCGTAGGGGTTATCAATTACGAGTTATGAGTTATCTATCCTTTGTCTTTTATCTTTTGTCCTCTGTCCTTTGTCCTTTATCCTTTGCAAATAACAAATGACTAATGACCAAGGACAAATGACTAAACCAGCAGTGGTCTAAATCCATGTTTTACTGATACCCGACCAATCTGCTCCATTTTTTCTACGGTAATCTGATTCCGTCCCCATGAAAAGTTCGTGTATAACTTCTCAAATTCCAGCAGCATTGATTCGGCAAAACAAGCAAACAACTGGCGGGCTGGCACGTCCATATTGACGATTTTCATAATTTTCCAGTCAATATCCAGGGAATGCTCTACAATTCCACCATTTAACACATGTACACCAGGATACTGAATTTTTGTTGCTAAGTTTTTAGGATAACCACCATCAATCAACAAACAGGGTTGTTTCAAAGTAGTGGGTTCAATTTCCACGCCTTTGGGCATACTAGCAACCCAAACTACAACATCAGCTAGGGGTAGTGCTTCTGTCAAACCCATGATTTTTCCCCGCCCTAGTTCGCCTTGCAATTCTTTGAGACGTTCTTGATCGCGGGCTATCAGCAGAAGTTCTTGAACATCTGTTTTTGCATCTAACCAACGTGTAACTGCACTGCCAATATCTCCAGTTGCTCCACATATAGCAACAGTTGCTTTTGATAAATCAATTCCCAGTTGTTTGGAGGCTTCTTCCACCTGCTTACAAATAATGTAGGCAGTATGAGTGTTTCCTGTGGTGAACCGTTCAAACTCTAGTTTAATGTTGCGGACTTGGCTAAACTGCTCTAACTTAAAGTTTTCAAAAATAATTGAGGAAAATCCGCCTAAAGCTGTGATGTTAATGCCGTGCTTTTGTGCATGAGCCATAGCGTTGAGGATTTTGCGTGTTGCGGCTTTGATGCGGCGACTAGCTAGCATCTCTGGCAAAAAGCAAGATTCTACATACCGTCCTTCAATTTGTTGCCCAGTTATACTGGTGACAATAATGCTATCAACAATTTGCGGTGGGGCGCTACACCAAAAGTCTAGCCCTTGATCGGCATATTCTGGGTATCCCAATTCTTGAGCTACCGATTGAGCGTGTTCCAAACTAGTCAGATGTCCAATTAGACCAAACATGTAGTGATTATTAGGCTTA
Source organism: Nostoc sp. (assembly GCF_036919495.1). GTDB lineage: Bacteria > Cyanobacteriota > Cyanobacteriia > Cyanobacteriales > Nostocaceae > Nostoc. The sequence goes on from NZ_JBALBZ010000135.1 coordinate 7,504, forward strand.
TGCTGTCTCGAAAGGGTGGAATTTAGTAGAGTTGGGAGTTGGGAGTTAGGAGTTGGGAGTTCAACTCCTAATTTCTCACTGAGCATTCCTCACCGGAGGCGAAGCGTCTCCGGCTTTGCTCCTAACTGTTTTTTAAGCAGCTATGAGTCCGTAAGCTGACAGGCGCATAATATCGCGAGTTGTAAAACCGATGTTACTTAATGCTTCACCATACTGAATCATAAAGTCTTCTACCAAAGCATCTTTTTCCATTGCCATTGTGTGGGCATCACCCTCTACTTGGTTGAGCATTCTCCAGACGATGGGTAGGTTCTGGCGATTTGCAAGTTCAAGTTCAGCTTTGGCTTCTGTAAAGTGTTCTTTCAACCAAACTTCTCCAAAGTTGAGGTGGCTATATTCTTCTTTGACTACTCCTTCAGTAATTTTACGGGCAAAATCGTCGGCAACGGGGATGTAGATGTTATATGCTGCGATCGCAAAACATTCAATAATTAAAGACTGAATCAACAAGCAAGTAACAACCTTTCCTTCTGCGGCTGCTGTTTGGAAATTTTGGTGTAGTCCAGAGAAAAATTCTTTAGCAAATTGCAAATCTGGGGTTACTTGTAAATTGCGCCCACAAGCTTCAAATCCTTTCTTATGACGACTTTCCATCTTAGATAGGCGAATCAATTCATCATGAGATTCTGGCAGCAGTTGGGCTAGTGTGATGTAATTCTCATGGGCTTCTTGTTCGCCTTCAATCACGATCGCATTAATCCGGCTATAAGCATCTTTGTATGTTTCGCTCTTGAAATCTAATTCTTTAGATTGGTCTGTAAGCTGCTGCATGGTATCTTTACTCCTGTAAACCTAATTATTTGACACCAGGATTCAATTTACCCCATGAACTGAGGGTAATAATCACTGTGGTTTAATTTAACTTAACAAGTAGACTATCTTTATACATTAATTGTTGCTGGGGGCAATGCTGTAGTACTAGCGAAACAAGTGCTTCGCAGCTCAAGTTATGTTCAAACCAAACCCGAATCTGAAATCTGGCGATTTTGTGAGCCTAGTAGTGTTGCTGCTAGGGGCATTTCTCGTTCTACTACCTCTGTTTGTGGTCTTTCTAACCTCCTTTGCACCGACAGCCAGCAGCCCAGAAAATTTGTCCAAAAATAGCTGGTCTTTAGCTAATTACCGGGTTGCATGGCAACAGGGAAAATTTTTACTGGCGTTTGCTAATTCTACCTTGGTAGCGATCGCTGTGACGGCGTTTCAGATTGTCACTTCCGCTTTGGCGGGTTACGCCCTAGCACGGCTGAAGTTTCGGGGACGCCAAGCACTGCTTTTGGTAGTTTTAGCAACTTTAGTAATTCCCTTTCAGTTATTGGTGATTCCCATCTTTTTGGTTTTGAAGTGGGGACACCTGATAAATACATACTGGGCGCTGATTTTACCCACTGCTGTCAACGGGTTTGGAATTTTCTTGTTACGTCAGTATTTCCAGACAATTCCGGTGGAGTTGGAGGAAGCCGCAGCGATAGATGGGGCGAACCGACTGCAAATTTTGTGGCGGGTGATGTTACCTTTAGCCCGTCCGGCGTTGGTGACGCTGTTTTTGTTCACCTTCATCGGTGAATGGAATGATTTGTTTAAGCCTTTGGTGTTTACGACGCGACCAGAATTAAGGACGGTGCAACTGGCGTTGGCTGAGTTTCAAGAGCAATTTACGAATAATTGGCCGTTGATGATGGCGGCGGTGACAATAGCGACTGTTCCAGTGATGGTATTATTTCTCATCGGTCAGCGTCAGTTTATTCAAGGTATTGCTGCGACAGGGATTAAGAATTAGCAATCTTCAGATGTGGTGCAATTGCTTTTTCCATCATCCTCAACACCCACACACAAAAATAAGGAAATTTGATTCTGAGGCGGGATGAAAAGGGAGGGATTTAAAAGATTGTAATGAAATACATATTCTGCATTGAGACAGAACATTGTTGTGTGCCAAATCTTTATTAATTGTGTGCAAAAGTTAAACTCTATAAACTCTGATAAAAAATAAAAAGCTGATTACCGATTTTGATGTACATTACTTCCAATTGCTAAAGCTTTGCTACCTGTACAGCAACTGTTACTTCTTTAGAAAGGTGAGATATCAAGTATGAGCAATTTTTTGTACTGGGTTAAAGGTCTAGGAATTGCAATAAGTGGTGCAGTAGTTTTGTCTACAAACTCTGCTATAGCCCAAATTAATCATGATGTTACTTTAACTAATAATTCTGGTTCTTCCGCTAGTTTTATGGAGAATCAATACTAAAATGCCAGTTTAATAAACTGCGTAATCTAAAATTGCTAAAGTTACGAAAGCCATA
>NZ_JBALBZ010000136.1:0-29309 GCF_036919495.1 Nostoc sp.
ATTTTATTTATCATTCAATCATCTTTTACAATTATCGATGTCATTTTGGAATCTCCCTTAGTTTTTATTAGTAAATAAGATGCGTTTGCCCTGGGCTACTATTTCTTCAAATAGTGAGCGTGCTTCTGTGAAAAATCCTTCATTTACCGTGGATGCTTCCATCTATTCCCACCCACAACTGTCTCTTTTTTCAGAATAGCGAGCCTGTCTTTTTGCTCTGATAATTGTCTCCAAAGCTTATGAGTACAGCACTCTGATTTCTACTCTTTATCAGATTATCGTCTTTTGATAAGAGCCGCACCCAAAACAAAATTATCACAGATGTAAGTTTAAGATCAGAGTGGAATGGCACTAAGTTAAAATACAGCCCTTACCCTGACTGGTTCCGAGCCTCCAGGCTGGGAAACCATTCCCGGAGGCTCCGCCTCCTCTTTCTTGACCAGAGGCAGAGCCTCTCAGAATCCGTTCCCAGCCTCCAGGCTGGGAACGAGGCTACACAAGCCTTTAGGCTTTTCTTAGTGCCATTCGTATCAGAGTGAAGTCAAAAGCTCACAGATGCTATGCTAAAAATCTTAATAAGCTGTTACGCATTTAAGTTCAGTATTTAGTAATTTTTAATTTACTCGCTTGCCGAGGCACTTCTTTGGGAACTCCAAGAAATAAATTATCCCACTTGAAGTTGCTGACTGTTGACTGTGAACAGTGGGATATTTTTTTATTTGAAAGTTCCTTTACTCAGCACACTCGTGCGTCAACCAAGTTCTGATCTCTCATCTTTTAGGTATTCAGAGCCATTCGCAGTCAACAGTAAGCTCATTCATTACCTCTCCAGTATTTACCGTGGATTTTGGCTCAAATAGAAGGACATGAACTTCCTCTTCAGCAAAGGGAAGATGCTGAATACTTCGAGCTATAATCGTGAAATCCCCTTCTCGAAGAACAAGCTCACTATTTTCTAACTTGATCTTTAGCTCCCCTTTGATCACCAGGAAGAACTCATCCTCGTTGTCATGGCGATGCCAAACGAACTCGCCCTTAAACTTGGCCAACTTGATAAACTGACCATTGAGTTCCCCAACGATTTTCGGGTCCCAATATCTCTCGATCAGCCTCAACTTCTCAGCTAGGCAAACTCGTTCACCAGCGATCTTATTCATCTATTCACCTCAGGTTATAAGAGTTTCCTACTCTTGACACAAATTGCTCGTGAAAGCCTTTCCTCTTGTGGTATGTGTCACAATCCGATTATGAGTGAAATCGTTTTTTCCTGAGACTAACACACCACCGTATTTTTCTAACTTAATACTGCCACCATATTCTGTTACAACCTCAGTATCAGGATAGATTCTCACTGAGGTCGGTACATAGCGAGCGACGTAGCCCAATCGCATTTGTTTTGTCTTTCCACTATGAGGGTGCGAAGCATGCATTAGCGTTGACCAGAACAAAATGAACTGTCCAGGGCGCATAATCATGGACACGCTTTTTGATTCTTCTGGTTTCCAATCTGGATCGATTTGTAACTGGCGATAGTCGTATCCAAAGAAGCCTCGCTGAACGGCTTCCTTATTGATTGTATTGATTTGATCCTGATTATAGTGCATTCGTTTACTTTCGTCGTAGTACATTGTACGATGGGTGCCTGGAATGAACTGAAGGCAGCCGTTTTCTATAGTCGCCTCAGTGAACGCTGTCCACACAGTTATTGTGCCACCGAAATCTTCGGCATCTGGCCATACGATTTGAGGTGATCCGGAAGCATTAGCAAATGTGTCTGCCTGATGCCAATCAGTACCTTCGTCACCTGGATACTTTGGAAAGAACTCACTGCGCCAACACAAAACATCAGGTCCTAAAACACTGCTTACTCTGTCAACAATTTCTGGGCGAGATATATGATCAGCCAAAAAGGAAAGGTCAAGATGGCGATCATAGTTTGAAATATTAGTAGCTCCTGAAATCGCGTCGCTATCTTGATAGATAGCCTTGCTACGATCAAGTATCTCAATGCGCTCACGCTGCCACAGTGCTTTCATCTCTTCCGGCTGGTATAAGGTAAAAGGGCCTGCATACCCTCGTTCATGGAAGCTCGCTAGCTGCTCTGGAGTCAGAGAAAACTTTCGATGTTTATTTTGAGTATTCTGCATCAATCTATCTCCTAGTTAGGTAAAAATATTTGCTTGTTTGTGCTGATGAAAACTCGCTAATTTTTCTGAAGTGAGGAAAAATCTTTAAAGTTTATTGTCGTAAACATTTTTTGAATTGGTATTAACCAACAAAATTTCTTGAATAGCCGCAGTCAAGTCTTTGACATAAGGTTCTCTCATCAGATTCTCATGCTCTCCGATGATGCTTTTGACGCGCACCTGCTTGCTGGTTAATTCCTGCCAACCTGTACTTTCATCATCGGGAAACTGTTGCGTGAGTGCAACAGTTTTGAACAGGCATAGAGGAGATTTAATTGGTTTTGGTTGATAGCAAAGACTCGCCTGCATGTTGGCTTTGTAAACGTTAAGTAATCCCTGCACAAGATTCTTTCCAGAATTAGGAGGAACGATTTCATGATATTGCAACAGTTGCAACGCATACTCAAATCGTTTTTCTGTATCTAAAACTGCAAGCTCTTCTGAGGAAACATTTACAGATTCGTTAAAGTGAAGTCCAATCTGTTTCACCATAAAGGCAAGGAGAACAGCTTCGTCATCTAACGATGCCTCTTTTTCCATGTTGGGTAAGGGGGGATGGGTATCGATAATTAAGAGATTTTCAATTCTTTCTCCTACGGCTTCCAATTGAGATGCTATTTCAAAGGCAACTAGTCCGCCAAAAGAGTAGCCTCCCAGCAAATAGGGCCCGTTTGGAACTATTTCTCGCATCGCTTTGATGTAAGTAGAAGCCATTGCTTCAATGGAATCTAAAGGCTGTTGTTCGCCATCTAAACCAGGTGCTTGAAAGGCGTAAAGCGGTTGTTTTTTGCCGAGAATGCTTGCAAAAATTGAGTAGGACAAGGCATAACCGGCTCCTGGGTGTACGAGAAATAGAGGTAAACGATCGCCTTTGGGTTGCAAGGTCAGTAAAACATCGGTATTACTTGGTTTACTCTCGCCTTCTAAGTGGAGGGCAATCTTTTCTACAGTTCCCTCACGGAAAAAGCTGACGACGGGAAGGCTGTACCCTAATTGCTTTTCGATTTGGGCTATCAAACGGATCGCCAACAGAGAATGACCCCCCAGTTCAAAGAAATTATCGGTGACACCAATCAAACTCACCTGAAGTGCTTCTTCCCACAGTTCCACCAATTTATGTTCTAATGGTGTGCGAGGTAGAATCCGTTTGCTCAAACGTGCTTTCCCATCAGTGCTTGGCGCAGGTAATATTTTTCTGTTAACCTTGCCGTTGGGCGTTAAAGGCATAGCCTCTAAGAATACAAATGCTGATGGCACCATGTACTCAGGCAACTTTTCTTTCAAAAACTGGCGCAGTGCGATCGCGCTAGGTGGATTCAAATGGGGGACAACGTAGGCGACAAGCTGCTTGTTACCTGGTTGGTCTTCCCGATCAATAACTGTTATTTCCCGCACTTCTGGATGCTGGCTCAACAAAGTTTCAATTTCTCCTAGTTCGATGCGGAAACCGCGAATTTTTACCTGATTGTCAAGGCGGTTCAAAAATTCAATCTTGCCATCGGGTAGATAACGGGCTAAGTCTCCTGTTTTATAAAGGCGGGCACCCTCTCGATCGCTAAATGGGTTAGGGATGAACTTGGATGCTGTTAAATCCGGGCGATCATAGTAGCCTCTAGCCAAACCAACACCGCCAATATATACCTCGCCTGGAATACCGATCGGAACGGGTTGCAGTTCTCGATCTAGCAGATACACGAGTAAGTTTTGTAATGGTTTCCCAATTGGGATCTCTCGCCCATCCAGTTCTAACTCTGACAAATTGCAGATGGTTGCCGATATTGTAGCTTCCGTAGGGCCGTATTCGTTCACCAGTTGGGGATATTCACCCACACACTTTTTCCAGGCATTTACTTGTTCTGGAAGTGCCCGCTCACCTCCAATCACGACCAGACGCAAGGACTCAGGTAACAGCAAATTTCCAAGTGTTAATTCAAAAGTCACTTGCTGCCAGTATGCTGTTGGCAAATCCAATATCGTCACGCCATAATCCCGGCAGTTTTGCATGAAAGCTGCCACGGAACTCAACATTTCATTGGTACGCAATATTAAGGTTCCGCCGGATACCAGGCAAGAATAAATTTCCGCAACTGCGACATCGAAACTAATAGATGCAAACTGGAGAAAACGCTCTCCACTGCTGAACCCGCATTCCCGAATTCGCCCCTGCGTATAATTTACTAAAGACTGATGTTGAATCATTACTCCCTTGGGCTTGCCAGTAGACCCAGAGGTGTAAATCAAATAAGCCAAATTATCGGGATTAACCTGACTAACTAGATTCTCCTTGGTTTCCTGAGAAATTTCTTGCCAGCTTGTATCTAAGAAAACTACACGTCCTTGATATTCGGGTAGTTCTGGTAGCAAATGATTCTGAGTTAACAACACCGACGTTTGGGAATCCTCTAGCATGAAGGTCAAACGTTGCTGGGGTAATTGCGGGTCTAAAGGCAGATAAGCCCCGCCAGCTTTCAGGATTCCCAACAGCCCAACAATCATTTCTAAAGAGCGCTCCATGCAGAGACCCACTAGCACCTCTGGCCCTACGCCCAAGGATTGCAGGTAGTGCGCCAAATGATTTGCTTGCTCGTTTAACTCTCGGTAGGTAAGCTGTTGCTCCTTAAATACTGCTGCTATAGCCTCTGGTATCTGTTGCACCTGATTTTCAAACAACTGATGGATACATAAATCTTGGGAATAAGACTTCTGAGTTTGGTTCCATTCCACCAACAACTGATGTTGCTCGCTTGCTGGCAGTAGAGGCAATTCTGTAAGATGCAACCAAGGATTGACAGCAATGCCTGCTAGCAAAGTCTGAAAATGCTTCTCCAGCCGCTCAATAGTTGCTGGTGCAAACAAATCAGTATTATATTCCCACGCGCCCTCAAGTCCCTTTTCTGTCTCCATCATCGACAGAGTTAAATCAAACTTGACGGTGACGCTTTCCATTTCCAAATGAGTCAGCCTGAGATTGGGCAGTTCCAAATTTCCGATCGGTGCATTCTGCAAGACAAACATCACTTGGAACAAGGGGTTATGGCTCAGGGAACGCTCTGGTTGAAGCTCTTCCACCAGTTTCTCAAAAGGCAAATCTTGATGGGCATAGGCTGACAAGGTTTTCTCTTTAATCCGTTCCAGCAACGTTGCAAACGACGGATTGTCTTGGACATCGGTTCTGATAACTAAAGTATTGACAAAAAAGCCAATTAGCTGTTCGATTTCTTTACGGTTGCGATTAGCAATCGGGGTTCCAACTAACAAGTCGTGTTGTCCAGAATAACGCATCAACAGAGTCTTAAACACCCCTAACAATCCCATGAACAGGGTAGCGCCTTGAGATTCACAGAACTGCTTCAAGCCTTCGTAGTTTTTGCGGTCTACTACGAAAGGAATTTCACGACCCTGATAAGAAGCGATCGCGCGACGGGGATAATCTGTTGGCAATTCTAAGGGTTCTAATTCTCCGGCGAGTTCCTGCTTCCAATAATCAAGTTGCTGTGAAAGTTGGGTTTTTTCAAAGGTAGTACGTTGCCAGCTAGCAAAATCACCGTATTGTAGAGAGAGTGGTGCTAAAGGTGATTCCTTACCTGTACAAAATGCCGTATAAATCGCAGACAATTCTTGCACCATTACTCCAAATGACCAAGCATCGGAAATAATGTGATGCATCACTGCTATAAATACATGGTCATCCTCAGCCAACTTATAGAGATAGACGCGAAGCAAGGGCCCAGTTTGAAGATTAAACGGACGCACAGACTCCGATATCACTGCTTGTTTGAGTATCTCTTCTTTGTTTTGGAAGTACCTGAAATCGGTAATCAACAGCGATATATCATTTGATTCGTTGATAATTTGCACGGGATTACCACTAGCATCCTGAGAAAATTTTGTGCGTAATACCTCATGCCGTTGGACTATCTCCTGCAAACTGCGCTCAAACGCTTGTTGATTTAAACATCCGTCCATGCGGAAGCCTACCGCAATGTTATAAGCAGGATTATTCGCCTCTAACTGGTCGAGGAACCACAGTCTTTGCTGAGAAAAAGAGAGTGGTAAGTTGTCACGTTGAGCAATTTTTGATATCTGAACGTTCTGATTTGTCTGATTCTGCGTCTTAGTAGCGAGCAAATCAATTTGTTCTGCAAGAGCAACGAAGGTAGGATATTCAAAAATTGTTCGCAAAGGAAAGGCTAAATCAAATTCTTCCCGAATTCGAGAAATCAGTTTCGTCGCCAGTAGGGAATGTCCGCCCATTTGGAAAAAATTGTCCGTTAGTCCGATGCGCGACCCTCCAAGTACATCGTTCCACATTTTACTTAAGCGTTCTTGGGTGACGGTTGTTAATTTAACATCAGAATCTTTAGCAATTGTCTCCACAACCTCTGGTGCAGGTAAAGCACGTCGGTCTAATTTGCCGCTTGGAGTCATGGTCAGCTTCTCCAGCAGCACAAAAGCGGCAGGGATCATGTATTCTGGAAGTTCTTCCCGTGCCTGTTGCTGGAGTTCGGGAATCAGCGCCTTGGCAAAACGGGCTTTTAAGGGATTTACCCAATATAATTGCGTTGGTTTCAGGGGGGCGCTATTTTGGGTAATAGGCATCACAGGTTTTGCCCCGTTTGTAGTATAGAAGCAAACATCAAAATAATTAGCACCAAAATCTTTTGAGTAGCTAATCGTGACTTGACAACCTGCTTGTTGGGCAAGTTGATAGAATTTTTGCGGGTCAACAGCTGTTTGTGGATTCAGCTTGTTCAACAACTCGCGCAGTTCAACGACTGTAGCGACTCCGTTATTTTCCTGATACCACTGTAAAATAGTTTCGTCTTCAAGCAGACGAGCATTGGGGACACCCCGCCAAGCAATGGGCAACTCTAGCCCCTTAATTGATTGCAGATTTCCTTGCTTCCAGTCTTCCCAGATCGGTTCAAAGGTATGAGCTTTGGCAAAACTGCCTTTTTTGTGAAGAACCACATCATAACGGTATTTAGTTAGTTCATTATGTGCGGTTTCTGCTTTGAGGTGAACTTCTACCGGATCTAGATTTGGCAAAACCTGTGGTAGATTTACAAAGTAGGCTGGATCGAGAACGAGTTCGTTTTCTTTTTGAGTAACTCGTCGAACTAAGGCGGCAAAAGCTTCTCGGTCAGTTTTATCAGCAGCTTGGAAACAAGCTATGCTGGCGTGAAAAGCGTTTAAAGTCGGCAGGTGGCGATTATCGCCGATAAATAAACTTCCTCCGGGAGCTAGCTGTTGTAATGCTTCGGCAATCACTTGCTGGAAGTATTCAATCGAGGGAAAATACTGCGCTACAGAGTTAATAATAATCGTATCAAAATATCCAGAAGGAATATTTGCAAAATCCTTCGCTTCCTGATGAAGCAAGCGAACATTGCTCAAGGAGTGTTTCTGAGTAAGATTTTCTAGACGAGCGATCGCTTGTTGGGAAAAGTCTGTCGCCCAATAAGATTCAACCTCCGGCGCAATATTGAAAAGAATCATTCCAGTACCACATCCAATTTCCAAGACGCGTTTTGGAGCCAAGGTTTGAATGCGTGTTAATGTATTCTTTAGCCACTCGCGCATTTCTGGGGCAGGAATAGGTTGACCGTCATAGCTGTTGTTCCAACCAATGATATTAAAAGCTGCATCAGCTTCGGTTTCACTAGCGCTATAGTTTTCGTCAAAAGTATATTGCCATTCTTGAGTTTGCTCCCGCGTTAAGTTTTCATAATCGGGTATTTTCGCCAAATCAGTCTCAGGTACGATGTAAGCAACTAGTCGCACATCTTGTTGACTTTCCTGTTGGGTAATTACGCAAGCTTCTCGCACACCCGGATGACGCTGCAAAAGCCCTTCAATTTCACCCAATTCGATCCGAAAACCGCGTATTTTAACTTGGTGATCGTTACGCCCCAAATATTCGATTTCTCCGTTGTGCAGATATCGCGCTAAATCACCAGTTTTGTAGAGACGGTTATTTCCTTGCGGGTTAGCGGGGTTGACGATCATCCGCTCTGCGGTTAATTCCTCGCGGTTAAAATACCCTCGCGCCACACCTGCACCGCCAACATAAATTTCACCAACCACCCCCAAAGGAACTGGTTGTTTATAAGCATCAAGAATATAAAAAGATAGATCCGGAATAGGTTTACCGATAACACTTCCCAAACGCTTCTTGATATCGTTCCAGCGAATTGGACGATAAGTAACGTGAACAGTGGTTTCTGTAATCCCATACATATTTACCAATAGGGGAAAATCATCGCTGTGACGTTCAAACCACGGTTCCAAACTTGACAAATCCAAAGCTTCGCCACCAAAAATTACATAGCGTAAATTTAGTTCGCTTTCCCGACAAATGATTTCTTCAGCTTGAATCAATTGGCGGAAAGCCGATGGTGTCTGGTTTAAAACTGTTACTCTAGCGTCAATAAGTAAGTTGTAAAACTCTTCTGGCGATCGACTCACTAAATAGGGGACAATAACTAAACGTCCGCCAAACAACAACGCCCCCCACATTTCCCAAACAGAGAAATCAAAAGCGTAGGAATGAAACAGAGTCCACACGTCTTTTTCGTTAAAGTGGAACCATTGTTCGGTTGCCAACATCAAACGTACAACGTTGCGATGGGTAACAACAACTCCCTTGGGTTTGCCAGTTGAGCCGGAAGTGTAAATTATATAAGCGGCGTTATCTGGATTGAGATTAACTTCTGGATCGGTAGCTTTTTCCTGAACAAGTTCCGCTTCACAATTATCAATAAAAACTAGATCGGCTTGGTGTTTTGGTAGTTGCGTCTCAAATTCTGCCTGTGTGAGCAAGACTGACACCATGCTATCCTCAAGCATATAGGCGACACGCTCCGCAGGATAATCCGGGTCAAAGGGAACGTAAGTACCACCAGCCTTTAGTACTGCTAGGATAGCCACCATCAGATCCAAAGAACGAGACATCCACAATCCCACTTGTGATTCAGGTTTTACACCCAAACGGATAAGATAATGTGCCAATCGATTAGCTCGTTGGTTGAATTCTGCGTAGCTTAAGGATTGATTCTCAAAAATCAGTGCCGTTTTGTTTGGATGCAAAGCCGCCTGTTGGCTAAAAACTTCATGTAAACAGAATTCTACTAGAAAACTCTCAGGCGGGTTTGCAGGCATCAACTGAGCGTATTCTTCATTTGAGAGAATCGCTAACTGAGTTATCGGCACATCGGGTTGCGTCACTAAATTTTCCAGCAAATTACAAAAGTGACGCGCGATTTGTTCTACTGTTTCCCGTGTAAATAAATCAGTATTGTATGAGAAAACACCACTGAGATTATTTTCACTTTCTGAGATAAAAAGTTCCAAATCGAAGCGGGCGGCATCTTGACTTTTGATCGGAGTTACAGTCAAATTCCCAGCTTGAAAATGAGGTTTTGGGGCATTTAGTAGAGTAAAAGCAATTTGAAATAGCGGGTTGATACTAGTGTTTCGTTCAACATTTAATCTATCTACGAGTGCTTCAAAAGGCACTTCTGAATGTTCAAAACTTTCCAGAATCGTTTCTTTGACTTTTTTTAAAAGAGTACGAAAACTAGGTTCTCCCGATAAGTCGGCGCGAATTACCAACATATTGACAAAGAAACCGATGAGTTTTTCCGCATCGATTCCTGGACGATTGGCAATAGAAGTTCCCACGGGGATATCTTTCTGTCCGCAGTAACGCCCAAGAAGAACCCCAAAAGCAGCCATGAGAGTCATGAAGAGGGTAGCATTTTCTTGGTGGCTGAAATTGCGAATAGTCTGTGTCAAAGAAACAGGGATGGAAAAACTGACTAAATCTCCTTTAAATGATTGTAAACGCGGTCGGGAAAAGTCAGTAGGAAATTGCAGAACGGGTAAATTTTTGAGTTGTTTTTCCCAATAGGCAAGTTGTTCGTCTAAAACCAAATTATTAATTTTATCTTGTTGCCAAACAGCATAATCTGCATATTGGATATTCAGTTCTCCAAGGGCAGTCACATCACCCTTGATAGCTAAATGATAAAGAGAAGCCAGTTCTTCAACAAGAACGCCTATTGACCAACCATCAGCAATAATATGATGAAGGGTGAGAGCCAAAACATATTGCTCTGGTGTTAGTCGTATAAGTTTGGTTCTGATTAACGGCCCTTTTTCCAAATTAAAGGAATATTGTGTCTCTGAGCTAGCTACAGCAGAGATTTGTTTTTCGATTTCGGCTTCAGCAATATCACTCCAATCTTCCAAAATTAAATCCGTTAAAATATTTGGATGAATCTGTTGCCAAGGTTCACCATCAATTGCCATAAATGTAGTGCGAAGGCTTTCATGTCGCTGCTGCAATTGTCTAAAAGCTTGCTGCAAAGCCTCTATTTGCAGCGAACCATCCAAACGGAATATAGAACAAATATTATAAGCAGAAGAAGTAGGTTCCAATTCATGAAGGAACCACAAGCGTCTTTGTTGAAAAGAAGCCGGAGTTTCTGTAAGAGCACGTTTTTTAATGAGAAACTTGTCTTCTTCGCGGTTAATACCCTCTTCTTCCAGAAGTAATTCTAAAAGTTCAAAATCAGTTGTTTCTAAAAAATTCATAATGAATATAACTTAATTTTTGTGGTGGACTTGAGATTTAATCTTGACGATTTGCCTGCTCTTTTTATCCTTTACTTCCACTCATTGCCACATATCCGAGAATTTCATCCACTGCCCGCTTTGCTCCTCCAGCTGCCCGACAAGCATCACCCAAACGATCGCTATTTGCCTGAAATGAGTCATTGTTCAAGATTTTCAGTGCCGTCTCTCGCAAACGTTCAGAATTGACATCTTGGGGCAAAATCATGATTCCTGCGCCCTGCTCCTGAAGGCGACGTGAAATTATCTCTTGCTCGTAGGTTTGAGGAATTGCGATTGTGGGGGTTGAGTGCCACGCCGCTTCCCGTGCGCCACCTCCCGCACCGTGCATGATAAATAAGCTGGTGCGTTCTAATATCTTCAGTTGGGGAATTGTGCCTGTAGCTCGAATGATAAAATTTGTGGGTACATCCCCCAGTTGGGCAGGATTAATCTCTGGACTCAGTACCATTAGAACTTGAGCGTCGATGTTATGAAACGCCTCTATGCAATTTTTGTAAAAAGCTAATCCCGGATCGTGAATGCTGCCGAATGAAATCAAGATCAGCTTGTCTTTTTGCAACAGTTCCATAGGGAAATCAGATGCGATCGCCCGCACCGGATCGCAAGGGCCAACAAAGTGAAAGCTTTGGTCAAATTTATCGACATATGGCTGGAGTTCCGGTGGTAAATAACAAATATTTAAGGGTTCTGGATTGGTAAAAGTATCGATAAATTCAATGGGTGGAATTTTGTAAGTCTCTCGCAGTTCTGTTTCATATTGACGAAACACCTGGATATCGGGCGATGTTTCTGACAACAATTCAGGTAGTTTCTCCTGAAGTTGCGGACATTCATAGAAGCTGCGCGGACAAAATGCAGCGCTGGCAATAGTGTTAACTGCCGGGACGTTGAGCAACTGTGCTATCAGTTTTCCCCAAAGACACAGCGAGTCGTGAATAATGTAGTCTGGTTTGTCCGCGCGAACCGATTCCAGAAGTGCGCTCAACATTTCGTTAGCAGTCCAAGTCAAAACTGGTACTAGCGAAAAATCATTATGGCCTTGTGGTGCTGCCTCAATTCGTAGTGGTGGATAAAAACGAAAAGATGCCCCAAATGCCTCAATTTCTTTCTGGAATTTGGGAATTTCATAGTAAATAACTTCTTCACCTCTGTGAATCAGTTCTGCTACTAAACCGAAGCTTGGGAACACATGCCCAGCTGCTGAAACATTCAGGAATACAGCACGGCTCATAAATTAAAATTTAATTAATCTGCTTTTACTATTGATATAGGAAATATTATTCGCAACTTATGCAGTTATTCTTTGATTTATGTTGCCTAATTGCGGTTGATTCAGATTCTCGTTGCCAAAACTTCTCAAGCAATATACGTAAGTTTATCTGACCAAGCACCGACAATTTCTGAGAATATCAATTGCAAGGGTTTGGTGATCGACCAGTTGGGATAATCCTGCTTCATTTTCCGCAGGTCACTGTAGTAACATATATGGTCTCCCTCGCGGTTTTTATTTACATACTCATACCGCATCTTTTTGCCAGTAAGTGAAGTAACAATGTCAAAGGCTTCTAAGATGGAACAGGTATTTTCCTTTCCTCCACCCAAATTGTAAACTTCACCGCTTTTGGGGGCTTGGATAAACTCTTCAATAAATCGAGCAACATCATAAGAGTGGATATTGTCTCGTACTTGCTTACCCTTGTAACCAAACACTTTATAGGTGCGAGCTTCTAAATTGGATTTTACCAAATAGCTGAGAAATCCATGTAATTCCACACCACTATGATTAGGGCCTGTCAAACATCCGCCGCGCAAACAGCATGTTTTCAGCCCAAAATAGCGACCATATTCTTGAACCATCACATCAGCAGCAACTTTTGAAGCACCGAATAGAGAGTGTTTTGATTGATCGATACGGAAAGATTCCGGGATACCATGCTTATAAATGTAATCACTATAGTCCCAACGTTTGTTTAACTCCAACATGGGAATTTCATTCGGTGCATCTCCATATACTTTGTTAGTAGACATGTGTACAAAAGCCGCAGACGGGGCAAATCTGCGAGTTGCTTCCAATAAATTTAACGTTCCTACAGCATTGGTATCAAAGTCATCGAAAGGAATCTTCGCAGCCAAATCGTGGCTTGGTTGTGCTGCTGTGTGGACGATCGCATCTGGTTTGAGACTCTCGATTAACTCTAGGATGCTGATGCGATCGCGAATATCTATCTCATGATGCACAAAACCTTTAATCAAAGATTCTAAACGCCATTGATTCCAACGAGTATCTCCTTGGCTTCCAAAAAAAACGGCTCTTTGGTTATTATCTATACCGTGAATTTTCCATCCTTGTTTGGCAAAATGCAAACAAACTTCTGAGCCAATTAGCCCTGATGAACCAGTTACAAGTAATTTTCTCATTTGATTCTTACCTTTATTTACTATTTCTCTTTGCTTGTGGTGGGGAGAGGAGAGAAAGCGATCGTAGGTGGGGTGGGCTTGGGAGCGAATTAAGGGTAATTTAGCGACATGATATAAGTCAATACGCTTGGGTTAAGGTTAAAACTCTTTCTTTGTCAAAGCCAATTTTTTTAACGTAGACGCAAAGCCGCTTGCCGGACACAGAGAGAAGGAAAAAATCCTTAACTGAACTGTATTGTAATATAGTCCCGAATGGCACTAAGAAAAGCCCAAAGGCTTGTGTAGCCTCGTTAAGAGCCTCCAGGCTGGGAATGTATTCTCATAGGCTCTGCCTCTGGTCAAGCTACTGGAGGCGGAGCCTCCCAGAATGGGTTCCCAGCCTTTAGGCTGGGAACCAGTCAGGGTAAGGGCTGTATCTTTTCTTAGTGCCATTCGATATAGTCCCTAATGCTCTTCCATCACTCTGGGGAAATAAAAATCGAAGGCAACATTTAAACTTCATACAGCACTTGGGTTTGAAGCTTTATTTTCTAACATTATGGGAAGAATCATGTGTTTTGCCTGAAACTCTTGCGTAGCAAGGATTATATGTTTTTACTCTGGTGAGAGTGATGAAAGAGCGCTAATTCAGTATTAACCTACTCCCTAATATCAACCTATCTACAAGTTAGGATTTAGTGCGTTTCGTTTGCAGAAGTCTGGTTTTTTCTTCTGGTGTCATCTGTTTCATCCGTAAAAATGCTAGCGCTATCTTTTCAGTACGCCCTGGTAAAGTTTCTTTTGCTATTAAAAGCAGCGCGGTTTTCTCAATCGTTAAGGCATCAAATAATTCTCGCAATGATAGTTCTATGGAGAATGCTTTTCTCATGCGAGCGTGTATTTGCGCTGCTACCAAGGAATGTCCACCGAGGTCGAAGAAGTTATTTTTTACTCCTACCCTAGATATGTGCATCATCTCCTGCCAAATTTCTGCCAAGGCTGATTCAATGGCATTTCTGGGCGCTATGTAATCGACTTCAGAACGAAGTTGAGAAGGTGCGGGTAAAGCACGTCGGTCAACTTTATTATTGAGTGTCAAAGGCATGGCATCCAACAACACCCAAGCACCAGGAACCATGTAATCTGGTAGTTTTTCCACTACGTATGCCCTCAGGGTTTTGGGGGTGGGTTTTTCGACATCGGATTTAGCGACAAGATAAGCCACAAGTTTTTTGTTTAAACCATCCCCAAAGGGTTGGACAATTGCTTGGGCAATGCTGCGATGATTTTCTAAAACGGTTTCGATGTCTCCAAGTTCGATCCGGTAGCCGCGGATTTTGACTTGGTAATCTAAACGACCAAGGAACTCTATCTCGCCGTTGGGCAGAAAACGGGCTAAGTCACCAGTGCAATACAGCCTCTCTCCCGGTTCTTGGGAAAATAAATTGGGAATAAATCGGTCAGCAGTTAAATCTGGTCTTCCGCGATAACCCCTAGCTAGTCCGGCTCCACCGATATACAGTTCCCCAATAACTCCGAGAGGCACTAGATTTAGTGCGCTATCAAGAATATACATTGATGTGTTGGCAATCCCGCACCCAACGGACAAAGCGTCCTCTGGTTGCTTCACAGGGTTAACCGCAGACCAAATTGTGGTTTCGGTTGGGCCGTAAACATTCCACAGTTCAATTTTCTTTTCGAGGAGCGATGCTGCCAAATCAACGGGCATCGCCTCACCACCGCACAAAGCACGAAAACTAGCTTTCGGTTGCCAACCTGCGGCAAGCAACAGTCTCCATGTAGATGGTGTTGCCTGCATTACAGTTGCTTGGGTTGCGTTCAGTAATTCCTTTAGCTTAAATCCATCCTGTACTGTTTCCCGATCTGCCACAACTAGCCTAGCTCCGGCAATCAATGGCAGAAATAGTTCCAGCATTGAGATGTCAAAGGATAAGGTTGTAACTGCTACTAAGGTATCAGTTGCGGCAAGTCCAGGTCGATCGCAAAAGCTCAAGAGTAAATTGGTGAGTGCGCCATGAGATATCTGTACGCCTTTGGGTTTTCCAGTAGAGCCAGAGGTATAAATTATGTAAGCTAAATCTTGGCTAGAGGATTTGCTGTTGGGCAAGTCTGGCTTTTGGGAAATTGTGACGCTCACATCTGGCATTAAGCCCCGATCGACCCTCTCCTGAAAAGCGGGGTTCCCGCATTCGTCGAGCAACAGAACGATCGCAGATGTTGTTGAAATTTTGGTTAAAAGAGTATCTTCTGTAATAATTACGGCGGCGCGGCTATCCGCAAGCATGAAATCCAATCTTTCCAGTGGGAAGGATGGATCTAATGGTACATAGGCGGCTCCTGCTTTCAGAATACCCAGAAGTGCGACGAGCAAACCTGCGTGCCGTTCTAGACAGACTGCAACCAATGTTTCCTTTGTGACTCCGAATTGAAGTAGCGCCTGGGCGACTTGGTTCGACTTGCTTTCTAATTCTGCGTAGGTTAGAGATTTTGTTGCCGATAGAACTGCTGGAGCGTTAGGAGTTACAGCAGCTTGCTGGCTGAAAAGTTCTTGTAGGGGGGCAAATGGATAAACTTTGGATTGGAAGAAGGCTTTTGTGGACAAATCCCGTTCTTCAGTTTTACTTAGTAGTCCGATTTCGCCAACAAATTGCGGTTGCTCTTGGGCAAATCTTTGGAGAATTTCAGCAAGTTGCTGGATTAATTGTTGGCGCTGTTGTTCATCCCCGACATTGTTTTGGAAAGCAATAGAGAGCGTTAAATCTTCCGTAGAGGGTAAAGCATAGAGGCTGAGGGGGTAATGATTTTTTTCCAAACACTGAACCGAATGTACCGTTAGTTCGCCAACATTTTGACCCAGACTTGCTTCTACAGGATAATTCTCGTAAATCACGATGGATTCAAACAACGGTTGTCCTCGCGGAACCTCACTCCACCCTTGAATATCCACCAACCGACTGAATGAGTATTGGTTGATTTCCGAGGTGCGATCGCGCAGATATTGTAACCAATTCTTTAATGGTGTGGCGGCATCTAATTTTACACGCAATGGTAAAGTGTTAATAAATAAACCAACCATTTCTGCGGAATTAGCTAAATCTGGAGGACGCCCAGACACGGTGACACCGAAAATAACCTCATTAGAAAAGCTATATCGACTTAAGATAATGCTCCAAGCAGCTTGGACTAAGGTACTAAGTGTTACCTGATTTTCTCTTGCAAATGCCACCAGTTGGCTGTAAGTCTGTTTGCCCAGAGTTGTTTGCAGGGTTTGATAATCAGAGGTTTTGGCTGACTTGAAGCCGAGGGTAGTTGCTTGGTGCAAACCGTTGAGTTCCCGACGCCAGAAGGATTCTGCTGCTGTGGATTCTGTTTTTCTCAGCCACGCAATAAAATCACGGTAAACTGGTGGTCTGGGTAAGTTGGGCTGAAGTCCCTGTTTTTCGGCGTTGTAACTGGCGATAACATCCCCCAAAACCAGAGGTAATGACCAACCATCTAAAATCAGATGATGGTGAGTCCACAAAAATTGCCATTTCTGTTCCTCAAGCTTCACTAAAGTCAAGCGCATCAATGGAACCGTCTCCAAAGAAAAACCTTGTCGGCGGTCTTTTTCTAAGAGTTCCGTCCATTTAATTGTTGCTTGATCGGTCGTAAGTTCAGACCAATTTTCCCAAACGAAAGGTAAATTTACCGATTGGTGAATTCGCTGAAGCGGTTGAGGTAAATCGCGCAACACAAACGAAGCACGCAAACTAGGGTGACGGTTGATACAATGTTCCCAAGCTTTGTGGAAGACTGCTGTATCGATATCTCCCTGAATTTCACCAGTCACCTGTTGGAGGTAAACGCCGTTTTCAGATTCGTAGTTGGCGTGGAAAAGCATTCCCTCTTGAACTGGGGCGAGGGGATAGATATCTTCTACCCCAGAAGTTCCCGCTAAAGCAATGCTAAGTTGTTCGTTATTCACAGCAGCGAGGGGGAAATCCGCAGGTGTCCAATTCTGTGGTTTGCTTCGGCTTTCTGCCAACAGCTTGACAAAACCTCTGTAAAAGCTATCTGCCAAACGACGGATTGTTTCTTCACGATGCAAAGCTTTGCTGTAAACAAACCGAATATGTAGTTGGCTGTTGACTATCAAACCAGTCACTTCCAATTGGAAGGGACGCATCCCTTCTAAATTGCGAGAAATTCCTGAGTCTGCTGATGAGGGAACAAAGGGTGCTGCTTCTGGGAAATTATCATCGAATTGCCCAAGGTAGTTAAAGACAATTCCTACGGGTATTTTCGGTAGAATGGGGGTTAATTCTGGTTTTTGACGGAGTATTCCGTAAGAAAATCCATTATCAGGTAACTTTCTCAACTGTTCTTTTACAGTTTGGAGATTTTCCAGCAAGTCGTCTGTTCTTTTCTCCAGCTTGAATGGAAAAATAGAGGTAAACCAGCCTACAGAATTAAAGACATCGACTTCAGTAAATTGATTTTCCCGTCCGTGACTTTCTAGGGCGACAACCATCTTTGATTCACCAGTCCACTCTGTCACCGCGTCTTGAAGAACCGCTAGTAGTACTTCTTGAATGCGTGCTTTACGTGTGC
This sequence comes from Nostoc sp., assembly GCF_036919495.1. GTDB lineage: Bacteria > Cyanobacteriota > Cyanobacteriia > Cyanobacteriales > Nostocaceae > Nostoc. The sequence continues at coordinate 17,838 of NZ_JBALBZ010000136.1, forward strand.
GGGGAAATTCGTAAAGCAGACTCTCAGTTTCCGAATTGCTGAAATTGCACTCAATTTGGGCGGCAGAATTTTCTTTATTATTTTGCAGTTCTTCGGGAAAATCCAAAGGTAGGGTTGGGTTTTCTACCTGTTGCATCTCCCAGAAAGGTAAGTGTTGCTCCCAAAGAGAATTTTGTTTGAGGAAATTTAATTGCATTGCCCATTGTGGGAAACTGGCGCTGAGATTCTCCTGTTTTGCAAGGGGGGCGGTGAGTGAAATAGCCAAGTCTTGCAAAATTATCCGCCATGAAACACCATCCACAATTAAATGATGGATAATTAGCAGCAGCTTATCTGTTGTATTCTCATCTGTCTGAAAATAAACGGCACGGAACAAAGGCCCGCCTTCTAAATCTAGCTTCGCCTGAAACTCGCTGGCTGTTGCTTGCAAACGTTCAGACAATTCTTCTGAGCTTTGGTTCGTCAGGTTAATGACATCAAAGCCTAAAATATTGGCATCATCTACTAACTGTTGCGTCCACCCCTTAGTTGTTTTGCGGAATCTTAAGCTAAAGGCTTGGTGACTTTCGGCAATTTGCACCAAAGCAGTTCTCACCTGCCCAGTCGCAAACTTTTGTTTCAAATCTAGCAAAATCGCCTGATTCCAGTGTTCTGGATGAGGTAATGACTGCTCGAAGAACCATTGCTGTATCGTCGTTAGCGGTATCTCGCCCACTACAGGAATAAAGGAAGCAGCTGGAATTGCTGGCGATATGTTGACACAAGTCGCAAGTTCTGCAATGCAGAGATGGTTAAACAAATCTCGCGGGGTAAAGTGGATACCAACAGCACGGGCTTTAGCGATGATTTGCAGGCAGAGGATAGAGTCTCCGCCGAGTTCAAAGAAATCATCCTCGATTCCGACATTTGATACATGCAGTACTTCTTGCCAGATGTTTTTCAGGATATTTTCGGTGTCGTTGCGAGGGGCGACATAGTTTCTTCTGACTGCTGTATCTTCTGACTGCGGATCTGGTAGGGCATTCAGGTTGATCTTGCCATTGGGTAGCAAGGGGAAGCTATCCAAACTGACAAATAGCGATGGAATCATGTATTCCGGCAGAGCCTTTCGTACCTGGGAACGCAATATTTCTTGCCAGTTTTCTGGAGATGCTTTGCATTCCACATAAGCAACCAGACGGGTAGGTTTGTCGGGATAGGAAATCGCTTTGGTTACTGCACGCACTACCCAAGTATGGCTTTCGAGAATTTTGACAATCTCGCTGGTTTCAATGCGGAAGCCGCGTATTTTTAACTGTGTATCTAGACGACCGAGAAACTCGATTTTACCATCCATTAAATATCTAGCTCTATCCCCAGTGCGGTACATCCGCGAACCGGGATTTGAGGAGAATGGATCTGGTAAAAAGTATTCTGCGGTAAGTTTGGGTTGTTCCCAGTAACCGCGAGCCAATTGGGGCCCAGCAATAAACAACTCCCCTGGTGTTCCTATGGGTACGGGCAGGCGATCGCTATCAAGAATATATAAACTAGTGTTGGGTACTGGATCGCCGATCGGGATAGTAACGGTATTTTCCCTTTCTCGACAACGGTGGAAAATAGTATCAATAGTCGTTTCTGCTGGGCCGTAAAGATTTATCAAGGGAATAGAAAGTGTGCGATTAAATTCATCCCATAGGCGTTTTTTCAGTGCTTCCCCACCTGCAAAGACTAGACGCAGGCTGGAGCATTCCGATAATCCTGGTTCAGCAACCAGAACTTCTAAAAGGGTGGGTACTACTTGCAAAATGGTGACATTTTCTAGCTTGATAGTTTCCACAAGATAGGCGTTGTCTTGATGTCCTCCGGGTTTGGCGATTACGAGTTTTGCACCGCTCATCAAAGCCGCCCAAAATTCCCACACCGAGGCATCAAAACTAAATGGTGTCTTTTGAAAAATTGTGTCGGAATTATTAATAGCAAATATATCCAAGAACCAAGCCATATGATGAGCGATCGCTTGGTGAGAAATGGCAATTCCTTTCGCCCGTCCAGTTGAGCCGGATGTGAAAATTATGTAGGCTAGATGTTCGCCTAAAATTGGAATTTCTAGGTTTTCTGAAGATTGAGCGGCAATTGACTCAGAATAATCGTCTAAAAATAGCAACTGTGCAGAGGAATTATCAAAAAGGTTGTCTCCCAAATCAGAGCGAGTCAGGATAATACTAGCTTTGGCATCCTCAAGCATCCCTTCAATCCTGGCTGGGGGATAATCGGGGTCAATAGGCACATAACACCCGCCGGCTTTGAGTACTGCCAAAATCGCCACAACCATCAACAAAGAGCGTTCCAGACAGATTCCCACGGGTTTATCAGCACCAATGCCGCGACTCCGTAAAATCCGAGCTAATTGATTTGCTTTTTGGTTTAATTCGTGACTTGTCCAAGTTTCGCTATCACTTGTAACAGCAGGGGAGTTTGGGGAATTTGCAGCTTGTTGTTCAAATATCTCATGCACCAGTCCGGGAACCCCACCCTCTAGCTCCATCTCTGCAACCAGGGAGGGGGTTATATTCATCTGGGTGCTAGATGTCAGTATCCCTACATCCTCATATCCGGCAAAATTACCTTGGGGATTGGTAGCAAGTGCAGCACACATCTGGACACAATAATCGGCGTAAGCAGCAGCTTGCTCGTCATTAAATTCACTGCTATCATACGTAATATTAAATACTAAATCTGGAGAATCAACTTCTTCGCTCCAACTGACGCTAAAGGGTATATTAGTCTCAGCGAAAGATTGCGCTTGAATCAACTCTACATCCCGCAAACCCAGAAGTCCTTTATAAACGTGGAAGTGGACAAAGTTAAATGAACTTTCGTAAAGCGGTTGATTACCGTGCATCCGTTGAATTTCCGCAAAGGGGAAACGACGGTTGGGCATTATTGCCTGTTCGGCGCTAAATGTTTCTTGAATCAGGTTAATCCAAGAACCGCGAGGAAGTTTTAGGCGAAATGGTAGCGTATTCAGGAAAAGTCCTAAAACTCTGTCGCCGTCGGGTTCTGTCGGGCGTCCGTTGCTAACCAATCCAGTTACAACTTCCTTCTCTCCAGAACAATAGGCAAGCAGACGTATATGAACGGCAAGCAATACAGTTCTTAGAGGTACACCTAACTGTTTCGAGACTGCCTTGAGAGATTGTGAGATTTCCGTAGGAAGTTTAGTATCAATTTTTGCCATCCGCCTGGGAGCATTTTGGCGAACAGCACCGTTCAAGCGTGGAAGTTGGGTAAAGGGGATTTCTTGAAGTTGCTTTTGCCAGAATAATCGCTGCGAATCGTCAGTTAAAGCTTTTTGTTCTAAAACGACAAATCTAGAGTATTGCAGTACAGGGGGAGCTTGGGGTACAGGCACTTTAGCACCGATGAGATGCAGGTATAAACCTGTGAATTCGGTGATGAAATTAGTCAGACTCCATCCATCCACGATCGCATGGTGCAGAGCAAATGTTGCTTGCACGATATTGCGATCGAGAAGATGAATGTAGAATCGCATCAATGGTGCTTTTGACCAATCGAATCCATTTCCACGTTCTTTCTCAATGAATGAATTCAGATAATTTTCTTGTTTCGATTCTGGCAGAGAAGTTAAATCTTCAAATAAAATTTGCGTTGGCACTTCTTTGAGAATTACCTGAAGCGGTTGGCTGAATTTTCCTAAATCAAATACCGTCCGCAGTATCGGGTATCTGTCAAACATTTGTGCGTAAGCTTGCTGCCAAATATTTAAATCAAAAGGTATCCGAATTCGGAAACTGAAAAGGTCATTATAAGTTTTTGCATCTTCATCAAAATCGCTATGGAACAGCATCCCGGCTTGCAGTTGAGCCAGTGGGTAAGCGTCTTGTGCAACATCCTGAAGTTTTTCTCCATCTTCAATTGCTATCAGCGCAAACGGTTTTTCGTGAATAACTTCGTGGGCAATTTTTGTTGTTTCTGCTTGCATTGATGCAGCTAAGTCTGCCAGCACTGGATGAGAGAAAACTTGCTCTAGTGTTAACTTAAAATTAGCTTCATCTGCCAAAGAACAAACATGAATGCTGCGGATAGAATCTCCACCTAAAACAAAGTAATTATCAAACCGTCCAACTCGATCTACCCGCAGGACTTTTTGCCAAATTTTTGTGAGGATTTGTTCTTCAGGAGTCTGGGGAGAAACGAAGGCAACTTGGAGATTTTCTCTGTTAATTTCAGCTTTGGGAAGCGCCTTGCGGTCAATTTTGCCGTTGAGTGTGAGGGGAAATTTATCTAGGAAAACAAACTGCGACGGCACCATGTAATCTGGAAGTCTCTGTTGTAGGTGATTCCGCAGTGCTTCAATTGTCGGTTTTGTACCAGGAGCGCAAACTATGTAAGCAACCAACTGTTTTTCGTTGTCTTCGCCAGAGTCAACCACAACAATTTTTTGTTGCACACTGGGAAACTCGGAAATCGCCACTTCTATTTCTTTAATTTCAATGCGGAAACCGCGAATTTTTGTTTGGAAATCCGATCGCCCAAGAAACTCAATTTCACCGTTTGATAAAAAACGTCCTAAGTCTCCGGTGCGATACAGCCGCTCTCCTGGCTCTTGAGAGAAGGGATTGGGGACAAATGCTAGGGCGGTGAGACTGGGTTTTCTGCGATAATTCCGTGCTAGTCCATTTCCGCCAATAAACAACTCTCCGACAAGCCCTTTAGGAAGCGGATGACCTGCTTGATCCAAAATATAAACTGAAGTGTTGGCAATGCCCTGACCAATCGAAAGCGCGGACTCGGCTTGTTTAACTGGATTAACCGCAGACCAAATTGTGGTTTCGGTGGGGCCGTAAAAATTCCATAACTCAACGCCATTATTCAGGAGAGAGGCAGCCAAATCAACAGGCATTGCCTCACCACCACAGAAAGCGCGGAAAGCATTGTTTGGTTTCCAGCCAGCAGCTAGCAACAGCCTCCATGTAGTCGGAGTTGCCTGCATCACAGTTGCTTGCGATCGCTTCAGCAATTGCGCTAACTTCAATCCATCCCGTGCTGTTTGCTGGTCTGCCACAATTAACCGCGCTCCCGCAATCAACGGCAGAAATAACTCCAAGATAGAAATGTCAAAGCATAAGGTGGTAACTGCAACAAGGGTATCAGCAGCCGAAAGTCCCGGTTTCTCCTTGAAACTCAAAAGAAAATTCACTAGAGCCGCATGTGATATTTGTACTCCCTTGGGTCGTCCCGTGGAACCGGAAGTATAAATCACATAAGCCAAGTGCTGATTACCGGCAATGGCAGGCAACGCTGTATCTGCCTGTTGCCATAAGCTTTGAGCTTCTTTGTCCAGCAACAGAACTTTTGCAGATGTTTGGGGAATTTGGGAAACAATTGTATTCTCTGTAACAATCAGCGCTGCACCGCTATCCGCAAGCATAAAATCAAGGCGATCGCGCGGGAAAGCAGGGTCTAATGGCACGTAAGCAGCGCCAGCTTTGAGAATACCTAAAAGCGCGACCAGCAACCCAGCGTGGCGCTCCAGACATACTGCAACCAATGTTTCCCTCGTGACTCCAAGTTCGCGCAGTGCATGGGCAAATTGGTTAGATTTGCGTTCCAATTCCTCGTAGGTGAGCCAATTTGTACCTGAGAGAACCGCAGGTGCATTGGGAGTCAGAGTAACTTGTTGGCTAAATAATTCCTGTACTGTGCCTGTTGTATGCTGTTTGCTCTCACCGCAGGCTTGCTTGTAAAAATTGCTTTCTTCAGTTTTGCTCAACAGTCCGATATCACCAATAAACTTTGGCTGATCAGCAAATCTTTCCAGAATTTGCACCAGTCGATCAATCAGTTGTTGGCGTTCTTCGTCACTAGCAACATGCTTTTGGAAAGCAATTTTAAGCGTCAAATTTTCACTGGGCAACGCATAAAGGGTGATAGGATAATGGGTTTTTTCCAGAGTCTCAATCGAACGAACCGAAATTTCGCCTTGATTTTGATGCAGATTTTCTTCTACTGGGTAATTCTCGTAGACAACGATCGATTCAAACAACGGTTGTCCTCTGGGAATGTCACTCCACCCTTGAATATTTACCAAACTACTGAAGGAATATTGATTGATTTGCGAGGTGCGATCGCGCAGTTCCTGCAACCAATGCTTCAAGCTAGAAGCAGCATCTAATTTCACACGCAAGGGTAGTGTGTTAATAAATAAACCAATTATCTCCCCAGAACCTGGTAATTCAGGCGGACGACCTGATACGGTGATTCCGAAAACAACTTCATCGCAGCTGCTATACCGACTTAAAAGGATGCTCCAAGCCGCTTGCACTAAGGTATTGAGTGTTACTTGATTTTGACGAGCATACGCGAGAAGTTGTGTGTAAATTTCTTGGCTGAGAGTTCTTTGCTTGGTCTGGTCATCAGCAATGTCAGCCTCTTGTGCGAATTTAGCAGACTTTAGTCCCAGGCTGGTTGTTTGCTGAAAACCTCTGAGTTCTTGACGCCAAAAAGCTTCTCCCTCATGAGAATTTTTTTGTTTTAACCAAGCAAGAAAGTCGCTGTATGGACGAACTGGCGGCAGTGATATTTTTACACCTTCGCAAGCAGCTTTATGTAAAAGAAAGAACTCACGCATCAGCAGGGGCATCGACCAACCATCAAGCAATAAATGATGGTAACTGCATACAAATTGCCAAGATTGTTCATCAAGGCGAATCAATATTACCCTCAGTAAAGGAGGACGATTGAGAGCAAATCCTTTGCGTCGGTCTTCTTCAAGAAATTCTAGCAGACGTTTATCTTGTGCGGACGTACTCAAACCCCGCCAATCATTTTCAGCAACTTTGAAAACAATATTGCGAAAGACTACTTGTACTGGTTCGGCTTGTCCTTTGGTAACAATAGCAGTGCGTAAAATTCCATGACGGTCAATAAGAATCTGCCATGCTTGATTCACTGTATCTACAGAGATATTACCTTCAAGACGGCAATTTAACTGCTCAAAATAAACAGCCGATTCTCTTTCGTAGAGAGAATGAAATAGAAGACCTTGTTGTAGAGGCGTTAAGGGGAAAATATCTTCAATTTTGTCCTTGAGGCTCATATACAAATACGCCTTGAATTTACTTTAATTAGACTGATGGCAAAAATAGGGAATATTTAACAACTTTTCTCAAAAATCAATCAAAATATATCTATAAAAGCGGTGATTCCTTCTGTAGAAGTGCATTTACTCTTACATAACTTATATAGAAGTATTTTCGCCCAACTTATGCACTAAAAATGAACCCTGTCTTAAAGCTGACTTTTCCCGTTAAGTCTTGAAATGCTTACTGGACAAGGCTTTAAGAAACAGCGCGGCATATACGTTACAGTAATTAAAATTTGGTGCTAAAGGTAACAAGCAATGGGACCAATTGGGGTAAATATAGCGAAGACACTGTTGGCGAAATATTGCTTAACATTAAAAAGTGATAAAAGCCAATCAATTTGGAGAAATAGTGACTTCTTGCAACAGTTTTAGCACCGATGCTGTTGGCGAAATATTTCTTTACATTATTGGCAAAGGAAGCACGATGTCTGGAAGATGTTAAATTTTGCCTTAGAAATAGCTTTTTGGGTGATTTAGAGACTGTCAACCAAAAATTTTAGCTCTGCAATCATTTTATCTAAGGCTTTTTGCGCTGTTTTATAACCAGAAGCCTGCCGCCCCAACTTTAATTTAAATAAAATGCGATCGCGTATCGCATTAAAATCCACAATGTCATAAATAAAAGTAACGGCGGAGCGTTCCTTCTGTGCGGAATTTTCTTTTTGAAGATTTTGGACTTTTGCTTTTAGTCTGTCTAATTCCACCTCATGCCGTGTAATACTTGGAATATGTTCTGAGTTGCTCCATGTATTACATGGTGAAAGATCCCTTTTAATTATTTCCTCTAGATAATCTGCCCTGGTTAATCCTAAGCATTCAGAGGCAATACCTAATTTCTTCCAAGTATCGTCTGTTAGTCGCAAAGAACGTACTTCACGAATGGTGATACCTTCGGCGGTAAACAATGCCTCATACCAATTCGCAATTCGCAATTAAAAAAATTAGATGCAGCAAAGCTTTCACGCCTTACATCTGTATCAGATTTTTCGTGAAATGGTATCACTAGATTTTTGCACCTGATAATTGACTACAGATATATTCCACTGCTTCTCAAACTTGCTGATTGTTGCCCTCATGCTGGCGTAATACTTGCTGTCTAGCAAATATTGAATTACCCACAATGGGGGGCATTCTCCAAGATTTGCTCTATCCAACCATTCAAATATCTCACTTTGATTTAATGACACGGGCGCGGCGGAACAAGTACCTTCTCTACGAGACGCTGCGCGAACATGACAGTCCCTCGCCTCAAGATCACAATCTTGATTTTCTCCCGACAACAAAGCGGAATTACTTTGTTCTGCTTGCCCCTGTGTTTGATTAGCGATCGCAGAATTGAATGATTTTTCATTTTGAGCGACGGGCGCGGCAAAACCAGTACCTTCATGAAAGATTGTCGCCTCAACACCACAGTCCTAGCTTTCTCCTATCAACAAAGCAGATTGATTTGGTGCATCATCCACAAGCGTTAGCGATGTACAGTCCATTGTCACAGGCAATTCTTCAAGTTCTGACGCGCTTTCGATACGTGAAGGCGACGCGCCCCTCAAGGGCGCATGAGCCGTTTCCTCAACACGCGGATTTTCAGTTGGCGCGTCAGAACCAACTACCTACCAACAACCAACTAAGGTTGTTGGTAGGTAGTTAACAGGTAGTTAGAAACGTTGTTAGGTTTTTGGAACCCTTGCAAATCCTCACTTTTTTGACCATTCTTTTGGAATGATTCCAAATCAGCGTGGATCTGTTCCACTTTGGGGTGATTTTCATTTCGTCCGAGCTGGTTTACTTTCTCCCCGGCGTGGACGGCTTTCTCGTCACAAGAATTGGTTTCCCCAGAGGTGGACGATTCCCAGTAAAAGCGATTGTAATAACCGTGCAAGTTACGAACACGGTAGCTAATCAGTCCTGGTCTACCAGAGGGCAAGCGACCAAACACTTCCTCAAACTGAAATAATCCTTGGGCAGTCAACGCCGCCCCTGCTTTTTGAAAAGATTTGTAAGTGAGGTTAGTATCGAGTTTATGGGCAGAACCCCCAAATTGTTCAGCCGCCACGCTATCTAACCAAAGCTGCTGCACAGATGGAGGCTGCTGACGAACCCAGTTAATATCCTCAATCGATACCTTGCAGTGTGGTCTAATCGATTTCTCTGCATCCGTCTGTTTGCGTAGCGCTACTGCCCAATAGTCCTGCCACGTACATCCAGGCTTTGACAACACCCGTCTAATGTCACTAACCGCTTGGGGCAGCATTTCTAGTTGTTCGACACCAACTGCGATCGCAGTTGGTGTCGGTTCACTCCCCAGGATTATCGCCGCAGCCTCTAACGCTTGGGTATTGTTCATGGCACTGGCGAGATTTTTCAACGCCATACCCATGAGTCGTAAGCATTCCTGAGCATTTTCCTTGGGTGGTTCAACAGCTAGCGATCGCAGATCAATTGTCTGCTCTAACGCCTGTTTCACCTGCTTATTCAACGCTTTGGTCGCTTGCTCGGTCATAGTATTTCCCCACTGTTGAGAAGGGCGTTGCTCAACCGCGTTTTCCAAATCTTGGATACGCTGCCTAAGCTGTTGGTTCTCAGCCTCCAGCTTTCTCAACCCTTCCATTTCCGAAAGCCGTTGCTGTAACTGGATATTTTCTTCTTTCTGTTGCTTGAATAGTTGTTGCAGAGATTGGATTTGCTCTTGCACTTGTTCTTCGGCTTTGGCTGTGGCCTCTGTTTGCAAACCAATCCTCAATTCCTGGGAAAGTCGCTCTAGTTCCTGCTTGTGTTGCTCTTTAAGTGCCGCGATCACTTCCGTATATTCTGCGGGGTAAGTGCGCTCTCTGGGGAATGGAACGCTTGGGGCATCCAAATCAGCATTGTTGATCAACAACCTCTCGCCATCAGCAAAAGTGACAATCTGCTGCCAATGATTTGGTGCATCTGCCTCGATGGTTCCCTCTTCTCCATACCTTGGGTGTGACTGTTGTGAAACTGTGACAATAGCTTTTTGAGGAACCACTGGTTCTTGAATTTTGGGAACTATTGGTTCCTGAGTAGATTGCTTTTTGCGTGGAAGTTGAGGAACCACAATATTTGCAGCAGCCGCAAAGTCTGATTCACCAGGGGACGGGTTATCTTTGAGAGCGATCGTTACAGCTTGTTTTAGTTTCTCTGGTTCCTTGACTAACCGTAGTAGTGGACGGGCTTGACGCTCATTTTTGATGTGTCCCCCCAACTCGCCAACCGTGTCAATGACTTTCTTTGCCCCTAGCAGTTGGTTGATTCGTCGGTATCCACCCCAGGCGTATAATTCACGCTGGCAGTATTCTTCAAAGTTTTTATATCCAGCTTGCAGGTAAAGGTGTTGTTCCCTCATCTGGAGGATTTGATCTACCGCGAAGCACTCGAACCTATCGATGGCGGTGAAGGTTTCCTGGATGCTGGTGTTGACAACACTGTAATCGAGTGCTGTTGTTTGTTCTGGTTCTAGTGTCAGCATTTTTCTTGCCCACTATGGTAAATGCTTGAAAATTAAGGTGTTGCAGTTTAACCAAAGTGAACCGAGGAGATACTGAAGGGTGTTTGCCCAAAAATATGTCAGCATTATAATAAGCTCACTTTGTCGTTAACGGATTGAGCAGGCGATCGCATTGCTTGGCGGCGGGCGATCGCTTTATGCTGCAATATCCTCAGTTACTTCTTTATCAGTTTTAGGAAGTTGATGTTTTGCTATATTGATTCCCTTACTTAGTTTCTGTTGATTTTTTTCCGCCTTCTCCGCATCGTTATCTGGGATATAAATCAGTAAGTCTCCAGGTTGACAATCAAGAAATTGACAAATATCGTTTAGCCGTTCAGGTGACATCCGAGGCATGGTAAGTAGGTAGGCATGAAAAAACCAACCTATGTAAAGATAAGTAAATACGGAGAATGCATCTACCGAGGTGACTTAATATATGGGCGCTCGTTTAAGGATATTCTTGACTCGTGAGCAAGACAGAACCCTGTTACAGCTAAGAACTGCGGAAGTACCACAGAAAGTAAAAGATCGAGCAGAAATAATTAGGCTAAATGCACATGGCTGGTATGTAGAAAAAATAGCTGCTCACTTTAATTTGACTCTACAAACGGTAAGAGAAGTTTTACACAACTGGAAAAGCAAAGGTCTAGAAGGACTTTGGGAACTACCGGGTCGAGGAGGAAAGTCAAAATGGCAAGAAGAGGACATCATATTTTTGGACTGGAGTTTAGACTAAAAGCGATATGAGAGAACGCAAACCAAATGGAATTAGAGGTTAAAAATATTATCTTGTTAGCCTCAAAGCATCCGCGAC
>NZ_JBALBZ010000137.1:0-14491 GCF_036919495.1 Nostoc sp.
CATCGGAAGCTGGGTGCGGTGAAAGTCGCACGCCCAGATTTAACAGAGAGGTGCCCCGGATAATACCGGGCATCGACTCTACCATGAGGTACATCACGAAATCTGAAAGCTTTGATAGAAGAGGGCAAGGAGAAAAACTGTATTGCATAATAGCCGAAAGCGCTGTATGCAACGCCAGTTTTTTTACTATCTGAGAATCTTAGCTGTTGTAACTTACGGTGTTCTGATAGCCCTCTGGGTTAACTTCTGACTTTTAACTCCTGCCCAAACTGTAAGTGGCTGTCCGACCTTTTTATATAGCAAGCTTTCTAAAATCACGCCATTATTATTGGCAGTAAGAGTTTTATTTGGCTGACGCAGAGATTCATAAAAACCGTTGTACCAGCCGTCTTTAGATTTAAGGTTAGCTTGGACAAAATCAAATAACTGACTGGTGTAAGTAGTATTGTAAAGCACATGCCAGCCGATCGCAGCTTTGGCACTGAGGAACCGCAAATCGTTGTGTTTTTCTCTAGTATCTGCGATGGTTGCCCAAGGTTCTCCGTTGACAAACAAGCTGCTGTAAACAAAGTATGGGGGGCGATCTAAGTTGTCTTCCGTGACGGCAGTTAATTGTTTTGTCGCTTCATAACGCGCTGCTTGAGCAGCTAAAATGCGATCGGCGTATATTTTAGGCAAAGCTTGAAACCCAGTTTCGATGCCATCTAAGATATAGGGTTCGCTAAGAACGTAGTTATTGGCTCCAGAGTTTTTATAGTCCCGTTGGTCGTAAGGAACTCCCTGTCCATAAAGATCAACAAAGGCAGTATGGGATTGATAATCCAATGCTTGTGTAACATCCAAGCCCCAAAGCTTTAAACCATAAGCGGCATAATTCTCATAGCCCAAGCGACCTTCTTGGTTGTACTGTTCTTTGCCTTTAATAACGGCAGTACCGTACATTTGTCCATTTTTGGTCAGACGCTTGACTTGCCAATGTTTCCAAATTGCTTCTGTTTCTAGCTGCATCTCTGGATACTTTGTGCCGACAATCTTCAGCCAGATTGCCATCCGCCCTAAATCTATGGCTGACCAACCAATTTCTTCGCGTTTTTCTAGTTGACCATAATTAACGGGTACAAGGGTTTTTGCATTGTAGACTTTGTTGGGTAGCTCCCCTTTGTATAAAGGCATAGATGCCAATGTATTCAACATTTTAGTCATTTTGGCATCAAAATCAGCCGCAGGCACAATATTGAGTTCTCTAGCACTGACCAAAGCTGCGATCGCTGCTGTCTGATCCCACATACTGACAGAGGCAAAGCCATCAACGGAATTGACTAAGCCAGTTTCATCGTTCCAATTGCGCTGGAAGTATGACCAAGCCTGACGGGCAGTTGTCGTTTCTTCTGGGGTCAGTTTTCCAACTCTAGGAGCAATGTATGGAATTATTGATACAGTTAGTTGGTTCTTAGGAATGGGCTGACCTGGTAAAACGACGGATTTCGCATCAAGACTGGCAACTATTTCAGGTTCTTTAGCACCAGAAACAGGGCGTTGGGATTTCTCCGGTTGTACCGATTGTCGTACAGCAGTTTGGGATGTTGATATTTCAGGTTTTTCTATAGAAGTCTTGGGAACTTGCTTAGACCAAACATTTAAAATTGCGATCGCAATTAGACCGGTAACTATTCCTCCGACAGAAGCTAGTATGGACAAACTCTTAGATGGCGGTTGAAAATCAGAACTCATACTGATTAAAGCCTTATCTTGTAGGTTAGCGTTGCTTGCGTATTTTCACCAAATACATTCTTCCCAATTTTTAAATCTAACTAACACTCAGAAGTTCACCTGACTACTACAATAAAATAGTCACGCATCCGATCTCTGGAGTTCTAGCAGTGGGATTATTTGATGATTTGAGTCGGTTTCTAGAAAACCGTTTAGAAGAATTCTTGCGTAACAATCCACATTTGGAGTTAGAGGCGCTGCTAGAACAGCTGCGTGAGCAAGAGGAAGGCACATTAAAGCTGATCGCAGATTTACAAGTACAAGAGAAGCGATCGCAAGAAGAAATTCTGTCCACTGCTCAAGAAATTCAGCGTTGGCATATCCGTATTCAAAAAGCCAAAAACGCCGACAGAGAAGATTTGGCAAGTGCGGCAGGTGAACGAGAAGCAGCCCTGTTGCGCGAAGGAAATCAGCGCTGGGGACACATGCAAGGGCTGAAAGAACGCATTAACCAATCTCAGGAACTACTGCAAAAAATTCAGCAACGGCGACAAGAAGTGCAAGCTAAAGCAGCCGAAGCACAGACAGCCCGTGCTAAAGCGCAAACCCAGCAGCGTTTTGAAACTAGCGGCTGGTCAAATAAAACTAGCAGTTATTCTGGTGGCTTTGATGACTTAGAAGAGAAGTTCCGTAGCTGGGAAACTCAGGATGAGTTAGAACAAATGAAGCGGAATTTAGGAAAATAATCGTAAAGATACAGTCATTAGTCATTAGTCCGAGAGATATCATGCCCAGCCAACAGCTTGCTCAAAGCATCGTTTGGGGTAAGGTATGTACCAAAAACTCTTTATCAAACGAGAAATGCTGATTTTGCCGTTAGTTCTTAACTTTAGGGACTTCCAGTAAAACCTGCGGGGTGTTCCGCGAACGTAGGGGCCCACTGTGCGCTCCTATAAACGTACAAATTAAGTTGGGATAATTTATTTTTTGGAAGTCCCTTAGTGGCTCACCAGATTTATTACTATATTTTGTTTGTCGAAATTGGCACAATTACCCCTAAATATGTATGGTGTTATTGACCTGACTCATTTTTAAAGAAAAAATGAATTCCGATATTTCGCACAAACGAAACCTTCACCAATTTGATCTTGTTGCGTATTTAGTAATTGAAAAATTTAGTCTTTCTCCTCTAACTTCTGGACTGTTGGCAGCAGTTACCGCTACTGTAGTTTATCTTTTTACTGCATTCCTAAGTAATACGCTGTGGTCTAAGCAGGGGGAGATGGGGTTGCTTCGAGACTGGATTCCCTGGTTAGTAGGACTTTTCATTAATCCAGTAACATTGGGATATTAGTTGTGGAGTTTTCAAGCAATCGATAAAGTAATTCAAGACCTGGAAAAATCTGACGTATTAGAAATTGACAAATCAGAGATTGATCAATTTGTTATTAACCTCTATTCCCAAAAATGGCGCAAACTTTCTGCGCTTGCCAGCGCTCTCTTTTTCAGCACTATTGTTTTTATAATCAGACCTAGATTAGAAGAGAGTTGGACTAGCTCTAGTCTTCTGCCAGGATTGACCATTACGATTGCCACATTTGCAGTCGTATATATGAGTCTTTACATAAAATTGCTCGACAGTTCCGAGCAGAGTATTCAGGAATTTATACTAGTCTGACTGAAGACACAGAAGCCTTCAAGAAAAAATCTGAAAAAATTCAGCAGCTACGCACTTTATACACTATGACCGATGAGTTGCCAGTTTGGCCTTTTGATGTCAAAACTTTCCGCCGATATCTCCTAACTGTTCCTACTCCTCTTATTGGTATCCTAAGTGGCATATTTAAAAACTTGTTACTAAATCTACTCAAGCAACAGGGTATCAAACTTGGGTAGTTAAAGGTGTTATCATATAACACGCAAATTCCTTTAGCTTGGAACTTCCAAAGATTGAAAGGAGCGGAAGGCAGTGACAAGATTAGTGATGCTATGACGACTAACTTAAACTTGTCTGAACTTATCAGAATAAAGTTCATCAGACACTTCTTTGAGTTTTGGTTCAACTACTGTCAAATGTTGCTCCAAGATAGCCAAATTGCGAATATTAGACTTATAGAAAGCATCAAATAAATCACCCACTAAAGGCACAGTACCAACGACTGCTTCCAAACCAACATTAAAAATCATTTTGGCTAAATCTTGACGTGGGATGCCAAAACGGGTAGCTAAAAATATGATATAAGCTGAAAACGCTGTACTGATTAAATCACCAGCACCTGGAACCAAACCAATAATTGGATCTATTCCAATGCGGAAACCTGTTAGAGGGATGCGTATAGATGTATCCATCAGACGGCTGAGTTTGCGGATGCGATTGAGAGTAGCAAGGCGTTTAGCAGCGTCCATAATTTCTGATATTTACACTACTCTTAATTTGCACCATTTTTAATTATTTGTCCTGTACCGTCAGAAAGAAAAGGTAGTGGACTACCCACACTGACGCTATGTGAATGCTCCCGAACAATTTGCTCAAGCCCCAAGTCTGACCAAGCTTGATTTTGTGCAACTTCATTACTAATTGGTATTAGTACAATTATCAAGCAAATAAATTCTGGAAATTGTATTTAATTTACTAATCAGGATTTATTTTTCTGATAAGGTTTAGTAAAGCCAAGTTTTACATCTTCTTTGTATTACTACTAGCACATCGTAAGAATACTTAAGTTTTTGATTAACCATCAAGGAGGAAAAAATATCAAAAATATTATGGTGTTCAAAGATGATGTGTAATTAAATACACTTGTTTATTCCTATTTTGCGTTGTTGCCACAGTATTTCTCAAATATTTTTTATAAGAACTGAGGCAGAGAGAATAATATGTTTTTAGACATTTTAGCTAGCCTACAACGGTTGTTTGTCGGTTACATTCCAGCCGTTGTCCTGGGTAGTTTTATTGGATATTTCATAGGTCTAAATAGCATGATTTATCAGCTATTTAGGCTAATATTTCAAATACCACATAGTATCCCGCCTATAGCTTTGCTACCTCTTAGCCTAATAGCATTTCAAGAGAGCGAATCGGCTGCTATTATAGTAGTTTTTTTAGGAACTCTCTGGACGATGATTATTAATACGGCAATAGGGATGCGGCATTTTCATAGACAGAATAATAACTTTCGAGTAGCTATATTTCATCTATTTCACGCCTTGAAAGTTAGCATTTGGGTAGCCTGGTTTATAGTTATTGCTACAGAAATGTTAATCGGTCCAAGAGGACTTGGCTTTACCCTGTGGGATGCTTATAAAGCTGGCAATGCCGATTACATAATTCAGGAGATTCTCTACATCGGTATTATTGGCTTTTTGCTGGATCAATTACTAGATTTTGCAGCCTATATTCTCTCGCAAATGGTTTCAGATGGGAAAAAATCTTCCTAAATTTTATCTAGGCTTGCGGATTGCACCCTGCCAGCTAATAGTTTGCTTCGCAGAACGTATTCCCAAAGAACGAGTTGCTACGACTTCAATATCAACGTTGACACCAGGGCGTAAAGCTTCATCAGGAATTTTGAGTTTACCCAAAGCTAAAGTAAAACGGTTGTAGTCACGAGTCACAAGTTCGTTAGGAATATCCCCTTCATATTCAGTTTTGTAGCCAGAAAAACCGTGCAAGCTATCTTGTGTGCGGAATTTTACGCGAAATTGAGTATTAATAGTATCAGACTTTGCTGCCAAATCGACTATTTTTAAGTTGAGGTTTTGTCCTGCATCGGCAAACTCTGCCACCGCTAACCGGGTAACATCTTTTTTGGGAATGGCATGGTTAACGGTAAATGTTGTCAAGTTAGCCTCATTTTTGGTGTTCCCCTCAACCCATAAGTCTTCGGGAAAAGTAATTTCTACTTGTTTGTTATCAGTTAAATTTAGTGTTACAGCTTGATTGCCAAAGGTGGCGATGGGTTGTCTTTCTTGCCAAACTAGTTGAAAAGCTTCTTCTAGACGCTGTTCAAACTCAAGGTAATTATCAGCGATCGCAGAACCAGGCACAAGTAGAGAAGTTGCCCCCATCCGTTGATTCCATTTATTCTTCGAGAGGTTGAACTGTTTGTTTGTCAGTTCCGAAATTGCAAGCTTCACAGATGGAGTATCATCTGCCAAAGGTTCCTTGCTATTGACAATACTCAAAGTTCCTAAGCGCCCTTGGCTACCATCGCTACCATCGCTGCCATTTCGGCCATCGTTACCATCCCTACATCGATAAACCTTCTCAGTACACTTGTAATCAGAGCTACCAGGAGTTCCCTTGCAAGTTTTCACTTCCCATCTCCGTCTGTGACAGTTGCAACCCTCAGTACCATTGCCACCTCTACCACCGCGCCCGCTTTCTCCACCAGTGGCCCGAACGGAAACGTTCCGTAACTCTGCCAAATTGCTGTAATACACTGTGAGCGAACCACCATTTCCTCCATCTCCTCCTTTGCCACCGTTACCGCCATTAGCACCATTTGGTGCATTTATGTCGTGGCTGACGCGTGGGCGTAGCCCGTCGTAGGCATCGCGTTGGTAATTACAATCAGGTTGCTCGCCATGTTCTCCGTCTTCCCCGTCTTCACCATCTTTACCGGACAAGTCAAGATTAACGGCTGAACCATTGATAAAAATATTTTGGTTTTCACCACTGCCACCATCTCTACCCGATCGTCCATCACTTCCTGTGCGTCCATCTCTGCCATAATTTCTGGCTACTTTATAGTATTCGTCAGAAGCAACGGCTGGACATAAAACTGAACCAGAGGCAGGCAAAAAGCTAGTAAATAAGCAGAATGTCAGCAGTAGTGGCAGCTTACTCCTAAAACCATTGTGCATCTAGTTACACCTAAAACTTTAGTTGAATTATCTACTCCTGACGCTGACTTTCAACAATTTGCTCCCTCTTATCTAGTAATGTGCTACTGATATCATGTCCCCATAATTAGTTATGCTAACCACAGTTATTACACCCCACCCCCAACAGCTTATCGCTCTTCGGGAGGGGAGACAAAGCGTAGCTTTGGCGGATTAGGGTTCTTCGGGTTTAATAGCAATCAAGCTGATACCAATTCTGTATGAAGATGCACATAATTAGTCCCCCCTTCACAAACTACGGTGTACACACAAGTCTTAAATAGCTGAAAAACCCAAGGTTTTACCCCACCCTAACCCTCCCCTTATAAAGGGGAGGGAACTAGATTTTCGGTTTCCCTCCCCTTATAAAGGGGATTGAACTAGATTTCCGGTTTCCCCCCAATATATCGGGGGGATTAAGGAGGGTAATTCGACTTGTGTGTATGACCGTAGCCTTCACAAGGGGGGACGGCGTAGCCGGGGGGTAAATATATGCAGCTTCACAAATAAACGGTATGACATGATATGATTTGCGTCAACGTACCACACACCTAGCTTAATAGCCGATCAACCTGCTGTTGGATCGTCATTAACCTTAATAATCAGCTTGCCAAAATTATCACCTCGAAGTAAACCGATGAATGCATCAGGAGCGTTCTCTAAACCAACAACTACATCTTCTTTATACTTAAGTTGACCAGACTGTAACCATCCAGAAACATCACGCAAAAAATTATTAAATCGATGTTGATAATCGCTAACTAAGAAACCTTTGATTAAAGCTCGTTTGACTAGTAGTGGTCTTAAATTAGGCCCTGGTGGAGTAGATGTAGCGTTATACTCCGAAATCAAACCTACTAATGGAATTCTTGCCCCAAGGTTGATTTGCTGCAACACAGCTTCTAGAATTACACCTGCTGTATTGTCATAGTAAACATCAATCCCATTAGGGGCAGCTTCTTTGAGGGCTGAATCAAGTTCTTGAGTTTTGCGATTAATGCCAACATCAAAACCTAATTCCTTAACTATATAATCTCGCTTATCGTCACTTCCGACAATTCCCACGACTCGCGCACCTTTAATTTTGGCAATTTGACCTGCTACTGTACCTACAGCGCCAGAAGCGGCTGAAACCACAACAGTTTCACCTTCTTTCGGTTGACCGATATCAAGTAAAGCAGCATAAGCAGTCAGACCTGGCATACCCAATACACCTAGACTATAGGATAAAGGTGCTTGAGTAGGATCAAGTTTACGTAGTGTCTCACCCTTAGATACAGCATAAGTTTGCCAACCGTTATTGCTAAGAACAAAATCCCCAACTTGAAATTGAGGATGATTTGATTTAATTACTTGGCTGACTGTACCACCTACAATAACTGAATCCAACTCTACTGATGCAGCATAAGACTTGCTTTCACTAATGCGACCACGCATGTAAGGGTCGAGAGATAGATAAATGGTGCGGCTAAGAATTTCGCCTTCACCCGGTTCGGGAATTGGTGTTTCTACTAAAGCAAAATCCCTCTCCTTTGGTTCGCCGACTGGACGGCTTTTAAGGATAATTTGTTTGTTAATTAAATCAGACATAAGTTATTTTCCTCTAAATTAATTTGACCATTTATTGGTATACATACAGATGTATATTCCGAAAACACTTCTACCTTTAGTGTGAAACTTACAAAAAATATAGAATTCCTATTTTATTTTTCAACAAACCCTCTACAACTTGAAAAGCCTGATTACCTATTCCCCACTTCCTACATACACAAATAAGTTAAAAACCTTTGGCGCAGCCTCATAAGCAAATGGTATTAAAGCAGAGTAGTAACT
Organism: Nostoc sp.; assembly: GCF_036919495.1. Lineage (GTDB taxonomy): Bacteria > Cyanobacteriota > Cyanobacteriia > Cyanobacteriales > Nostocaceae > Nostoc. The sequence goes on from NZ_JBALBZ010000137.1 coordinate 8,428, forward strand.
GGCGTGCAACTTCCAATCATATTGGTATCTAAGATAACGTTATTGAATGTCTTTCTAATAGTAACTCCTCTGTTTGTATCTCGACAAAAGTACTCTTGACGAACTCTGCAATTTCTATCCGATTCCCACCGGGATCGCGCAGGAAAAACCTTACACATCCTGGAATTGGTCGTTGATCGGGAATAATTTCTACCCCATGTCCTTTTAGGTGTTCCTCAAAGGCGTTCAAGTTATCGACTTGAAAACAATAATGTCGTCTAGATGCTTGGTTATTGATGTTTTTCTCTGTGCTAATGTGCAGCTCAATGTCTCCCAACTTGTACCACGCTCCTGAATCGTTTTTGATTACCTCTGGTCTGGGAATTTCAGTCAATCCCAAAATTTTGCTGTAAAAAAATAGCATTGCATCCTCCACCTCAAGAGGATAAGTTACCTGAATATGATGAACTGCATCAAGCTTCATAAATTTTTCTCCTAGTTTGGGTTAAATTTGGCAATACAATCAATCACCTATGCGACAAGCTTTCCCATACTGATGCGTTCTTCGACGAGATAGCCAAGTTTTCTATAAAACTCAACTACTTCTGCGTTGGAGACACGGACTTGGAGATTGATTTTGAGGCATCCCATCGCTATCAATACCTTCTCTGCGTGCCGCACTAGCTTGCTACCAATACCCTGCCGTTGATAGTGAGGACTGACCGCAACTGTGTATAGCCAACTGCGATGCCCGTCATATCCCGTCATTATAGTGCCTATAATTACAGAGTTAATCTCAGTAACGAAAAACAACTCAGGCTGTACAGCAAGCTTCTGACTGATTACCAATTTTGGGCTACTGTGCGATGGGTTATTAGGAAATACTTCATCCCACAGAGCATTTACTGATTCAGCATCAGATTCTTGATATGGTCTTATATTCATCTACATCTCTAAATCAAAGGACTTGCCTTTGCCCATTGTTTGTGAAATACTACTTTTAAAGTACGGTAAATCGGTAGATATTAAGTAATATACTGCAAAATTTACCATAAAACATTTCGTCCTCAAAGCAATTACAGGCTAATCCTTAAGATGACAAACACAGAAATTCGCACCGCTCAAGTTAAAGTCCCTAACGGTGATTTGCAAATTGATGCTTACTTAGCTGAACCAGCACAAAAGGGAACATTCCCAGCTGTTATCGTGATTCAGGAAATCTTTGGCGTCAATATTCACATTCGGGAAGTTGCTGAGAAATTTGCCAAAGAGGGTTAACATAATTCAATTGGTGATAAATCAGGTGAGTATGGAGGCAAAAACTTAACCTTCGAGCCAACAGATTCTATTAACGCTTTTGCAGGTGCAGCATAATGCACGGGTAAATTGTCCATGACTATAATTGCTCCAATCCATAATTGAGGTAGTAAAATTTGCTCAATAAAAACTAAAAAGCTAGCAGTGTTAAGACTACCTGGAAAAGTCATAGTGGCAATTAAGCCCTCATCACTCATAGCTCCAATTACGGTGATATTTTTGCCTTTATTTCCCGGTCGCTCATCTTGCTAATTCCCTTTGGCTGCCTTCTTTGTTTTGCCACGCACTTAATATCTTTTGTCGTAAGTCAATTGAATATGCTGCCATCTTTAAATACTATTCTTAACATTTTTACAGTTTACTATCTTTGTGGCTGGTTTGATATCAAATTGCTGTAAATTGCCAGCATTTGCAATGCATCACTTTCATTAGCTAGTCTGATTGCAGCCTTCACAGCACATCCTTTTTGAGCTAAAAATTAATCAAGCAAACTCAACATACTCAATAATGGTTCCATCAGGATGCATCGCTCGCATATTGACTCCAGTGGGAACTTTGTTAGGTTCAGCCAGAATCACTGCACCCTGCTGAATAAGTGCTTCTCGAAAATCATTGAGTGAGTCAACAAGAAATGTTGCATGTGTACTCTTGAATGAAGAGAGTGCTTCTGCCGAACCAGCAATTAAAAGAATAGAACCCACACTTGCGAGTTCCAACTCAGCTTCGGAATATTGAAACCACAACCAACATTTTTCTGTAAAGAGGTTTTCATAGAAAGCGATCGCTTCATCCAAGTCTATCGGACTAAGATAGACTCTGGTTAGTACTTTAAGAATTTGCATTGCAAACTGTCTGTTAGGCAGCTAGTGGATTTTATTTTGCTTACTCGGCAACCATAGTTAACTAAGATTGATCAATAATTTATCTTCAATTTTAAAAAGGTCTTCAACTCTCTGTTCACCTAGCTCTAGATAACGTTGTTTGCTGTCAATCAAAATACATTTCATTTCTACTCCTTTAGTCCTATAAAAGTCATCTGTATAGCTATCACCAATATATATACATGATGAAGCATCAGTATTTGGTACAACTTGCGTAAAACCGTGGCGAATTGAGCATTAAAACTGAAAGGCAAAGGTTGGCACACAGAGAAGTCGGAGTTAAGCAAAAACCGGAGCGGAGGTTTCCTTCAATCTGGATTTTTCAAGAGGGACTTCTAAATAAAGGTAAGTTTCCTCTGGAGTTAGGGAGGATCAAACTTTAAGCCAAACGTATTTAAGATATGAATTTCTCCTGTGATTGCCGCTATGCAAACAGTCAGAACGCAGAGTCTTGATCATAAAGTCGGTCGGGATGATACTGAACCAGTAGCGTATAATATGTATTTAAAATCAATACGAATTACTGTCTTCTCTACGAGACGCAGCACAAACGTAGCGTGGCGTAGCTCATTAGAAGTTACCAATTATTTAAACCTTTGCTCCATGTGCATAGATAAAATAGTTATCTGTCACGTTCGCCTCAGCATGAAAACCTACTTGCTTTAGCTTATCTTGAAGTTCATCAGGCTGATAAAAAATTTTGACAATCTGAAATTCTTGACCATCATTTAACTTTCGGTTTTTATATATGTTTCCGTCGTCTTTAAGAATATGATTCTTAGCCGTTGATGTCGGTTCAAAGCGAGAGTCAATTATAAACACTTGTCCACCAAGGCGAACAGATTGATAGACTTTTATCAAAAATGAATCGAGTAATTTTGGCGGCACATGAGAGAGCCAAAAGGCAAAGAAAACTAAATTATATTCAGTGTCAGGTTCCCATGTAAATAAATCTATGAGGTGATATTCAATACTCGGTGAATTTAACTTCGAGCGATTAATTGTAATCACTTCTTCAGAGACATCGATCGCAGTAATTTTTTTCCCGATATTTAAAAGCTCCTGCGTCCAGATACCTGTTCCACAGGCTAACTCTAAAATATCATCTACCACGCCAATTTGGTGTAATGTATTTTTGATAACAGCTACTTCATTAAACCAGCGCTGGTTATTTTGGGTACCGCGATCGTAGCGTCCTTTCCTATAGAACCAATCATCATATTCGTTGGCTCTAGCGCGATAGTACTGAATCTGTTGTTCAAGAATATTATCTGTCATCACCTGCTTACTGATTTCGTTGAGTTTAGATTTGATGTTGCTATGACTTTTAAGGGAAATTTTGTATTCAGCGAATAAACTTGCATTTCAGCTTTAATTATGTGATATTTTTATCATTCTACAGTAGTACGGTAAATCAATAAACTTGCCGGAGTTATACCGTAGTTTTGCTGTAGTCTGATATTAATTTCCCCTTTTAAACAGAGTAATGATGTTGACTAAGTTCTTTCTAACCCGACTGTTGGGTATGGCTTTTGCCTTTCTCCAAAGGTTCCAACAACGAAGAATCCGCACTTTTTCCCTACTATTTGCAGTGGGACTTAGTTTAACTTTGGCTGTCTCTGCTTGTTCTCCAAGCGCAAGCAACAACTCTGGCACACCGCAGGCAACCCAAGCCCCCAGTCAAGCAGCTAGCGGTAACACAGTTCACATAGGTTACCAGAAAGCGTCAACTGTTCTCTATGCCCTGAAGGCGAGAGGAGAATTAGAAAAAGCTTTTGCAGCTTCAGGAACTTCCGTAACTTGGTCGGAATTTCCTGCTGGGCCTCCACTCTTAGAGGCATTGAATGCAGGCAGTATTGATTTTGGCTATACCGGAGAATCACCACCTATATTTGCTCAAGCTGGGGGTATTCCTTTGCTTTATGTTGCCTACGATCCTTGGAGTCCCAAGGCTGAAGCTATTCTGGTGCCCAAGGATTCACCTATTAAAAGTGTGGCTGAACTCAAGGGTAAAAAAGTGGCTTTTGCTAAAGGTTCTAATGCTAACTACCTATTGGTGAAAGCGTTGGAAAAGGCAGGGGTACCGTACAGTGATATTCAACGAATAACTCTCACTCCCGCCGATGCTCGTGCTGTATTTGAGCAAAAAAACGTTGATGCTTGGGCAATTTGGGACCCGTACTTAGCCGCAGCAGAAGCAGCAACAGGCGCACGTACCTTAGTAGATGCGACGGGATTAGCTCCCAATCGTGGTTATTATCTGGCTGCAAAATCTTTTGTTGATGCCAAGCCAGATTCTTTGAAAATAGTTCTCGATCAGGTGAAAAAAGTTAGTGAATGGGCAAAAAATAATCCTAGTGAAGTTGCTAAATTTCTTTCTCCAGCTTTGGGTATAGATGCTCCTGTGTTAGAAATCGCAGAAAAACGGCGTGAGCATGATGTACTTCCGCTCACAGACGAAGTAATTACTAAACAACAAGAGGTTGCAGATGCCTTCTACAAGATTAAATTGATTCCGAAAGAAATCAAAGTTAAGGAAATTGTTTGGCAAGGCAAATTGAATAATTCGTAATTGGTAATTTTTGAATTACGGATTAGCCTATTTATTATTTGCCAGCCAGTGATACAGTTTTGGGTGAACAGGTAATATGACCAATCTCAGTGTTAACCTTAACAAAGTCGCTTTACTCAGGAATGCTCGAAATTTTGGTAGACCGAGTGTGATTGAAGCGGCTTTGACCTGCATTCAAGCTGGCGCACAGGGAATCACAGTTCATCCTCGCCCAGACCAGCGACATATCAAGCCCGAAGATGTCGATGCACTGGCGCAGATATTGACTGTTGAGTTCAACATAGAAGGTAATCCGTCACCTCAATTTTTAGAGACAGTCCGAAAAATCAAACCAACGCAGTGTACCTTAGTTCCTGATGCACCTGATGCTTTCACATCAGACCACGGATGGGATCTAGCTACAGATGGCTCTTGGCTCAGACCAATCATCCGAGAGCTAAAAGACCTCGGTGTTCGAGTTAGCTTGTTTATGGATACTGACTTAACTCAAATTAAACGTGCTAAAGAGATTGGAAGCGATCGCATTGAGCTATATACAGAACCTTATGCGACAGCTTTTCGTAATGGCAATGTAAAGTCTGTATTTCAAGACTACCAAAAAGCAGCACACAAAGCTCAGGAAATTGGTTTAGGAGTGAACGCTGGGCATGATTTAAATCTGCAAAACTTAGAAAAATTCTGTACAATTTCTGGCATACTTGAAGTGTCTATTGGTCATGCCCTGATTGCTGATGCTTTGGAGGTGGGATTATTTACTGCTGTGCAAGAATATTTAAAAATACTATCTTTGAACTAGATTGAAACCTTTTTCATAATAGGTGAAGCAGTATATATTTTACTGCATAAATAGTCCGCTAAAGTATTCTATTTCATCAAAAACAAGATTCAGAAGTCAGACAGTTAAATATGTATAAGTTTGCCCCAGCTTGGGAGAATGAGCAAATAGTATTTGGTGCTGCGCGACCTGGATACACTAACAATAAGGTTCAGGATGGGATAGAATTCATGAAGCGTCAAGATATCAAGCGAGTTTGCTGCCTTCTTCCTAATCAACAGCTAGCTTCTTACTCTAATCTTCTGGACACCTACAAACAGGAATTTGGGAATCAGCTAGTTTGTTGGGCACCTATTGCAGATTTCCATTTATCTGATTTAGAAACCCTTACACAGAAAATACTTCCTTTCTTAATAGAAGCAGATAAAGAAAATGAGAAAGTCGTTGGGGAGCATCCCATTTTTGCAGAAATACTGATTCATGAGTGTAGTATGGGGAGAACACAATACTTACTTAAACCATAGGCATGACCCCCGAAGA
>NZ_JBALBZ010000138.1:0-13109 GCF_036919495.1 Nostoc sp.
GCTTAAAAAGTATAAATTTGTTTATGCTACTGGGAAAATGATTTAGCGATCGCTTGTTTTTTACTGGATCTGACGAAACCGCATAGCTCCCGGTGACATTAGCAGCCCGCATTGCTTGGTAAATCTTTAATCCAAGGAATTCATTGGGTAGCCAGTCTTTTGCAATTTTCTGTTCTACAAATGATAAGCGCGTCCATTGATAAAGTTGCAAGCGCACTTTCGCAGTCCACGTCCAACCAGAGGAATCAGCGTGCTGACGGTGGACAGTTTCCGAAGCCGGGCGATATTCACAAGCAAATACAGCGATCGCTAACGGTTGTCTTGGAGCCAGAACTTGCAAATCTTGTAAGGAAGGAGGCTGCACTCCATAAACAAAATTTTCAATAATTTCGAGTTCTGCTAGGGTGGGATAGGCACCCAGATTGGCACTTACAACATTGGGTGAAGCCAAAGCATGAAACAGTAAGCTCCGAGATGGATTTCCTGCTTCTATTCCTCGTTTCCCTTCAAAGGCAAAATCTTCAAACCCTACTATCTGACGATTGATCGCTGGTAGTTCTTTAGTTAATTCTTGCTGAAGGTTTATTGCTGTGATATCTAGCCCTTGCTGGAGTAGCAAGTCTCGCCAGCCAACAGAGGCTAGGCGATCGCAAACCTGTTTAACTTCATCAATGAGAGCCATAACTTATATCCTCAATTCTATTAGATTATGCTTTACAACCTTACTGATAGAATTAGAGCCAAGTAAGATATGTATTCTTGATTGAGCAGTTTGAGCATTAATGAAAAAAGGTTTTCTTCACTACATATAAAATCACAAAACTAACTATGTTTGGATTTATGGTGATTTTAATACTATTGCTCCTTGAGATGTAAATACTTATCAGAAGTTGTTTAAAAATTTATGCAAGTTCAATATAAATTTCCACTCAAGCTAAATCTCACAGGCATATACTGTTGATAAATGCGGATACATGATAACTGATTTTACCTACACTGCAACCAGGCAATCACAGACCACAGATTTACACCATACGTAGGGCGAGTGTTGGCAATCGTCAGCGTAGTAAATGAGTTTAGCTGCACCGTGAGACTTGGGATGGCGAATACAGTGTTGGGTTGCAGCACCTGAAATGATGTAATTATACCGATTGAGTGCCAGCAGGTTCAGAAGATTAACGATGGCACAAGCAAGCGCCCACCGTAGGCGATCGCATCAGTCTAATAGTCTAATATATTCCAGTTCGCTCGAAAAATCGGTGCAGAAGTTTTTGGAGTTGCTGGGGAAGTCCAAGCGTGCTTATTTAACTGCTCTAGAAGAAAAAGTGTTGAGTCTTCTGGAGTTGGAAATCAGAAATTAATGCAACAATGCTAGTAATTATTCTCATAATAAGAATTGCTGTACTGCTTACATTCAAAAAACTCAATTGACTTTTACGTAAAAAACGAAAAAACAAACAACAACGGAGAAGCTAACAATGGCTGGTAAGTTAACTGACAAAGTGGCAATTGTAACAGGGGCATCGTCTGGTATTGGTGAGGCGACAGCCCTAGCGCTGGCATCAGTTGGCGCTACGGTAGTGATTGCTGCCCGTCGAAGCGATCGCCTACTTGCCCTAGAAGCCCGTATTACTAGCACTGGTGGAAAAGCCTTATCCATTACTGCTGATGTTTCAGATGAGGCGCAGGTAGAAGCATTGGTGAATAAAACTCAGGCAGAATTTGGCAGAGTTGATATTCTGATCAACAATGCAGGGTTGATGCTGTTAGGTCAGATTGACGGTGCAGATACAGAAGACTGGCGACGCATGATCAATCTCAACGTATTGGGATTGATGTATGCCACCCACAAAGTTTTACCATTGATGAAGGCACAAGGTACTGGGCACATCGTCAACATTTCATCGGTAGCAGGTCGAGTTGCAAACGCCGGAAGCGGTGTCTACAACGCCAGCAAATGGGCGGTTGGTGCGTTTAGTGAAGCACTTCGCAAAGAGGTCTATCAAAACAACATCCGCGTCACGATTATCGAGCCAGGGTTGGTAGCAACAGAGCTAACACAGCACATTACAGATTCCACTGCAAAAGAGCAGGCGAAAAACTTTTACGGTTCGGTCAAAAATCTGGAGGGTGAAGACATTGCCAATGCGATCGTCTATGCCGTCACACAGCCGGAACACGTTAACGTCAACGAAATCTTGATCCGCCCGACTGAACAAGAACGGTAATCGACACTCTCTTAAAACTTAATACTCCGCGCTATAGCAATCCTAAATAAGTTGTAAACAAGGTATGTACTGTTGCATTTTAACCGCGCTAATAATTTAGGATTGATCGCAATCCATAACCGAAGCCTAGAAGTCATCATTAATCCAGGCTTCGGTTATACCTAACGTGACTTTGCTATTATGTCTAATCGTTTCAGTGTTAGCAATGTAAACTAAAGCACGAATTTTTAGTACGAAAGTGTTCTTTGATAATTGTTTCTAAATCTTGGCAAGTATCATTTGTATCGCTAATTACTTGTAAGATTTCTAAAGGTTCAGTGCGTGGTTCAGGAGTTGATAAATTCCAGAAAATTTCTTTAGAAAAATCACAATTTTAAACTTGATTGCGATAATACGTTTAGGTAACTCAAACCTGTTTATCCTTAACTGTTAATCCCCATATTAAATATAAGTAGAGTCAATGACTGCTTCATCACCAGATCATTCAATCAGTTCATCAAGTACTCATACTTTAGATATAGCTAGGCAAGAATATCAATATAACTACATCCATATTCCATCTATTGCGATGCTGGATCAGCTTTCTATTGCCGAAGAGTTCACCACTAACTGGTATTTTTTATTAGCCCAGCAGTTACGAGTTCTTTTTGTCAATACCTTGATTGTCAACAGAGGTAATCAAGGTTCTAAATCGATTCGTGATGATGTCGAAAGGTTTATTTTAGAAGCCTTGCTCAAGGGAGCATTACCAGCCCGAATCAGCATTTTGGCAAGAATCCTGCAAATTATCCCTCAGTTTTTGCTCAAAAGCATATCTAAGGATCTTAGAGAACTCGACGATCTTTTTTATTCTATTCTCAAAGAAAACGGACTTGTGATCCTCAGAGATGCTCTAAATAGGGTAATTAACCTTTTATATGAAGGACAGCCTACAGGACATGCAACCAGTCTTTTGGACTACGAAAATTTGTTTCCACTGATTGGTGTCCCAGCGATTGCTAAAACTTACCAGGAAGATGAAGTCTTTGCCTACACGCGAGTGGCTGGCTACAATCCCGTGATGATCGAGCGAGTAACTAGTCTAGGCGATCGCTTCCCAGTCACAGAGGAACATTACCAAGCAGTGATGGGAACTGACGATTCATTAGCAGCAGCAGGACTTGAAGGAAGGCTCTACTTAGCTGACTATAAAATTTTATCCGGTGTCATCAACGGGACATATCCACATGAGCAAAAATATGTCTACGCTCCCCTAGCACTGTTTGCCTTACCCAAAGGCTCAGATCCCACCAGGCTATTACGTCCGGTAGCCATTCAATGCGGTCAAACCCCAGACCCAGATTATCCGATTGTTACCCCTAATTCCGGTAAATACGCTTGGCTTTTTGCCAAAACAGTTGTCCAAATAGCAGATTCCAACATCCACGAAGCTGTTACTCACCTAGCAAGAACTCACCTTTTGGTTGGTGTTTTTGCGATCGCAACTGCTCGACAATTGCCACTCACCCATCCCCTCAGAATTCTGCTGCGCCCGCATTTTGACAGTACCTTAGCAATTAACGATGCCGCCCAACGGATTCTCATTGCTCCTGGCGGTGGCGTAGATAGATTGCTCTCACCATCAATCGATAACTCTCGCGTTTTAGTAGTGTTAGGGTTGCAAAGCTATGCTTTTAATAATGCCATCTTACCCAAGCAATTCCAACAGCGTGGTGTGGATGATCCTAGTCTATTGCCTGTTTATCCTTACCGGGATGATGCATTATTAGTCTGGGATGCCATTCATCAATGGGTTTCAGACTACCTGAAGCTTTACTACCCTACCGATGAAAACATTCACAAAGATATAGCCCTGCAAACATGGGCAGCTGAAATCTCAGCTTACGATGGTGGTCGTATCCCCGATTTTGGCGAAGATGGGGGCATCAAAACGCTAAATTACCTGATTGATGCCACTACGCTGATTATTTTTACTGCCAGCGCCCAACATGCAGCCGTTAACTTTCCGCAAAAAGATTTGATGGGCTACGCCGCAGCTATACCATTAGCAGGTTATTTACCAGCCTCAACTCTCAAAAGAGAAGTTACCGAGCAAGACTACCTCAATTTGCTCCCCCCTTTAGATCAGGCACAACGGCAATATAACCTACTCAGCTTATTGGGGTCTGTATACTACAACAAGCTGGGCGAGTATGAGCAAGGATACTTTACAGATGAGAAAGTAAAACCATTGTTACAGGCATTCCAAAGTCATCTTCAGCAGGTAGAAAATACCATCAAGCAGCGTAATTTACACCGCCCAGCCTATGAGTATCTGCTTCCTTCTAAAATTCCTCAAAGCATCAATATCTAAATTGGAGACTGAGGGAGAAATCAATTCAAAATTCAAAATTTTATCCTGACAGGTATCTTGTTACGCGCAGCCTCTCATAGAAAATAAAAGGACTTAGGAAGATAAGGAACTGAGGGAGAAAAATTAATAACCAATGACCAACGAACAAATGACAAATGCCCAAAGACAAATGACAAATGGCAATAAATATTATGACACTTAAAGATAAAGTTCTCAAAGGTCATGCTCGCCAGCTTTGGCTTGCACCCATACTAGATAAAGTAGGTTATGACACTGCGATCGGCAAGTTTTTGCGTTTGATTTTCTATTATACGGATGCCTCAATCATACTCAAAGCATGGCGGGACTTTCTCTACATCCGTAAGGACAATATTGGAAACAAATATTTTGCAGTAGACCAAGCAATTATGCATTCCTCTCACTCCCAAGTGATGGAATTAATGCAAACCCAACCACAACTGCGGGGAAATGATTTAGGCATCATCAGAATATTAGCTCCTAGCTACCTGCTCGATAATCCTCTGAGCTTGGGAACGAACGGTAACGAACATACAGGGCTACGTACTGTGATCTTACAAGCCTTACCAGAACCGTCTCAAAAGATAGACTTTTTAGGGAATCTAGTTGAGCAAAGCTTGTTAGAAGCTGCTAAACAAGACAAATTACACATCGGTAACGATTTGCCAAAAATCATCCTGTCAATTTTGCACCAACTGGTTTTTCAGATATCTTTATCTGAGGAAGAAATCACAGCATCACGTAGTTACATCAAAGGTTTGGTTCTTGCATCCTTGCCTAATTTTATAAGCAAGTATGTGCTAGCAATATTAACAGCGCCAAAAATTCGGCATCGTCAACATTTAACCAAGCGATATAAACAATCGGCTAAATGGGCATCTTACTTTGAAACAGGCGCTCAGTATCAGTTGAACGAACACCAAATCGCTAATACCCTTTTCGATATGATTCATATCGCTGGTACTGCCGGTACAAGTGCGCTTTTAGGATCAGTTATTGGTGTTCTCTGCTTGGATAATGCCCTTAGAAATGATGTAATGTCAGAAGTGAATGCAGTCTGGAATGGCAAGAAAACTTTAGACCCAGACGCTCTAGACCAGTTAACAATTCTCAATCAAGTGATTTTAGAAACAGCTCGTCTCTATCCACCTGTGCGATTTGTTAGTCAACTCACCACTGAAGGGGGTGAAGTTGAGATTGGAGAACAAAAATGTCCATTCCAAAAAGGTACTCGCTTGCTAGGCTCTATTTTTACGGCTAATCGGGATGCCAACAGATATCAAAATCCAGATGATTTTGACCTAACACGGAATTTTTCAGATATCTTATCTTGGAATGGCGAAGGGCATGAGCGAGCTTGTCCTGGTAAATCTTTATCAATTGGCTTTATCAAGATTTTCTGTTTATATCTGTTCCACAACTATCAATGGGACTCAATTACAGAAGTCAAGTGGGATTTTGAAAAAGTTACTGCCGTTACTCCTAATAATTTAGTACTACAAGGTTTTGCTCAACGACTATGAGTAATAAGTCACCGTTCGCCCCTGAGTAATTATGAATTACAAATTAGTATAGCAATCCTAAATGAGTCATGAAAAATATAGATAAGGAAACGAACCGCGAAGAACGCGTTCGCGTAGCGTCTCGTAGAGAAGAACGCAAAGGGAAGAAAGAAGAAAGAGATATATAATTTTCACAAATGATTTAGGACTGCTATATGACTGAATTAATTGAGAAAAAGCAACTCAATAATATTGCAACCTGGATGATTCCAATCAAACAAACAAACTTACCATCTGTCCTTCAGGGTGTATTTTTTATGGATGGGAATCCACTGCCAGATACTTGCATTACTATGTACAATTTGGAATGGGACACACAGAACAGAACTTTGGTTTTACCGATATTTGCCCCGTTACAGTGGACTTTTCATAACTCGATTGCGGGTTGGATATTACTACGTTCAATTCAATTGCTTAAAGCAACTTACAAAATTCAGTTTGAAGATGAAACTTTGCAAGAAGCTCAAGTCATACCTGTTTTCCTGGGAATACCAATTTCAAGAGCGATTGTAAGTTTTACAATGTCCCAAGACAAAAATTCTCTCAATGGAGATATTTGGCATAGAAAGAACGTTTGGTTTGGCGGACTTTCTAGAGTTGGTGAGTATACTCTCCGTAAGGTTGTTGATAAAGATGGTCGTTATACTCCTGCTTTTAACGATATGCTTACCAGGGTGAAAAATGAGTGTTTAGTAATTGTAGCCCACTCAAATTGACACAGCTTGTCGTTTTGAGTAGCATATTTACCTGTTTCTCGGCTAATGCTTTCTTAGAAAAGAAAACTCAAGTGATTCTTGCGCCACAATTATCAAAAAAAGACTAAAATTTAGACAAAAGATAGCGAATATTTACTCCAAACTAATTTTCCACAATCCATCTAGCGGATTGGACTGTTGCAATTGATTATCACTGCTGCCGAGCCAATTATTGTCATACACCAACCCAATACTGAATGTTCGATTTAGAGGATATTGCCCTAGCTTTCCAAAACCTTCAATATTGTTTGAGTCAGTAATCACTTGCTGGTTTAACTGTATGGTTGTTTGGTTGCCGTCGTCAAAGTAAATCGTAGCTCGTTTATTGTGAAAACTTACCTGAACTTTATAGACACCACCAGTTGCATAATAGTAAGCTCTAGCAGGTAGCTTTTGACCATCAATATTTTGCCCTTTGAACTCAACTGCCATCGCAGGCGTGCCTAGCAGCAACAGGACTGGCAGGACTAACCTTAAAACTTTCATTGGTAGTAACAAGCACTTTCAATCAAACTACTTTCTACTTTAAAACATAAAACTAATTTGTGGGTTAACCAGCGATGGAAAGTAACAAGCCGCTTTCAGCGTTTACGCACACCTGACCACGCCTAGCCTACTATAGGACTTTGATTTGATTTCTGAAAAAATCTAAGTAGTAAGTAGGGTGCGTTACGCCAAAGGCTAACGCACCTAACCTTTGGGCGGTGCGTTAGCCTTTGGCGTAACGCACCCTACGTATATTTCAATAATCAAATATGAGTCCTATATGTAGATAATCACCTTTGTAATCTTTTGTATTATAAAAAACTTACCTATTGAAGGATGTTCCAGTTTCTAATATCTAACAAAATACAGATAGAATCTAGCACTGATTGAAAAAACGCTTGAGCATCCAAATTATAGTAGGAGTGTTTATGAGTTTACCAGTTAAAGAAATTGTTTTAGCCCCAGGAGAAGGTAATCATTTAACTACTGGTAATAGCAAAATAATATTTAAGGTAGTTGGTGCTGATACTCATGGTCACTTGGGATTGTTTGAAAACATAATACAACCAGGCGGAACTTCTCCAGTACTGCATATTCATCGACAAATGGAAGAAATGTTTTATGTATTAGAAGGAGAGGTAGAAATTCAAGTTGGTAATCAGATAGTGCAGGGGCAACCAGGGGCATTTGTGTTAGTTCCGCGTAACACACCTCATACATTCGCTAATCGAGGAACTCAGGATGCAAAATTATTAATCATGTTTTGTCCAGCAGGAGAACGCGAAAAGTATTTTGAAGGGTTAGCCGAACTGCTCAAGGATGGACAGACTCCAGACCGAGATGCTCTTATAGAATTGATGCGGCAATTTGATCAGGAGCCAGTAGAGATTTAATTATTGATTGTTTAACTTTCCATTATATTACACATACAAGCTCCTCTTAAAGGGTGATTATAGGATGAGTGAATGTTAAAGCACACAATAAATTATGAATATAGGGCAAGAGAAATTTGTGGTCAATTCATATAAAGTGCCGAAATTACCACTACCACCGTCACTTTTAGGTTCAGAAATCGGTTCTTTTACTGAGTTTACAGTCAGTCAAAGAATGCCTGCGATCGCTCGTCGAGTTATCGTTGAAAATAATTTTTCAGCAGAAATTAATACAAGATTAGAAAGCCTTGCTACAGAACTGCCAACAGGATATTTGCAACCTCTGGTAAATGATACTGGTGCAGATTTTCCAGCTTGGGATACGTATCTAGAAGCTTACAAAGGTCAGCGTTGGATAGATATTCCTTGGTTTTTTGTAGAAACTTATTTTTATCGGTTAATTCTAGAAATTACTCATTACTTTCGCCCTGGTATATGGCAAGCTGTTGATCCATTCCAATTGCAAAAATCTCAGGGGTTAGAAGCGTCTCTTGACTCTACTATTCTTCTATGTACTCAGGTTAATAAATGGCTAAAAGATTCTGAAATTGATACCCCACCAAACCAAACAGCTTTAATTGCACTCTTATATTTCGCTTTGTGGGGAAATCGAGTTGACTTGAGTTTATGGTCAGCATTCGAGGACGACCGGAGCCGTTTTGATATTCAAAATCAACTAGCTCACATTTTAGTAAATGATGCCTCTCAAGTTAGTGAATTATTAACTCTTTGTCAAGGAGGTCGTATTGATTTTGTCTTAGACAATGCTGGTTTTGAACTTGTCTGTGATTTATGCTTAGTAGATTTTTTATTAAGTAGCAACTTAGCTAATGAAGTTTTCCTGCATCTGAAACCCCATCCTACTTTCGTTTCTGATGCCATGATTAAGGATGTACATGACACAATAAGTTTTTTAGCCGCTAGTAGCGATCAACAAGTGACATCTTTCGCCCAAAGATTGGAGAGGCATATTGCATCAGAGCGTTTAGTCTTGTCTGAAGATTACTTTTGGACATCACCTTTAGCATTTTGGGAAATGCCTAACTATCTTAATAATGAGTTAACTAATGCCAGTTTAATTATAGTCAAAGGAGATGCGAATTATCGCCGGTTATTAGGCGATCGCCATTGGGATATTACTACCAGCTTTGCAGATATAGTCTGCTATTTGCCTGTACCAACAGTAGCATTACGCACCCTGAAGTCGGAAGTAGCAGTAGGTTTAGAATCTGAGGTTATTGAGAAAGTAGCAAAATCTGACCATTCTTGGTTGACCAATGGACAATGGGGTGTGATTCAGTTCGTAGCTTAGTAATTTAGCAATATAGAGGCAATGCTCCCATTTACCGCTAGCTCGAAGATGTGGGGTGTAATAAATACTTCAAGCCATCGGGAAGTATGGATTGTAGGGGGTGCAGTAGTTAGGGACGAGCGTTAACACTAAAATTCTGTACTGCAAAATCTAAAGATAAATGATTTCGCGGTAGAAATGTGTGCAAATATAAATAAATTATTAAGGTAATACCCAGGTAAGATGGGTAAAAATTGGGTAGTTCTGCGCTATTTTTTGGCAAATGATTGAGCGATGATTATGTGTATAGAAAGCGCTGGCAAAGATTTTTAGCTGGCATTTAATAAACCCGATATAAAACAAAGCCCTGGATTTTTACCAGGGCTTTTTAAATTGAAAACTCAATTTTCAGAGTCGGCGCTCATGACTAGAAACCGAGAGCTTGTCAAGTTTCCTCGAATAGGCGATCGCTTTCATGTAATCGATAAGCGATTTGATAGGTTTGTGCTTGCGATCGCATTGTGGGAGAATGGGCTGCTAAATACCGAGCAGCAGCAACTAATACATGAATCCCAGCAGGAGTGTCACCTAATAAAGAATACTGACGAAAAGCGGCTTCTATTTCTTGAATTACATGAAAATCACGGTTTTCTCTGAGCATCAATTTCCCTAGCATCGCCATGAGTCTTTCAGCATTGCCACCACTATATAAATAATTAGCCACTAATTGACCTGTCTGGTTAACTTGCTGCTGACGATTTAATAAATCTGGTAGCTGCTGGAGTAATTCTTCAGGATTTGGAACGGAGTCTTTAGCTTCTGGAAGTCGTGCTGGTGGTACATTCAAAAAACGATTCAAATAGACACTCATCGCCGCATCAAACACCCCTCTGAGTAGTTCGACTGTTGGTACTCGTCGTAACCCTTGATGCACAGCGTTAGCAAAAGTAAATGGATGATGTGCTGAATTCCAATCTCCAAAGTCATTGTTAGTATTAAAACGAGCTACACGCAGTGCGGCTGTATAAGTAACTACACTTGCTAATTGTTCTTCTGTACAACCTGCTTGTAGGGCATTTATTAGCGAGTCTGCGATCGCTTGCGGGTCTTCACCTAATAAAATTGGTATTAATTGCTCCGAGTTTGACCAAGTTCCTCGTTGAGATTTCCCCGCACTTAAGACAGTGGGTAATTGCTTAAAAGCCGACTCTAATATTGTCACCAAATCTATAGGGTAGCGCCAAGAATTAGATTCTTCCATTCGGGATGCACTAGCTAAACCCGAAACTAAGCTAGGCAGAACAGATTCCGCAGCTTGCCAACCAATAACATCAAGTGCTTCCAGTGCTTTATTAATAAAATCAAGGCTATGCCCAATATCGAGATAACGATGATCTGTAGCCGATGAAAACAGCATATCTGCAACTTGCT
This sequence comes from Nostoc sp., assembly GCF_036919495.1. Classification (GTDB taxonomy): domain Bacteria; phylum Cyanobacteriota; class Cyanobacteriia; order Cyanobacteriales; family Nostocaceae; genus Nostoc. Next base: position 11,057 of record NZ_JBALBZ010000138.1, read on the forward strand.
CTAAATTAGCCCCTGAGCGAATCGCAGATACCAGACATCTTTGTGCAGCTTCACTATCCCGCACCTCAATAAACTGGCAAAACCAGCTTTTAAGAGTCGGAAAATCAACGGTAGAGTTAGGCAATGGCTGAACAACAAACAGAGGCGGCGCATCTGCACTATCATTAGCGACTGCCGAAAGCCCGTGGAATAAAGCACGAGGTTTGTCTTCTTCATCTAGATAAGGTAGTAGATTGATCATGCAGGTATGGATAGTTAAACCTATACTCCAACCTGTTTTGTTGTAACTAGTACCAAATTTTAACCCGATTTGAAATGGTTCAGCCGGATTTACTTCTATATCTAACAGTGCGATCGTTGATTTGGCAATCACTAAGGAAATACTCTGCTTTAAACCATCTTCAAGGCGTTGGCGTTGGTGGGCATGAGGATTAACTGGCGGCGCTAAATTCACCCAAACTTCACCATCGCGGATTTCCACAGGAAATGCCGGAACATCATCTGCCCAAGAGTCGAAGGTTCCACCGCTAGCTATATCAAAGCGGGCATAATGCCAAGGGCAGGTAACAATACCATCTTTGCAAGTGCTACCTTGTAGGGGAAAACCCATGTGGGGACAACGGTTATCAATTGCATAAACTTTATTATCTGAGTAAAACAAAACAATAGTATGTTTTTCCTTGTGGAATAACATACTACCTGCTGCCTGAACATCTTTAAGTTGAGCAACACGGGTATAATTATCTTTGTTGGTTGTTTCTTTAAATATTAGAGTCATTTAATTTACACGCAAGTGAATGTCGAAAGCTTTACTTCTACTCTGACAAAATTTTTCTTTCTTCGAGCATTTGCACAATACTAATTTTTGTTAACAATACTTAAGCTACTAAGGACTACTGCAATTACAATCTTCAACTACCAATTGAAGAAGGTAGAAGGCAGAGGGCAGAAAGTTCGCCTCAGTTGGGGATTCAAACCCCTCCTAAATAGGAGCCACCAAATTAAAAATTTGGTGGGGGTCTTAAATCCTTGTTTTCTGCGGTCACGGGCTTCAGTGCTGGAATCAGAATTCCATAAAAGCCAACTGAGCCTCCTGCCCTCTGCCTTTCTTGATAATTAAAAAGGGTTGGCTTGAGTTATTTCATGACCAACCCTTAATTGCCAACGCCAAAAGTTCTGGCGGGTCTAATTACGAATTACTTTTAACTAATATCTGATAAGTTTGATGCTGTTGGCTGTTCTTCGGAGTTTATTAATTCGGTTTTAGGTGGTTTTCCTATTGTTTTAGGAGGTTGTGGTCTATTTTTTGGAGGTTGTGTGTCGGATTGTGAATTATGATTCTCGCTCATGTTGATTTATCTCCTTTGTAGCTTTAATGATTTGCTAAAGTAAAAAGTTCAGTCAGAAAATAGGAAATTTGTGTGATGATTATGACTTCAAGGAATGTCATCTCAATTCCGTAATCCTGTTTCAAATTTTGTTAAAGTTACCAACCAATACCTTGACTTCTAGTTTGGGCTGAAAATTTTATGCAATCTGCCTCTCATCTATCAATACGGTTCGCTTAAGATCCCCCCGCCTGCGGCGACCCCCTTAAAAAGGGGGTAAACGAGGAAATTAGCCCCCCTTTAAAAGGCTACCGTGTATACACAAGTCGAATTACCCCCCTTAATCCCCCCGATATATTGGGGGGAAATAAGAAATCTTGTTCCCTCCCCTTTGCAAGGGGAGGGTTAGGGTGGGGTAAAACTGACGCAAAAAACCAGGTGAGTAAGCTATTTCAGACTTGTGTATACACCGTAGCTTTAAAAGGGGGGTTGGGGGGATCTTCGCAGGGTAAACAAGCTAACCGAACCGTATTGTCTCATCTATAAGGAAATTTGACCACCAAAAGCACTGGGTTGCTATTCTATTTGGTAAAAAAAATTACTTTATAATATCAGCAATATCATTTTGTAACAGCAATTCTCATTTTGAAATAAATAGAGCATTAACCCCCATTTTGAAATTAAAAATGTAGTACAAAATAACTAGTTTTTTCGGAAGAGGCGTA
>NZ_JBALBZ010000139.1:0-15760 GCF_036919495.1 Nostoc sp.
GTCTTTGTTCAAGATGAACTCGTGGGGCAAGGGTATGTCTTTGAGAGCAACGCCTGCATCCAAAAGCTTGTTGGTCGGTGCGGATACGTGGATTATGTGACCTGCCCATCCCAAAGAACCACAACCTAGCAAGATTTGCAAGTGGTGATTCAGCATTGACTCCACATTCTGGAACCATTCCAGTTTGGGAGCGCGTTTGTGGTAATGGAACCAGCCGGCAAATAGTAATAAGCCTGCTAATACTAAGCCACCGATCGCAGTCACGTAAAGCTGGAAGGAGTTTGTGATCCCCCAGCCACGCCATACTTGGAACAAACCGGAGGTGATTTGAATACCGTGGAAACCACCGCCAACATCACCGTTTAAAATGTCTTGTCCAACAATGGGCCAAACGACTTGAGCACTTGGTCTAACGTTCAACGGGTCGCTTAACCAAGCTTCGTAGTTAGAAAACTTCGCGCCGTGGAAAATCATCCCGCTCAACCAAACCATTATTACGGCTAAGTGGCCGAAGTGGGCTGAGAATATCTTGCGGGATATATCTTCTAAATCGCTTGTATGTGTATCAAAATCATGGGCGAGTGCGTGAAGGTTCCAAATCCATGTGGTGGTTTTGGGGCCTCTGGCTAAGGATCTGTCGAAGTGTCCAGGTTGCGCCCATTTCTCGAATGAGGTTGGAACTGGGTCATTATCGACGATTACTCTTGCCTTCTTTTCCTCTCGCTCCGGAGGACTTATTGTCATTCGACCTCCTCTCTAGATAAGGAATGAGGAATCATGAATACCACAAAATTAACCATTACCGCAAATTCCAGAATTTTACTGAAGCCGCGATGAAGACCGATGTGGATTGTTGTTTCTCGTTGAATTATAGAGTCTTAACTTGTACTTTGTTGGAGATAGTTGGAGATATTTTAACAATAATTCAAACTTGCCGAAATATTGCTGGAATTCCTGCCTTAACTGCCTTTTAACTTTAAAGCCTTTGTCCAAAAGTCAATAGATTATCGATTTAATTTACAAAGAATAACAATTTGCAAATTTTATAGTTTGGCTGTATGAGGCGATGTTCCAGCTTTGGCTGCTATTACTTATGAACATTTGTGTCATATTTCCATTGTTGCAAGTAAAAAGCTGTAAAGAATATGACTCATTTGATAATTTCCTGGGATACACAAGAAAATTATGGGATTTGAAGCAGATTTCATCTTTTGGGCTATAGTTCCAGATGGACAGTTTGAGCCAAAATAATCTGTCAATTGTCGAAGACTATCACTGGGTGCAACGCATGAACTCGTGGCAGAAAAGGGTGTTAGAGAAGCTCCTCCCTGAGAGGTTCCCTATTTTCAGGTGGGCAATCACATTAGTGCTGGTATTAAGCTTGATTAGTTGTAGCGAGAAAGTGAGTAGCCAGGAAGTATCTACTGACTATAGAGAAAACCCTCCACAGATTTCTCAAATTTCAAAGCAATTTTCGGAAGTTTCCCCACCATCTGTTATCCAAGAACTGCGGACAGGTTTGGAAGTTTATCAGCCACAAGTGACAATTGTTACTCCACAAGCTGATGAAGTTCTCCAAGACAACAAAGCCACAGCCAGTTTTCAGGTTAAGGATTTACCAATATTTAAGGATTCCCAATTACAACTAGGGCCCCATCTACATGTAATTCTAGATAACCAACCTTATATCCCTGTTTACGACCTGAGTCAGCCCTTGGTTTTCCCAGACTTGTCTCCAGGGACTCATACCTTGCGTGTCTTTGCCTCTCGTCCTTGGCATGAAAGCTTTAAGAATGAAGGCGCTTATGCCCAAACAACATTTCACGTCTTCACCAAAACCGACGACAACAACCCAGATCCCAAGTTACCCCTGCTAACTTACAGCCGCCCTCAAAGTAGCTACGGAGCAGAACCAATCTTACTGGACTTTTACCTGACTAACGCTCCTCTGCACCTCGTTGGGAAAGAAAACCCTAACGACCAATTCAGTGATTGGCGCATTCGCTCCACAATTAATGGTGAAAGCTTTATTTTCGATCGCTGGCAAGCAGTTTATCTTAAAGGCTTCCATCCAGGAAAAAACTGGGTAAAACTAGAATTTCTTGATAATCAAGGAAATTCTGTCAAAAATGCCTTTAATACCACAGTTAGATTGATTGACTACCAGCCAAAGGGTAAAGACACTTTGTCCAGAATTGTCAGAGGAGAAGTTACAGCAGATGAGGTGCGCGGCATTGTAGATCCAAATTATAGATTCACACCTACGCCGTCCGTTGAAAAAACACCCCAAATACAACCAAAGGTAGAAAAACAGCCGATTCCCGAAATTGAAATTCCTAAAGAATCTGAAACAGAGCCAACCAAGCCAGAACAACCAAAATTGGAAGTTCCAAAGGCTGTACCATCTCCCAGCTTGTCCCCGATAGCGCCAGAAATAATTACGCCTAAACCAGAACCTCAGCCAGAAATAACACCAACTCCTGAATCAACGCCGTTACCTAAAAAAGTTGTCCCTCAGACAACAAAACCTAGATTTGGCGGATTTTTAAACCGTCGGGCTGGTAAAGTCCCCACCCCACAAGCACCAGTTGAGAAATCTCCTAGTTTGCCACCGACGCTACCAGAGATTATTGAGTCTCCTGCACCTGAAATAATTACGCCTACACTAGAACCACAACCAGAGGTAACGCCAACTCCTGAATCAACGCCGTTAACTGAAAAAGTTGTACCTCAGCCTACAAAATCTAGATTTGGCGGATTTTTTAACCGTCGGGCTGGTAAAGTCCCCGCCCCAGAAGCACCAGTTGCGCCATCTCCTAGTTTGCCACCGACGCTACCAGAGATTATCGAGTCTCCTGCACCAGAACCACAGCCAGAGGTAACGCCAACTCCTGAATCAACGCCGTTGTCTAAAATAAGCGCTTCCGAAGCAGAAAAACCGGAGTTAACCAAAGACACTCAACTGTAACTCTTGCGCTAAAGCCTCAACAAACGCGATCGCACCTACAGGATTTCCGATATTATCCAACACGGGACTGTAGCAAGCGATCGCTCCCTCACCTGGTACTATTGCTATAAGTCCACCAGCAATCCCTGATTTCATTGGTAAACCAACTCTGACTGCAAACTGGGCAGAAGCTTCGTACAGTCCACAAGTTAACATCACAGCATTGACAATCCGGCGATTTTGTGCTGATAAACAGCTATTTTTACAAGCTAAGAATTTTCCTAACAGGGCTAAATCTTCAACTCGCCCAGATATACAGCATATTTGCTCGTAGGTGTCAAGTGCTGTTTCCAGATTTTCTAAATGATTTGTTTCGGCAAGATAGTGTGCGATCGCTTCATTGGCTCTTGAACGGGTTAACCGCACTGAAGACAGCATTACCTCATCTAAAGATAGTTGGCAATCGGCTAATTGGTTGAGCCATTGGCAAAATAAAAGAGTCCGTTGGCTAGCGTCCTTTCCTGGTAATTTGTCAGCTAGAGTAATTGCTCCACTATTAATCATCGGATTGCGGGGGTATCCGCGATCGGCAACCAACTGCTCTAAAGAATTGAAGGGTGCATCCGATGGTTCCACCCCAACCCACCCAAAAACCGTTTCTGCACCAAAGTGTTCTAGCAGATAAAGTAAGGAAAATGTTTTAATAACGCTCATTAGCGGGAAAACACAAGCTGTATCTCCAAAGCCGATAGTTTTTCCCGATTCACAGCAGATGTGAACTGCAAACCAACCAGGATCAGCCAAAGCTAATTGCGGAATGCGATCGGCAACTCGTCCGTGTTTAGCCTGAATTTTAGCTAGTTGCACCCAGGCTGATAAGTTTTTAGTAGTTAGTTTGTCAAGTCTTTTCAAAGTGTAAATTTTCTAAAAGTTCATTTATTAGATAGTAACTAACAGTATATTCTGAAGTTTACAAAAGCTTTTTAATAACGTAGAAACACGAAATTAAGGAAAAAAATTTGTGAAACCGAATTTAAGAAAGCATACAGCGATCGCAGTTGGATTCGTTGGCTCATTGTTATGGGGAGCAACTTGCGTTCTAGAAAATCAAAATGCTATTGCACAAGTAGGGGGAATCTTTATAAGAAACGAACTATCAAACAAGTGCATTGATGTAGCTGGAGACCCTGGTACAGCGAATGGTGCACGATTGCAACTTTTTGATTGTGAACTATCTGGATTTAACTCTTCTGGTAGAACCACAGATCAGAAATGGGAATTTATTCGTGGGGGATTTATCAGAAATGTATTATCCAACAAATGCATTGATGTAGCTGGAGATCCTGGCACAGCTAATGGTGCGCCATTGCAACTTTTTGATTGCGAACTATCTGGATTTAACCCTTCTGGTAGAACCACTGATCAGAGGTGGGAATACATTGGTGCAGGATTTATCAGAAATGGATTATCCAACAAATGCATTGATGTAGCTGGAGATCCTGGCACAGTTAATGGTGCGCCATTGCAACTTTTTGATTGCGAACTATCTGGATTTAACACTTCTGGTAGAACGTCAGATCAGAGGTGGAGATGGCAACCAAGTTTTTAAGAGATTAAGGGGTGGAGTGCAATGACTCTGGGAATCATAACTAATTATCCGAATATGATATTAATTACGAATTACGAATTACGTTAGCGAAGCGGGGCGTAGCCCATTAGAAATTAGTATGATTCCCCGTGTCAGATCGCCAGAATTACCACAAAATGACTCTTGGCTCAACACCGAAAAACCATTGTCTCTTAAAAAACTCAGGGGTAGAGTCGTAATCTTAGACTTTTGGACATACTGCTGTATCAATTGTCTGCATATTTTACCAAACCTGAAATATTTAGAACAAAAATATAAAGATAGTCTTACTGTTATCGGTGTCCACTCCGCCAAGTTTGACAATGAAAAAGAAACAGAAAACATTCGTCAAGCTATCCTGCGCTACGACGTTGAACACCCAGTTTTAATTGACAGCAATTTTCGACTTTGGGAAGAGTATGCTGTACGTGCTTGGCCTACGTTAATAATTATTGATCCAGAAGGTTACGTGATTGGTCAGATTTCTGGCGAAGGAAACCGCGACACTTTAGACGAGTTAATTCAAAAGTTAATTCAGCAACACCAAGACAAAGGCACAATTAATTTTCAAGAACTCAGCTTGACTTTAGAAAAACAGCGCCAACCATTAATCACACCCCTAGCTTTTCCTGGTAAAGTTCTAGCCACTCCAACGGGTTTATTCATCGCTGACTCTGGACATCATCGCCTGATTATGAGTAGCTTTGATGGGGAAATTTTACACTTGATTGGTACTGGAAAATCTGGCTTAACTGATGGTGCTTTTAACGAAGCGCAATTTTTTGCACCACAAGGAATGGCTTATGATGCCGAAAATCAAATTCTTTATGTTGCTGATACAGAAAATCATACACTGCGGCAAGTTGATTTAAAGCGCCAAGTAGTGGAAGCGATCGCAGGAACTGGTGAACAAAGTCGCAATATCCGTCCTCATGGCGGTGCTGGTTTAGAAACTGCGCTAAATTCTCCTTGGGATTTAGTCAAAGTGGGAAATACCTTGTTTATTGCAATGGCTGGGCCGCATCAAATTTGGCAAATGGATTTAGAAACTAGCATTGTGAAAACTTATGCTGGTACTGGTGCAGAAGCTTGCGTTGATGGTTCACTTACCGAATCTGCCTTTGCTCAACCTAGCGGTATTAGCACAGATGGGAATGAATTATATATTGCTGACAGTGAAGTTAGTTCAGTTCGGGGTGTGGGAATTGTAGAACCCTATCAAGTGCGAACTGTTTGCGGTAGTGGGGGGTTATTTGGTTTTGGCGATGTAGATGGACAAGGTGAAGATGTTCGTTTACAACACTGTTTAGGAGTGGAATACGCTGAAAATTCTCTCTGGGTAGCAGATACTTATAACCATAAAATTAAATTAGTTAGTCCTAGTACAGGGAATTGTCAAACAGTTTTAGGAGATGGTACTAGTGGCTTACAAGATGGCCAGGGTAAAAACACTCGGTTTTTTGAACCTTCGGGATTGAGTGCGATCGCTTCTTTTTTATATATTGCTGATACTAATAATCATGCTATCCGCCGCGTAGATTTGAATACGTTTGAGGTGACGACGCTAGAGTTTATTGGGTTATGTGCGCCATATGTTTGTATTCCAACTAATTTATAGTATTTAGGTATTCTTACTAGCTTGATATCAACAAAATTACAGAATAAGCTGGGAGTAAGCTTAAATTATAAAGCTAGTATTTTGCACTCTAAATTGACTCAATTGATATGAATTATCAACTCATTACTCTAGACTGTGACGACGATGTTGTACTCTTGCATAAAGACACTTTTAAAGTCAGCAGATTAAAGGAATTAGTTCGGGAACAGATTTGCAGCAAATGGGAAAAACATAGTTATTATGATTACTCGACTCAAAAACCTAAAACTCAAATTTCTGAATTTTTCAAGCAAATATCTTTTAGTCAAGAGACTATGAAAATAGATCAAATTAAATTTGATTTAACTACAGATTGCCAGATACTTAAAATTAACGGTAAAGGCTGGCAGAAAGGTAAACTAAAAATTCAAATATACATATCAAATGCAACCATAGATAAATATAAATTATGTCTTGAATTTTGTTCTGATGAACCAGAGGAACCTGAATCGCCTTTAGATGATATTCGTAAAATGATACAAGCAGAAGCAACATGAACACTATCTTCCACATCACCAAACGCCAACAATGGGAACAAGCAAAAAACATCGGTAGATATCGCGCTGATTCGTTAGAGAGTGAAGGTTTTATACATTGTTCAAAATCAACGCAAATACTCAAAGTTGCAAAAATATTTTTTGATAATCAAAAAGAATTAGTACTACTTTTTATTGATTCTGCTCAAGTTCAAGCTGAAATTCGCTATGAACCTGCTGAAATAGGCGAATTATTTCCTCATATTTATGGTGAATTAAATATTGATGCTGTGTATAAGGTGATTGATTTTGAAGCTGGGGAAGATGGTTTATTTGAGTTGCCGCAAGAAGTTATAAATTTAGAATTATGAACCGCAGAGGCGCGGAGGACACGGAGGAGAGATAAAAAGAATTTAAGCGATCGCTTTTTGGTTAGGGCGTTTGCTACATCGAATTTTAGAAAATCCCCTTTTCTCAGAACTTGCACCAGTTCCAACAACCGCCTCAGAATGAATTCACCAGGCGTATAGCTAAAGTCTTCTTTAGAAGACTCACTAAGGATTAGAGTCCACTTAAGTGGACTTGCGCTATTAGCCAGAGAATTTATTCTCTGGCGGGAAAGTGGGCAGGTGCAAGATATAAGTTTTCGCTGATGTCAAATTTGAGTAAAAATGAAATTATTTAACAACTAACATCCTATGGTTACTCTTCAACTCAAACAAATTCGAGTTCCACCAGGACAAAGAATAATCCTGGAAGATGTGAGTTGGCAAGTATTTGAAGCAATTATCAACGAATTAGGAGAGTATCGCAGGAGTCGAATAGCATACAGCCAAGGAACTTTAGAAATTATGGCTCCATTACCAGAACATGAGCGATCTAAGGTAATTATCGGCGACTTGGTGAAAGCCTTGCTAGATGAACTCGATCTCAATTGGGAGTCTTTAGGTTCAACTACCTTTAAGCGAAAAGATATAAGTGCAGGTATTGAACCCGATGATTGTTTTTATATTCAAAACTATAAGCTAATGATTGGGAAAGATAGGATCGACCTAACTGTTGACCCTCCTCCTGATTTGGCGATTGAAATTGATGTCACCTCTAAAACCCAAATTAGTGCATATCAGGCGTTGAAAGTACCTGAAATTTGGCGATATGAAAGCAAAAACCTAGAAATTAGCTTGCTGCAAGGTGAACGATATGTGAAGTCTCTCATTAACCCCACATTTCCCACTTTTTCTATCACGGAACTCATTCCCCGATTTGTAGAAATAGCGCGAACTACAGGAATGAGTTCAGCACTTAGAGTTTTTCGACAATCGGTAAGAAAACAAATATAAGACAGCTAAAGCAGAATTAGCAGATACATAAACTTTCGTCCGCCTCTGTAGACTAAGGTCAAATCAAGGTTTTACCTGAGTAGATGCGATTTCTAACCCCCTTTTCAAGCATTCCGCGCTTTACTTAAAGAACGGGGAATTAATAATTTAGAGCAATTGTGACCGAATTTAATTTACAAATCCAAGAAAATAGCGATCGCTTTGCCAACGCCAAGGGCGAACGCTTGTCAACTCCACTAGAGGATGCAGCGTCTAGCTTACTTCCCTTCAAGGATAAGATACACTGCGTCAACAATAAAGGCAACGATCGCCTTGACCGTTACCTTTCCCAAGAATTACCAGACTTATCCCGTTCCCGCATCCAACAGTTAATCGAACAGGGCAACGTCCAACTTAATGATAAAGTTTGCACATCTAAGAAGATCAATGTCAAGGTAGGCGATCGCATCACTCTCGAAATACCAGAAGCGCAACCTTTAGAACTCCTTGCAGAAGATATCCCCTTAGATATCCTCTATGAAGACGACCAGCTACTCATTCTTAACAAACCCGCAGGTTTAGTTGTCCATCCTGCACCTGGTCATCCAGATGGCACTTTGGTAAATGCTCTATTGGCACACTGCCCTAATTTACCAGGAATTGGCGGAGTCCAACGTCCGGGAATTGTCCATCGATTGGATAAGGATACAACGGGTGCGATCGCGATCGCTAAAACAGAAGTTGCCCATCATCACCTACAAGCACAACTCAAAGCTAAAACCGCACGGAGAGAATACTTGGGCGTGGTTTATGGTGCGCCAAAAGTTGAAAGTGGCAGAATTGACTTGCCCATTGGTCGCCATCCACAAGACCGCAAAAAAATGGCTATTATGCCTGTTGAACAAGGCGGACGAGCCGCCGTCACTCATTGGCAAGTACTAGAACGCCTCGGTAACTTCACCTTAATCCATTTCCAACTAGAAACTGGACGCACCCATCAAATTCGCGTCCACAGCGCCAAAATGGGTCATCCCATTGTCGGCGACCCAGTTTATAGTTCTGGTCATTCAGTAGGGGTAAATTTACCTGGTCAAGCACTGCACGCTTGGCGACTAAAATTGCAGCATCCCGTATCTGGAGAGTTGATTGAGGTGACAGCAAACCCTCCCAGCCACTTTACAAAACTTTTGGAGATGCTAAAAAGACGAACTACACTTTAAGCTCATCCCGCATCTGAAAGCAGCACCATTTTACAGACATTAATTAAGTATTGCAAAACAAACCATGCCCAATCCCCAATCCCCATTAACAACTAGCGTACATAAGACATGGGATAGAGTCTGTTCCACTAGTTCTACCTAAATGAAACTCCTACATAACCCAAGACTTATGCACGCTATAAAATGAGCAAATGGATGTACTAGACAGCCATCGAACAAAAATCGTTATTTAATTCCTGCCAGTTGCCGATAAGGTACAGACTTTTCGATATCGATGTTGAATGACGAGATCCTTTGTGGCGCATTGCCAGTTGCATTGACACTTTGTGCCATAGACAAGAATAGAGCTGGATCGCCAGCCTTGGGCTTTTGCTCTTGTGGAAGGAATCTGCGTACTTCGACCTGCCAAATGATTTGGGGGAAACCAAGTTTGGTACGGTGGTAAGCTTCGTATCGCGGAGATTTAATGTTGAATGGCAACTCACCCTCAGCGCGGGATGGCAATATGCGACGGCGCTGATAAGGCACTGTGGAGTCTCCAAAATTGCTCAGGTACTCTTCAGTGTTGAGGACTTCATCAATAAAGCCTCTAATACCCTTGGTAGCGACTACAATTGACCAGGCAATTTTTTCCCGCTCATTGTATGGGTCGCGTCCTAGAACGCGCTGGATTACTTGCTCAACAAACCGATAATTACTGTTGAGATCGTAGAAGCTTTTCTTAAAGGTATTGGAAAGTACCAACCCACGAATAAAGTCCCTTACTGTAATTTGTCCATTACGGAGTTGAGACTCTAAATATGTTTCGCGATCGGCAGTAAAGGCATAAAAGAAAAGTTGACGGTATGCTGCTTCGATCAGAATATCTAAATCTGACGGAGAAAGCAAATTATCTGTAGTAAAAATCCTGGGCTGTTCATCACCCGGTACTTCGTATGCAGCTACACGCTGATTTTGACTTGAAGGGTCGTATGTTAACAGAGGAATTGCCACTCTAAAGCCTCCATATTTCTTAATTAAAGTTAACAACTTTAGATCATATATTAAGGGAGTAGTTGTATCAGAACTTCAGATTCTGATAAAATTTCACGAAACTTAACTAAGGGGAATTTAACTATTCCAAAAAACAAGGATTAGCTTTTTGGACTCAACCCATAGTTAATTTATAAAGGCAGTGAGCCTTTCAGCCAATAACTACCTAAAAAACTTTGTTCACATAGTTCAGATTAGAAGATTCAGTTTCACCTTTTTGAAATAAAGCAATAATTTTTAACATATAGCAAAAGAAATTAATGGGGAGTGGGGAGTGGGGAGTAAATAATTAAGGATAAGGGGAAAGACTTGTTGCAAGTTCTCACCTCTTGTCTCTTTGTCTCCCCTACTTCCTACTCCCTTGACCTATCCAAAATTGCAGGGGATCTATGGTTGACTTACAGTGAGGCCAGCTACGCAAAGTTGCTTCCATCCCTGACTCCCAGTAGGGTGGTTCTAATCCCAGTCCTAAACATAGATGAGATAGGATGCTAGCAAACTGCTCATTGTGACCAAAGTCTCCTAGATGGGCATGGGCGTATTCATGAACAACTACACCAAACCAGTCTCTAGGTGCAACTCTACCAACATCTACCAGAATAGTTACTGGGTTTGTGAGAATGTTGCACAGCCCGTCGATGCCAAAGGATTGAGCTATAGGGACTGCAAAAATTTGGATGTGGCGACGCTCTTGAGGATGAAAGCACTGATGACAAAGGTCTAGATAGGTATTGATCTGAGCGTTAACGGTGTTAATATTATCGCCGATCCAAATACAAATGGGGATGCGATCGCGCACGTTATCGAATACATCCACCATACCCGGCTCTAGGGCAAACCCCTGTACTTGATGCAAATAATCTCGACCACGAGTAAAAGCATCGGTCTGCTTGAGAATCATTCACCAGCCCAAAACTGAATAAAACTGTCTTTTTTCCAAAACATCCGACCCAAGTCTTTCTGTTACTTGTTCTGGGTTGGAAGCCTCAATAGAAGTTTCAATGCGAGTTTCGGTACAAAATGATGCAGTGCTGAAGCCACCAAAGCGTTTCACTGTACTGGTTCGTAGTCGCATATTTGGGCTAGGGAACCAGAATCTCTCAATGGAACTCATTGTTTCGTATTCGGTTGTCAACACTAGCCCATCTTCATCATCCATGTGAAAAAGACCGACTACAGGCATAATTTCAGCGTAGCCTCTTTCACGGAGTAATTTACCAGCTCTGGGATTATCGCCATCAGGCACGATCGCAAATATGGTTTTCCCTTGATGGTTCTCGTCATTTTCTCTATCCCAAGCCATTGTGCCCAGCCAACGCACCCGCGATCCACCTACTGACAGGCTAGGGTCAATCTGATGATACTGGCACAGTTCAATGATTTCGGGATGATTGGCATCCAAAGTTTCTACCTGTATATCCGATTCTCCTGTTTCTGAGCGCTTAAAGGGTAGGTGATGAGTTGCACGTTGCGATCGCCACTTCCCAGCGCTTAACTGAAAAAAGTCCATTGCGTCTATCAATCTTCTAACTCCTACTTATTACTCCTGCGGATGATGTTTTACGGTTTTTTATTTTTATAGTTTTTGGTATATAAACATTGTGACATACTACCCACGCTCCTCTATGTAACCATTATAAAAATAAGCAATTAAGATTAAGCATATCAAAACGTCGTTTAATAAGTTGGCAATTATATGCAGTTCACGCTGACAAACTATGACTCAAGTAATGGAAGAATTGATTGACTCATTACCAAACATAAAAAATTATCATTCTTCATCGCTCCCTAATCCAAAAGCTATTTTATTCTAAAATGTCACTTTTTACTCTTACACGTTAATTATTTCCAAATGGGCGTTTTAGAGGGTTAGGCTCGTTGCTAAATTATTGTTTTTCCCATTAAATAAATAACAACTGCCTTCAAGTTTAGAATAAAACATTACTGCTTTTTGACCAGTATCAAGTCATTTTAGCAAATACTTTTTTCCTTAAATTCCCAATTAATGGTTTTTCAATATAAGAATGAACTACACATCCCATAAGTACTGTTAGTATAATAATAATAGATGCAATAGCGTTGCAATATATAGTGTGGTTTTGAATCAAATGTAAAATATTGAATTTCTCTATTAACTTATTGAATATTTTGCTTATATTACTTAAGAAAAACCCGTGTGTTAAATATATAGAATAAGACGCATTGCCTAAATAAATTAGAATTGGTGATACATTTATTGCTTTTGATACTTCTAAATGAACAGATCCGATAATCAGCAACGTAAACGGAATTCCATAAGCTACTAATGAAGAGATGCCTGAAACATTAAATTCACCATATTTTGTATTTATAACTGATATCATCAACAAAAATATTGAAGCATAAATTAATGATGCTCCAAATTTGAATTGATATTTATATATCGTATAAGCAGCCAAACAACCCAGCACAAATTCTAGATTATGTGGAGAAAATATAAAGTTTGGCAGATAGCTTTTGCCGATTGGTAAAATATTGAAGATATTAAAAATTATACCAATTATCCAAGCAAAAATTATCGCTTGGTAAATTTTTGTATTTTTGAATATTAGGAAACCAAATATACAGTAGAAAAACACTTCATAACTGAGCGTCCAACTGACACCAATAAAACTACTCTCTAGAATCGACCGATCTTGGGGTACCAACAAAATAGCCTTGATAATTTCGTCTGCACTTCGCTGATAAATGCTATCTTGACCAGTATTAAATAGAGAAACTAAAATTTTAATGCCTAAAATGCTCCAATATAATGGATATACGCGGATAAATCTTTTAAAAACGAAAGGCGTAAACTTATCAGGTTTACCTATATCAGATTGATGAATATAAAATATAATAAATCCACTGAGTACGAAAAAGAAATCAACGCCTATCCAACCGAAATGAAATACTTGCAATAAATATAAATCATTTTGATGTAGTTCACGAGAAACTATTCCATTCCCGTGGTGAAGAATTACCATTAGAGCAGCTATACCGCGATATACTTGTAGTAAATTTAATTTTTTGTTCATAGTAATTGCAGGGTTAGTTGTAAAAACTAAATAAATTATTTAAATCACTAAATACCAAGAGTAGTGTAACTGTTCATTTTCGTAATCAAGCAACAACTTTAGAAGTAACAGGAATAGAAAGAGATAGTATCGCTCCACAGCAAAACTATGTAAGCTTCGTGCTACTTCCAGAAACTTGTGCTTATTGATAAATTGGAAGTAGTCCGGGATCATTTAAGCTAGATTATTTTTGCTGACTAGATTCACTTTGGTTTTAATACCTAACTCAGGTATAGTACCATATACATGAGTTGCTGCGTTAGATAATACCAGCATAAATGCAGGCAGACAGGGCATCGTTATAGAGTAAGTAAGGTGCCATGCGCCTGGGAAAGGTTTCACCACAAGTAGGCGTCTTGATTGGCTCGGCATATCAGTTAAGCTTGATTTAAAGCTCTGTTTTTTATCCAAGACATAATTAGATTTCTAAACTTGCCTGTTTTTACCTCAGTAAAATGTGCTATGACAACTGCATATAAAAATACAAATATAACTATGATAAGCGCCAAGAATATGTGCAAAATATCTGGCTCCCAAGGGTGATCGCCAATTACACATGCTCTAATAAAGCACAGTATTGGCATGTGGACAAGATAAAGAGTATAGGAACATCCTGCTAAACCTTTAGAAAATTTTTCGTATCTTCCTTCTTGCCTTATTTGACTACGACTATTAATTAGAAGGTATATCATGACGGCAGTAGAAAATCCTATGAAAAAGTCTGCTATTTCTCGACCAATAAAATGCTCACTTATTAATGCAATGTACAGAATTAGTATAGACAAAAGAGTAAGTGGCTGGAGGATATTTTTGTTATTAAGATATTTAGAAGGATGAGATATACTAACTAATGCTCCCATCAGCCAAACCAGAAAATAAATTCTAATTTCTGAACCAACCATTAGTAATATACCTGAAGCTAAACAAGCATAGAAGACACGCGCTTTTAAGGATTTAGCAAAAAAGAATAGAATGATAGAAGGAAAAAGTATATAGTACCAAAATTCATAGGCTAAACTCCAAACTGCTTTATTTGAACCAAATAAATCTACAAAAATCGTTTGCACAAAAGCTAAAGTTCCTAAAGCATTTTGAAATGTGAAATTTTCCAAAATTTTGTAAGTTGCTAAATGACCGTTGTGAAACTTTTCTCCATAAAAGCTATCTTGTCCAGTACCAAATATTTTTATACCGAGAGAATCCCAAAAAGCAGACAGTAATAAAGCAGGAATTAATACTATATATAAACGTGTTAAACGATCTACTAAATAATTAATCCAATACCATTGCTTTTGCTGAATTCTCTTTATTACACTAGCTGAAATAAAAAATCCACTTAGCACAAAAAATATCATTACAGATTGATGACCCAATACTGTGAATGAATTTAACCTTTTTATCAAAAAACTAGGGTTACTAATTTCTGAATATTCTAAAAATAATAAAATTCTCATGTGGCCGAGAAGAACTAATAAAGAAGCTAAACCTCTTAATAAATCAAGATGAGTAGACCATTGATAATTCCTGATTGAAGGAATATTATAAATAGGCTGTGTCTGAGTTTCTGTTTCTAGCATTTTGGATATTTAACAAAGATAAAGTTTTTATAGAAAAGGATAATAAATCTAGATTTTGCAATCTCTTATCCCTCTAATTTCAGAGTGGATAACCTAATGAAAGACTTTTGACCCCCCAGTAGCGCGCTGGCCCGCCTTAATCCCTTCCTCACAAGTGAGGAAATGTGGGGTTATTCGGATTTAGTAAATAATCAAGCAGACATGATCTCATGTCTGACTTTCAATAGCAAATTTTGCCACTCAAAAGGTATATAGAGAGGCGTACCAATATATCAAAAAAAGCAAAGGCTAATTTATTTTATGAAGTTATTAACTGCACTATGTGCAAAAATATTTTCCTCATTAAACCGTTAAAATATGAGAAAATATCAAGATAAAATTGGTAGCTCAATACAATAAATAATATACAATTATCTATATATAAATACTTATAAGTTTCTAAGAAGGGTTTTTAAAGCTTGTCCAAAGTTTATGGGAGCTTCATTAAACTCCAATTAAAAAGATAAGATACCCTAAACAAGACTCAGGAATCTCATTGTCAATGGAATTAGTGTTCTTTTATTAGTCTAAAAAATAATATAGAAGTAACTTGGCTAGAACTTCGTTCAATTTAAGGTACTTCTATATTAATAGGAATTCATATAGGAATCGTATTTTATTTTTGAAATTATCTATGTGGGCGGGGAGTGGGGAGTAGGGAATAAGGAATTAGGAATTAGGGTTCTTCCGCTAGTTTTATGGAGAATCAATACTAAAATGCCAGTTTAATAAACTGCGTAATCTAAAATTGCTAAAGTTACGAAAGCCATA
>NZ_JBALBZ010000140.1:0-29203 GCF_036919495.1 Nostoc sp.
GCATATTACACTGTATTACTACCATCAGATCCACAATCACCTTGAAACCTTACACAGTAAGGCATTAATTCCTCTTGCCTTCAAAAATGAGCGAAGTACAGCTCTAAGTTTAATGGGGTGCGATTTCTGAGTTGATACAATACAGACCTAACCCCCAACCCCTTCCCTATAAGGGAAGGGGAGTAAGATTCAAAGCCTCTCTCCTCTTAGGAGCTACGGTGTACACACAAGTCGAATTACCCCCCTTAATCCCTCCAATATATTGGGGGGAAACCGGAAATCTAGTTCAATCCCCTTTATAAAGGAGGGAAACCGAAAATCTAGTTCCCTCCCCTTTATAAGGGGAGGGTTAGGGTGGGGTAAAACCTTGGGTTTTTCAGCTATTTCAGACTTGTGTGTACACCGTAGCCTCTTAGGAGAGAGGAATGGAAATGAGGTCAAAGTGAATCATGGGTGGATTACCCTAAACCCAGAAAATTGGAAATCAACGGTAACAGATTGCTGCACTGTTCAACCAACTTTGTAGCACTGGGTAAACTAGAAATTGTCCCTTTTAAAATCTTTATAGCCGTTTTCGCCGCCTTTTGCATTGCCCCCTCTTGAGGACTTTTCCCCGCTTCTGCTAAAGCTTTCACTTGCTCTAATGCCTCATCTTTATCTTCTTGCGGTAAGTTTGTATCAGCCTCAATCGCTGCTTGCAATTGCGTCAACAATTCCTTAATTCCCGGTTTATCAGGTTCGGGAGACGCTGGTAACTCGTTGATGGTATTTGTTACCGTACCGCTAATATCACCTAAATTTAAAGCTTGTCCACTTGCATTAAAGTCTCTGCCAACACTACCAATTTCAATTTTGCGGCTGGCATCATTGCTGTTAGTCATATTTTTATTCTCAACTTTATTGTCAACTTGAACATTAATCGGCTTATTCGCTAATAATCTTACAATCTCTCTGTAGTTATAAATATTGCAACTGTAGCGGTCTACCTTGAAATGTGCTTGCACTAACAATCAAATCTCTACCTCAATGAGGCATTGGCTGAGATAGAAGCATTTTCAATTGCCGATTCAACGTTTTAGCCTTAACGTGGAAATGCTAACTATATATATTGAGGAGCGATCATGGGGCAGACACAGGATCTAGGACAAATTATCATCCTGAATGGTGTCCCACGATCAGGGAAGTCAAGTATTGTTGCAGTAATCCAGGAGACATTTGATGGTCTGTGGATGAACTTGGGTGTCGATAGGTTTATGCAAATGACTCCCCCACGATACCTGCCTGGGATTGGTCTGCGACCAGGGGGAGAACGCCAGGACATCGAACCCCTTGTTCCTATTCTGTACAGCGCCATGTATGAGTCCATCGCGGCCCACAGCCGCTTGGGTCTGAATGTCGTGGTTGATGTCGGACACCATAACGGCTACGCAATCCCACGGGGCATTTTGGTCGATAGTGCGCGGCGTTTGAAAGGATTGCCGGTCTTGTTCGTAGGCGTTCGTTGCCCCATTGAGATTATTATGAAACGGCGACAAAACACGGGGGGGAAAGTAGAAAGTGCAGCCTACTCGTTAATGCCACATCCGGTTGAGTTATGGCAACGTGAAGTCCACATCCCTGGCATCTATGATCTTGAAGTCGATACCTCGTTGTTAAGCCCAGGTGCGTGTGCCGAGATGATACGCCAGCACCTTGCAGATATTCCAACGCCGTCGGCATTCCAACGACTTGCTGCATAACATATTTAAGCTGTCGTTAATATTGCAACTGTAGCGGTCTTCGGGTTCATGGGAGCGGTCTCCCTTGCAACGTTACTCACTAACACCCAGTTTATGTATCAATACGGTTGGGTTAAGGGACTTCCAATAAATAAATTATCCAATCTTGTGGGGTGGGCATCTTGCCCGCCTTTGACTATGGGCGGGCGAGACGCCCACCCCACAATAAATAGTTGTATATTTTTTTATTTGGAAGTCCCTAAGCAAAGCGCAACCCAACAAAGCCCTGAAAATGTTGGGTTTCGTTCCTCAACCCAACCTACACATTTCAAGGTTTTTGGCGCTAACCCAAGCGTATTGGTTTATGTATGCTATTAGAAGGTTTTAACTCTAGAACTGTTACTAAAATGATTGCTCAAGATTAAAACGATGTTTGTCAGGCTATGCGCTAAAGAATTGTTAAACCTCAAGAGCAAAATCACCGCTAAAAGCCTGATTAAAGTTCCCTGTTCACCGTTTCCTTTTTGAGGATTGCTGTATATGAACAATCAACTGTACGAACGAGATTTTAATCTGTGGCGAGAAAGCCTTATTGAGCAGATTAAAGAACATCGTTTTAATGATATAGATTGGGAGCATTTGCTTATAGAATTAGAAGACATGGGAAAGTCAGAGAAACGGTCATTTATTAGTAATTTAACAATCTTGATTGCTCATTTACTGAAGTTAACCGTTCAATCTGATGCTCCTGAGATGATGAAAGGAAGCTGGTATAGTTCTGTTACAGAACATCGTTTTCGAGTAAAAAAGGATTTAGAAGAAAATCCTTCTTTCAAAAATTATATTACTGAAGTTATTTCTCAAGCCTATGCCGATGCTCGTAAACTGGCAATCAAAGAAAGTAAAAAAGCTAAATTAGCAGTGAGAAAACCAACAGACACAGAATATCCTCTCGATTGTCCTTTTCTGATAGAACAGTTATTAGATGAAGATTTTTATGGAGACAACGATTAACAGTTATTAGTTGTGTTCCATAGTTAAGTTACACAAAAGTATATTGTAAAAACGGAAACATTATATTACGGAAAAGATGGTGGTGCGAGAACACGGTGAGAGTATCCGATAATTTCTTTGTCCAGATCGCGTGTTCTTTGAGCTTTTGCGTCTCACTCATCCCCGGAATCGACCTTTGCCAAATTGGCGTGAGATTATTGTATGTTTATTACTACAATTACTATTGATGCTAGATAATGGGAAAGCTTTGACATTTGCTTGCCAATCTAGCCCGGAAACAATAACTAAGACTTATGCGAACTCACTATTGCGGCGAACTCCGAAAAGAACATATTGGAGAAACTGTTACCTTTTACGGATGGATAGACCGTCGCCGCGATCACGGTGGTGTGATATTTTTAGATTTACGCGATCGCTCTGGAATTGTCCAAATCGTCAGCGATCCGCAACGCACCCCTGACTCTTACGAGCAGGCGAACGCCCTACGAAATGAATATGTTGTCGAAATCACTGGTAGGGTAACACAACGTCCCGAAGAATCGTTGAATACCCGCATCCCAACAGGCGAGGTAGAAATCTACGCCGATAAAATTAAACTCCTGAATGCTGTTCGCAAACAGTTACCTTTCCAAGTTTCGGTAGCTGATACCGAGACAGTGCGGGAAGACTTGCGGCTGAAATATCGTTATTTGGATTTGCGACGCGAACGCATGGCGCAAAATTTGCAACTGCGTCATCAAATTGTCAAAGCCATGCGTCGTTATTTGGAAGATTTGGAAGGTTTTATCGAAGTCGAAACCCCAATACTTACCCGTTCTACCCCAGAAGGGGCGCGGGATTATGTTCTACCCAGCCGCGTCAATCCTGGGGAGTGGTATGCTTTGCCGCAATCACCCCAGCTATTTAAACAATTGCTGATGGTATCCGGCTTAGATAGATATTATCAAATTGCCCGTTGCTTTCGTGACGAAGATTTACGCGCCGACAGACAACCAGAATTCACTCAGTTGGACATGGAAATGAGCTTCATGTCCCAAGAAGAAATTATCGAACTGAATGAAAACTTAGTTTGCCATATCTTCAAAACAGTTAAAGGCATTGAGTTGCAGCGTCCTTTCCCCCGCCTTACTTACGCTGAGGGGATGGAACGCTACGGTAGTGATAAACCAGATACCCGCTATGGTTTGGAATTAGTTGATATCTCAGATATTGTCAAAGACTCTGGTTTCAAAGTCTTTCGAGACACTGTTACCAATGGCGGTATTGTCAAAATACTACCCATTCCCAACGGTAACGATGTAATTTCTAATGTCCGCATTAAACCAGGCGGTGATTTATTTAAAGAAGCCAGCGAAGCCGGTGCTAGGGGTTTAGCTTTTATCCGCGTCAGGGATGATGGCGAAATTGACACTATTGGCGCGATTAAAGATAACCTCAGCGTTGAACAAAAAGCAGAAATTTTACGCCGCACAGGTGCAAAAGCTGGACATTTGCTGTTGTTTGGGGCAGGGGAAGCTGCTACAGTTAATAAGACATTAGATAGATTACGGCAAGCGATCGCTAGAGAATTTAACTTAATCGATCCAGAAAAAATCAACTTACTGTGGATTACAGATTTCCCGATGTTCGAGTGGAATGCTGACGAAAAGCGTCTAGAAGCACTACACCACCCATTTACAGCACCCCATCCTGATGATTTGAGCGATTTAAAAACTGCACGTGCCCAAGCTTACGACTTGGTACTCAACGGCGTAGAAGTTGGTGGCGGAAGTCTACGGATTTATCAGCGAGAAATTCAACAGCAGGTGTTTGAAGCTATTGGTTTATCTCCTGAAGAAGCACAAAGTAAATTTGGCTTTCTCTTAGAAGCATTTGAATATGGTACACCGCCGCATGGTGGCATCGCCTACGGTTTAGATCGTTTGGTAATGTTGCTAGCCGGCGAAGAATCTATTCGAGATGTCATTGCTTTTCCGAAGACACAACAAGCGCGTTGTTTGTTAACAGATGCACCTTCGAGTGTAGATGCTAAACAGTTGAAAGAATTGCACGTTGCTTCAACTTATAAACCAAAGTCTTAGTAAACTAGAAAATTGTCTAAGTAAGGTGGGTAATGCCCACCAATTACTTGAATTGAGAAAGCAAATATTAAATGCATCCTAATGTGCATTAACTAAAATAGATTGTTTCAGGCTTTTCTTAATTATCCTGCGATGCCTACGGCGGTAAACTACGTAAATAGACCATACTATATGAAACATTGCTGTGCCCTTACGAAAGATATGGTTTTTAGCTTTCATTCATATTTGGCATTTATTGTCAATGCGTAAGTTATGTAATGGTTCCTACAGCCATTGCACCCCAGCATAAGTAAAATTCATTAGCAGTCACTTTTCTAATGCTAAAAATCTCTAACCTAAACGTTTACTACGGCGAAAGTCATATTCTCCGCAATGTAGATTTAAGCGTACCATCTGGGCAAATGATATGCCTAATTGGTCGCAATGGCGTAGGTAAATCGACATTACTTAAAACAATTATGGGTTTACTCAAACCCCGTAGCGGTACAATTAACTTAGCTGGAGAATTAATCAACTCTAAATCTCCCGACCAAAGGGCAAAGTTGGGAATTGGTTATGTCCCTCAAGGACGAGAAATTATCCCCCGTTTGACAGTCAAAGAAAATCTGCTGCTGGGGTTGGAAGCTAAACGCAAGCCAGTAAAAAAAGCAGAAATTCCAGAGGAAGTTTTTAGCTTATTCCCGGTGTTAAAAACCATGCTTTCCCGGATGGGTGGTGATTTGAGTGGGGGGCAGCAGCAACAATTAGCGATCGCTCGTGCTTTAATGGGAGAACCTCAATTACTCGTATTGGATGAACCCACCGAAGGTATTCAACCCTCCATTATCCTAGAAATTGAAGCCGCAGTCCGTCGTATCATCGAAACTACAGGCATTTCTGTTTTATTGGTAGAGCAACATTTACACTTTGTCCGTCAGGCTGATTACTATTACGCGATGCAAAAAGGTGGTATTGTCGCCTCCGGTTCCACAGCCGAACTCAGCCAAGATGTGATTCAACGCTTTTTAGCTGTTTAATTTTTGATACTTCTATATCAATAGTGTCAGAAGCAATCAAGTCTGCTGCTTCTTGTAAAAGCTCATGTTGTTCCTTTTGAATTGCTTCTAAGCGACTAGAAATTTCTGCTAATCGTTCTTGTTTGTTTGGTTGAAAATTCTCAGGTAGCAAAGCTGGTAGGTTATCAATTGTTTCTGTAGCTGTCATTCGTTGAACAGCAAAAGTCCCAACTTTAGTTAAGGATAAAAAGCTAACTTTAATCAAAGCCTGAAGCAATTTTAACGGAACTTGCAGTATTGACCAACTAGCTGTTTCAATCAAG
Organism: Nostoc sp.; assembly: GCF_036919495.1. Lineage (GTDB taxonomy): Bacteria > Cyanobacteriota > Cyanobacteriia > Cyanobacteriales > Nostocaceae > Nostoc. The sequence continues at coordinate 6,132 of NZ_JBALBZ010000140.1, forward strand.
CGGACAATTGCTTTGATGATGCTCCAGATGAGAGCGATCGCAAACAGCAAAATTACTATACTAATAATTGGGTGATTAGCCGCCCAACTTAGTATTTGAACTAACCTAAATAATATTGGGTGTTGTGTCAGCCAATCACTAGCAGAAGATGCAATCGCATCTTTAACTGCGCCTGATGTTGTACTCTTAAATTTATCAGCAGTTTGCCAAGTTTGTTCTAAGCTTGTCGTAACTGTATCAATTGCTTTATCAGTCGTTGTAGTTGCTGTTGCCTTCAAAGACTCCCCAACTTGTTGTGCTGAGTTACTTAGAATGTTAACATTTTCACCGACAAAATCTTTCAAATTTTGTAAACGTTGCAAAACTCCGTTAGATAAATGTATGTCTATTTGGGAAGCCATAAAATATTTCACCGAGGTTGAAATCTAAGCCGCAACCCATCTTTAGGGCGATTAGTGGGAACCACAATTACCTCTAAACTTTGATTGGGTAATATCTCCCAATGATAACTACGTAGAAGATGAGCAGCAATAATTTTCATAACCTAACCTAAAATCTAGGTTGTGTTAGGCGAAGCTGTAACCCTTGGTGTTAACTGAAGCTAGAAATAGCTTAACTGTTGGCTGACTCACCCGCCTGGAACTAAAGTTCTTTGGCTTTTAGCTAAAGTCTACTGAAGTAGACTAAAGATTTTTTGGATTATTTAGTCATCTTTAGATGACTTTCGCTATTAGCAAGGAACTTCAGTTCCTTGCGGGACATAGCTTTTACGTTAAGTTGACACCTAGAAGCCGTAACGCACCAATTCGCTTGGTGCGCTACACTTATCTGTGTGGTTGAAGCAGAAGATAGTTAACCCAATGCGGACTTTAACTCACTTTCGGCCTGTTGCAACGCTTCTGGTAATTTACTCGCATCCCGTCCGCCTGCTTGGGCTAAGTTCGGTCTTCCACCGCCACCGCCACCGCAGATTTTAGCGATCGCACCTACAAATTTACCAGCTTGCAAGCCTTTTTTGTTCACTTCTGAACTAAAAGCTGCAACTATACTAACTTTCCCCTCTTCAGGAACAGAACCCAGCACCACTGCACCGTTACCGATTTTTTGCAGTAAGCGTTCGGCTGCGGTTTTCAATGATTCTGGATCAACATCTTCTAATTGGGCGACAATAATTTTAGAATCGCCTACAGTTTGGGCTGTTTGCAGCAAACTATCAGATTTTGCGATCGCTAACTGTACCTTCAAGGTTTCCAATTCCTTTTGGCTATTTTTCAGTTCGCTTTGCAGACTTGTGATTCTGTCTGGTACTTCTTCGGGTTTAACTTTAAAGCGATCGCTCAAATCTTTAACTACTTTATCCCGCAGGTTGAGATAATCTAGTATTGCTGGCCCCGAAACAGCTTCAATGCGCCGCACGCCAGAAGCCACACCAGCTTCGGAAATAATTTTAAATACGCCAATTTCAGCCGTATTACTCACATGAGTTCCACCGCATAGTTCCATTGATACGTTCGGGAAGTCAATCACGCGCACTTCCTCGCCGTATTTTTCGCCGAACATCGCAACAGCACCCCTAGCTTTTGCCTCTGCTAAAGGTAATACTTCCACTTTTGCAGCATGTGCTTCAGCAATCCAAGTGTTCACCTGTTCTTCAATTTGTTGCACTTCTTCTGCTGTAAAAGCGCGGGGACAATTGAAGTCAAAGCGCAACCTGTCAAAGGACACTAGGGAACCAGCTTGAGATATGCTATCATCAACAATTTTTTTCAAAGCCGCTTGCAACAGGTGCGTTGCGGTATGGTTAGCTTGGCTGCGACGGCGACAAGCCGGATCAATTTGAGCGGTTACATTATCGCCTACGCGCAGTGTACCGCGTTCGATGCGTCCGAAGTGAACAAAGAAATCAGATTCTTTCTTCACATCTTCCACCCGAACTACGATTCCATCACCAGATATATAACCGCGATCGCCGATTTGTCCCCCAGATTCACCATAAAATGGCGTTTTGTCAAGGACAATTTGCACCTCTGTTCCAGCTTCTGCTTCCTCTTGAGAAACACCTTCTACCAAAATCGCTTCGACTTTTGCCGTCGCCGCCGATTGGGTATAGCCTAAAAACTCGGTGACTTGGATATGTTCTGCTAATTTATCGAGGGAACCTTGCACAGTTAAATCGATGGTTTCGTGTGCTGCTTTGGCGCGTTCCACCTGTTTTTGCATTTCGGCATCAAATCCCGCTTCATCGACTGTGAGATGATTTTCTTCAGCAACTTCTTGAGTAAGTTCGAGGGGAAATCCGTAGGTGTCATAAAGAGTAAATGCACTTTCACCGCTAATTTGAGTTTCCCCTCGCTGTTTCACCTCTTGGATAATTTCTTCTAGGAGTTTTTCGCCTCTATCCAGAGTTCTGAGAAAATTCGATTCTTCTCGTTGCAACTCAGCTTTAATTGCTGCTTCCCGTTGGCGCACATTGGGGTAAGCTGATTCAGAAAGAGCGATCGCAGTTTCGGCAACTTGGGTAGTAAATTCTCCAGAAATCCCAATTAATCGCCCATGACGCACCACACGCCGAATTAACCGCCGCAACACATAACCCCGCCCCACGTTGGAAGCGCGAATTTCATCAGCAATCATGTGGACAACAGAACGAACGTGATCGCCAATAACTTTTAAGGAAACTTTGGTTTTCTCATCACTTTTGTGGTAATCAATGCCAGCAATTTCGGCTGCTGTTTGGATAATTGGAAAAATCAGGTCAGTTTCGTAATTATTGGGAACTTTTTGGAGGATTTGCGCCATTCTCTCCAAACCCATGCCGGTGTCGATGTTCTTGTTTTGCAGTGGCGTTAAATTCCCGGAAGCATCCCGGTTATATTGCATAAAGACGAGGTTGTAAAACTCGATGAACCGGGAATCGTCTTCTAAATCTATATTTTCGTCACCGTGTTCTGGGTGGAAGTCGTAATAAATTTCTGAACAAGGCCCACAAGGCCCAGTCGGCCCAGATACCCAAAAGTTATCATCTTCGCCCAAGCGCTTAATTCTTGCTACCGGCACACCAATTTGATCGCGCCAAATGCCAAAGGCTTCATCATCATCTTCAAAAACGCTGACGACAAGATTTTGGGGGGAGAAGCCAAAGACTTGTGTAGAGATTTCCCAACCCCAAGCGATCGCTTGTTCTTTAAAATAATCACCAAAGCTGAAATTGCCCAGCATCTCAAAAAATGTGTGATGCCGTTTGGTGCGTCCGACATTTTCGATATCGTTGGTGCGGATACACTTTTGCGAAGTCGTAGCCCGCTTAAATTCTGGTGTACGCTGCCCCAAGAATATCGGCTTAAATGGTAGCATCCCCGCGATCGTCAGCAGCACGGTTGGATCTTCTGGCACGAGGGAGGCACTTGGGAGAATTTGGTGATTCCGTTGGGCAAAGAAGTCGAGAAATATGTTGCGAATTTCGTTACCGCTTAAGTACTGAGGATTTGAAGACATAGGTATTTTTAACTTTAGACTTGGGCGTAGCGGCAGTAGATAGGTGTATTTTCATAAATAGCTTTATATATTCTTGCATTTTGTTTCATATTACTGCCAGCGAATTGTGCCAGTCGATAAAATATATACAGTTGCTATGATGTTATTAAGCTACTGGTTGACTTTACTTTGGCTGGATCTGCTTAGGCGTAGCCCATCGTAGATATCGCATTTTGATCTTTAAGATTAATCCTTAAGAAATACTTTAAAAAACCCATACTAGGGTAGCAAATGGCACTAAAACTGAAAGTATCAAATATTCCTTCTGAGAGATGTGCAGAAATAATTACTGAATGTATCCATGTTATAGAACCTCAAGCCAAGGTGGATATCGATGTTAATCCTAAAACTGTTACGGTGGAATCCGCAGCTTTTGAAGAGTCTATAAAACAGGTAATTGTTCCTGCTGGTTATGCTGTTGAGGGTTATTGATCGGGTTCTAACTTTTCACAGAAGTTGAGATTTTCATCTTTTAGGGTACGCTAACAAAATTTTTATATTTTTTCCGCCTTTTCTACGGGTGGAATTGAACTAATTTCCCCACATTAGGGGCAGGTTTTAACATAAAATATTTTTTTTAGCTTTGTTTTCTAGATTTGTGAGGTTGCAGTAAACAAAAAAAAGATGTGAATTAAGTAAATAAACCAACACTGCAAAAGTGTAGACAGAAACCATTTGTTTCTGCTAATAACATGAGAAAATTTTACCCTAAAAACTCCATCTAAAATTGTAGGGTAGTTTAGTGCTATAAACTTACTGCTTTAGTAAGTAACTTGGTAAGAATAAATCAAACTAGATTAAGTAATCTAAAAATCTTGAGATTAGTTTGTAGTAAGTACTTTAGTCCTCAAATAATGTCTGGAGCCGCTCACTACAAACCTTGAATTATTCACATCGCTCTACTTAGTAGCAACTTTTACTCTCTATTTTATTCACGTTTTTTTGGCAATTCAACCCCTACCTTGATAATTTATAAAAGCCTATTTTTAAAGAAAAAGGCTTAACTGCTGTTTGGTTAGTAACATTTCTCATTCAATAAAATAGTTTTGGTTTTTATAATTGAATAAAAAAGTTTTATAACCTCTTTATTTTTCTACTTAAGAATAATTTTATCTACCTAATATAACAGTTATTAAAAATTATTGATTTTAATAATTATTTAAAAAAATAATACTTAAGAAAGTATAAAAACAGTTTTTGTAAATTTCAATAATATTCAGTATTTTTACGGTTTTAAAAATATTGTGTAAAGAAGACATTAGTTGTCAGAAGATGGGGTTTTAAAAATGGGAGTAGCAAAAATAAAGTCTAAAAAGGAGATTAAAATTGAAAAAGTATTATAAATTCGGCGACAAAATAATATATCAGCAAATATAACTCCACCTAGAAAATCATATTTGGTATTAGCCAACAAAAGCAGCAAGTCTTAGAAAGTTAATCTCTTGAAAAGTTAAATAGGGTAAAAAATAAAGCAATGGATATTTCTATTCTGGTCTTTGGAAAAAATAACTTCATCGCCACACTTCCAGATCAGATCCGTTATGCGACTACTTTTAGTGTAGAAGTTATAGACAACCTTAATCAGGCAGTGTTGCGGATTGAAATGACGCCCCCCAATTTAATACTTGTGCAGGCTAGTCTGGATGGCAGTATGGAACTTTGCAATTGGTTGAAAGACCAGACAAAACTATCCTGGATATACTGTATTCTGTTCGAGGATCGTCTCCAGCAGCTTACTGATAGAAATAGAGGCTGGCACAGAGAATTAGAGATGAGTGTTGCGGCATTAAGGCAAGGAGCCGATGCTTATATTTGGCATCTTCTTGATGAAAAAATAGACCATAAATTGGCAGAATTAACCCCCAATCATGGACTAATACTTGCTCAATTGACTGTTGGCTTGCGAAAAGCACAAAAATACCGAGATTTGATTCGTACAAATGATATGTTATCAGCGATCGCCTTAGCCGATTCGTTGACAGAATTAAATAATCGTCGTGCTTTAGAATGGGACTTACCCAGGCAAATAAAAAAAGCTAGAAGTCAAAAGACTTCCATGAGTTTGATTATTTTGGATGTAGATCATTTCAAAAAAGTTAACGATACTCACGGGCATTTAGTTGGCGATCGCATTTTGCAGCTACTATGTAAGCGTCTGCGGAACAATCTGCGCTGTCAAGACACAGCATTTCGCTATGGTGGCGAAGAATTTGTGATTCTTTTGGCTAACACCAACGATGAAGAAGCACTAATCGTCGCCCGTCGTCTTAATCGGTTAGTCTGCGAGAAACCATTTTCACTCAGTAACAAACTGATAATTAATGTCACCATTAGTTTAGGTACAGCCTGTCTGCAAGCTGAGGATGATGAGCAAGGAGTAAGTTTGTTGTATCGTGCCGATCAATGCTTGCTACAAGCTAAAACCTCTGGACGTAATCGAGTTATTGCCTCGAACTATTTATCTCATGTGCCACATTTAAAAGTTGTTTCTTCTTAAAAGTGGGTATTTGTGATTAGGCATAGGTTATTCTCCTTGTCCCCCTGCCCCCTGCCCCCTGCCCTACTCCCTACTCCCCACTTACTCTTAACTGTGCATGACAATCTTCTACCGAAGTGCGTTCTCGCATGGCATTAACTAAAGCCTCGTAGCTAGACCAATTTTCTTGCAGTAGGGTTTTTGCTTGCAGGGTATGAAACCGCAGTTTCTGCTGATAAACTGATTCAGAAAAGCCTAAAATTGTCAAGACTCCTATCAGCTTACTTTTATCATCGCCTCCACCCTCAGCATTATTAAAAACTAGGGTTTCAGCAGCAATACCCGCCATCCAAACAGTGCAGTAGCGGTCTAGCATTTGGGCACTGATTTTACCCACTTCTAGTTGAGATGCTAATTCGTTATCATCAAAGCTAACGCCGCCTTGTCCAGGTTGGCCCTGTTTCCAAGCTTCCCAAGCGCTGAGAGTGTAACCGGTAACGGGAATACCTAACAGGTAAGCAACCAAAAAATGCCCTGCTTCGTGGTGGACGATGCGATCGCGGTGTTCACTTGAAAATCCAGCAATCCAATCTAAAAAGATAGTACCACCCTTGCCTTGCAAGCTAAAACTGTCAAAAGTCGCTATTCCCAAAATAGCGAAGGTAGCAAGCGCCGGTACTGCGGGCGATAAATTCAAGAATGGCCCCAGCAGTACCGATAGAGTCATCAGAAAGATAGATATTGCAACTAAATTTAGGCTAGTCTGGCTCATTGAGAGTTTTTTGAGGATCTGCTTAATCTTTCTTCATTATCAGGCGATACCCAGCTTTTGTATCAAGGTGGTGGGAGCGATCGCCTAATTTTTTCATCTTACACCTAATTAAATTAATGGCTTAATAACGGATGTTTTATCTATCACTAGAATGATGGCTGCTTTTGCAATCGCAGACATAATGTGACGTTAGTAGATATAAAACATTAAGAGGAGATGAATATGGCTGAAAAATTCAAAAATGGCGATCGGGTTGAATGGAACACTTCACAAGGCAAGACAACTGGCAAAGTAGTAAAGAAACTCACGTCACCTACAGATATTAAAGAACACCATATCGCTGCAAGTGAAGATAACCCTGAGTACTTAGTTGAAAGTGAGAAGACAGGAAAACAAGCTGCTCACAAGCCTGATGCTCTTAATAAAGTAGAGGAGTAATAGTTAATCATGAGCAAAGATGTTAAATCAGTAATTGACGAGTTTCATCAAGTTGTCAATATGACACCCAAGGAACTAGAGTCTAGTTAAAAAAAATATACTTTTTTAACTCCTTTTATAGCAATACTTAAATTAAACTCACCTTTATGAGCATTTTTAACAGTAATCTGCTTTATAAATTAACACAGTTCAGTTAATACCGTTTCTTTGTGAAGCTGCATATATTTACCCCCCGGCTACGCCGTCCCCCCTTGTGAAAGGGGGACTGATTATGTGCATCTTCATACAGAATTGGTATAAGTATTCTTTCTTCTCTTCCTTCTCTTCCTTCGTGTCCTTTGCGTCCTTCTCTAACGAGACGCTGCGCGAATGCGGTTCGTTAAAAAAAATTCACTTTGACAAAGGTAAAGCCTTAACTGAACCGTATTGCTTTATAAATTTCAATAACATGTGTGTAGTATTAACTCGTAACTGTCAATATTTTGTCAAAACCCTATACTAGTTATGAGGAAAATAGCGGAAAACAACAGGTTGCTGATTTTATTAGGTAATGTTAACTTCAGGATTGTGCAATCGGTAGCAGATAGCCTTGTCAAATAAAACCCGCTTGAATGATTCATCTAGGCTGATAGTCGTTTCACCACTACCCAGAAACAAATAGCCATCTGGCCTTAATTGCTGCTTGATCTTTTTTAGCAAGGCTTTCTTAGTAACAACATCAAAGTAAATTAAAACATTCCGTAAAAAGATAACGTCGAATTGTGGCAGAGATGACCAAGATTGCAAAAGATTTAACTGACGGAAATCAACCATCTGGCTGATTTGTTCCTTTATTTGCCAGTCAGTTTCTAGCTTTTGAAAGTAGCGATCGCGAATATTTTTAGGTAATCCACGATTTATTTCAAGTTGGTTATAATGCCCTTCGCGGGCACGCGCTAAAACCTTAGTAGAAAAATCAGTCGCAATTAATTTTACAGGCCAATTTGCAAGCTTAGGAAAATGTTCATGAATTAGTATGGCGATGCTATAAGGTTCTTGTCCATTAGAGCAAGCAGCACACCAAATGTTGAGCGATCGCTCAATTGATCGTTGTTTAATTAACTCTGGTAATATGTATTTTTTCAGCGCTTCAAAAGGGTGGCTATCACGGAAGAATGAGGTTTCGTTAGTGACTAGTGCCTCGATTGTCTGGGCGTGAAGACTATTAAACGGCTGAGTTCGCAGGTAAGTAATCAAATCAGCGATAGAAGCAAATCCTGCCGATTCGACAATTGGCTGCAAATGTAACTCTGCTAAATAAGTTTTATCACCAAACAACACAACGGCTGAATGATGCTGAACTAACTCCCGAAGATACTCAAAATCAGTGGTGCTTACACCCATAATCTGTTTAATTACAGGTCTGAAGGAGGAACTTGATTTAAACCAATTCTGTGCATAATTTCATTTGCGATTTGGTTAAGTGGAAGAATTTGATTGGCAAGCCCGGCATTAACGACAAAACTAGGCATTCCCCACACGACGCTAGTAGCTTTATCTTGTGCAAGTACCTGTCCACCGGCCTCGCGTATGCACTGACAGCCATGCAACCCATCTTGCCCCATACCCGTGAGGATAACAGCGATCGCTCCACCCCCATAAACCTGTGCAACCGATCGCAACAGCACATCGACTGAAGGACGACAAGAATTTTCTCTTGATGCTTGATGGGTGGCAAGTCTAACCCCAGTTTTATCGCGTTGCACGACTAGATGAAAATCTCCTGGTGCAATCCAGGCATGTCCCGGTTTTAGTATCTGTCCAGAAACCGCTTCATCTACTGGGATTTGACACTTGGAAGCTAATTGTTTAGCTAGTAGTTTCGTAAACATTGGCGGCATGTGTTGCACAATCAAAATTGGTACTGATAAATCTACTGGAAACTCCTTAAGCACAACAGCCAGAGCATTTGGGCCTCCGGTAGAAACCCCAATTGCCACAACTTCCACCTGCTGTATGTCGCTACGAACAGGAAAAATAACTGGATGAGTAATTGTGCTGGGTGTGAAAAGCCCACCAAATACCTTAATTTTAGGAATTAAATCATCCCGAATATGTTGATTTGTTGCCTCTACACTTCCTAAGTTACTAGGTTTTGTGGCATAGTCTGAAGCACCTAAAGAAAGAGCTTCGAGGGTTGCGATCGCTCCACTGCGTGTGAAGGTACTATACATAATGACTGGTAAGCGTGGATATATTTGTCGGATAGCAGACAGGGTTTGCAAACCATCCATCTCCGGCATTTCAATATCCAGGATGATCACATCGGGATTAACATAGGAAATTTTAGCAAGGGCAATGCGACCGTTAGCCGCGACTCCTACCACCTCCAGTTCTGGATCGCTAGACAAAATTTTACTTACTCGACTCCGTACTACTACGGCGTCATCAACAATTAGTACCCGAATTTTGGGCATTAGATATTAGGGATTGGGGGATTGGGGCAAGGGAGGCAGGAGGTAGGGGAGTTTTTATGCTTGTTTACGAGTATCAAAGGCTCATTAATGGAGTTCAAAGGCTCATTGTTGCATTCTAAAATATATCTCCTCTGCCCCCTGCCGCTCTTAATACTTGAACTGATTAACGACTTTCTGCAAATCTACTGCCATTCGGGACAGTTCTGTAGCTGCCTCTAAGGTATTACTAGTTCCTGTAGTCGTACTTTGAGTATTAAGTGCCACAATTCCAATACTTTTGGCAATATCTGATGTTCCTTTGGCTGCCTCAGCCATATTTCGACCAATTTCATTTGTAGTTGCTGTTTGTTCCTCAATAGCACTGGCGATCGTGCTTTGCAAGTCGTTGATTTGATTGATAATACTAGTAATCTGAGTGATGGCTTGAACGGCGCTTTTTGTATCTGTCTGAATTGCTTCAATTCGCAAGCTAATATCTTCAGTCGCACTTGCCGTTTGTTTGGCTAATTCTTTCACCTCATTTGCGACTACGGCAAATCCTCTACCTGCATCCCCGGCTCTAGCCGCCTCAATGGTAGCATTGAGTGCTAACAGGTTTGTTTGCCCTGCGATCGAGGTAATGACTTTAATAACTTTACCAATTTCGATGCTGCTTTGACCGAGTTTGTTAATTGTCTCGTTCGTGCGTTCAGCTGTTTTAACTGCCTCAGTCGTGACCTTTGCTCCTTGGGTAACGGTCTTAGCAATTTCTCGAATGCTAGCATTCATCTCTTCCACGGCAGTCACCACTGTATTAGTATTCTGACTTACCTGTTCAGCTGAGGCAGAAGCAGAAGTGGCCTGTTCGGCTGTTTGTTCGGCGTTCTCAGTCATTTCTTTACTGACTGCGGTTAGTTCTTCTGCGGAAGACGCAACTGCTGTTGCCACCTCTGTCATCTGTCTAATTGAAGACCTCAGACTGCTAATCATCTGATTTGCATTATCCGTGAGCTGCCTAAACTCTCCTGCATTACTTGCCTCGATTTGCTTGGATAAATTTCCTTGAGCAACGGCAAGGCTAACCTCATTAATACCTTTTATCTGCTCTTTTAAATTTGTAGACATCTGATTCAACTTGTCGAGCGATTCTTTCCAACTCCCACCGGCTCCTTTGACAACGGCTTGAGAACCAAGCTTTCCTTCGATACCAATCTCGGATGCCAAGCGATTAACTTCGTTAGCAAAGTTTTGATTTAAACTCACCAATTCATTAAAAACTGAGGTTACTTCACCCAGTTGATTATTCTCATCAGCTAAACGGACGGTAAAATCACCGTTTTTTGCCGCCTTAAGTGCTATTAGTAACGCTTGCAATTGCACTTTTATTACACTATCATCGGTCGGTTGCGAATCTGCACTATCCACCGAGGGAGATTTAGAGTTGGCTGTTTTCCCAGCCCGATTTGTAGTCATTGCAAAGCGCTCCTGAATTATTCGATAATCTGATTTGTTAAATTAACATCTAGAATTTTCTCGGCGTCTAGAACTAACAGAAATCCCTCTGGGAGCGGGTAAGCTCCTGCTAGCATCTGACGCATTCTACCTTTTAACGTTGCGAGTGGGGGTTGAAAGGTGTTGTGTGCAAACTCTAAAACATCTCCCACATCATCCACTAACAGACTAACTACTTCATGATTACAATACACAATGATATTAAATCCTTGGGCTGCATCTACCTGACTTTTCACGGGATCTGGAAAACCTCTCTCCTTGCAGGAGGGAGGCTTTGAATTCTCCCCCTTCTCTGGTAGGGAAGGGAGGGTTAGGTTTCGCATTGGTTTTTCCACATAGCGTGAAAAGTCAGGCTCATCTCCAAGTTTTGTAGTTGATTGTGTCTGCGGTTCGCTCATCTCTAATCGACGCTGCAAATCGATCACAGTAATAATTTGTCCACGTAAATTAATCAACCCACAAATATCTGGTGGTGCTAAAGGTACACGAGTCATTGCTTGTGGACGAATCACTTCTTGAACGTGTTGCACGTCAATACCAAAGTAAACTCCTTTGAGAAAAAATGTGCAAATTTGTTGTTCAGCCATGAGTCGCTAGTTGCAGCAAATGAGGGTTAGCAATCCGAATTACAGTCTCAATGTCAATAATTTCTGTGATTTGTCCTTGAATTACAGCACAGTAAAGTACACCAGGTCTACTAGGAATGCCTTTAATGGTTAGTGGTTCTTCCACAATATCAAGGATGCGATCGACCACTAGCCCAAGGCTGAGTTCTGAGTATGGAGAGACAATAATTATCTGGAGCGTTTCTGTAGCTGTCGCTAAAGCCTCATTATTAAAGCGATCGCGATCGCCAAATATCTTATAAAGATCAATTAGCGGCAGAATTTGACCGTAAGACTGAAAGACATTCTGATTAGCCACTTTTTCGATAGCAGTAGCAAGAATCTCTTCGAGCCGAAACGCGATCGCCAGTGGAATGCCCATGCGTGCGCCTTGGGGCCCCTCAAATAGTAAAATTGTTTGGCGTGAGCCTGCTTGCTCTTGGCTATTTGCAGCGTTTTCGCTCAACAACTGCTTTTGTTTGGCGGTTATACCAGTTCGGTTTGCCAGACCGACAACATCAATAATTAATGCCACTGTGCCATCCCCTAAAACGGTAGCTCCTGCAAATAGGGATAGCGCCTTTAACTGTCTTCCCAAAGGTTTAACTACAATATCTTGAATGTCTTCGATTGTGTCTACGACCAATCCAAAGCGATAATTATCAACTTGCACGATTACCAGACTGAGTGTTTCTAAGTTGCTGACACTATCCTGTTGCAATACTTCGTTGAGATAAATCAAGGGCACAAGATTACCTCGCAAGCGATACACAGGCACATCGTATAATATCTCAATACTATTAAGTGCTTCTAGGCGTACTAGTTCTAGTAAACTCGTTTGGGGAATGGCATAGCAATCGCCCCCACTGCTGATAATCAATGCTGGAATAATTGCCAATGTCAACGGAATCTTGATTTTGAAAGTCGTTCCTTGTCCCTGTTGGCTGTAAATTTCAATCGTTCCGTTAATCTTCTCAATATTGCTCTTGACAATATCCATCCCAACCCCCCGCCCGGAAAGGTAAGTCACCTGTTCAGCAGTGGAGAAGCCGGATAAAAAAATTAAGTTCATCACTTCTAATTTGCTCATGGTTGCAGCTTGCACAGCGTTGGCTAAACCAAGTTGCTGCGCTCGCCCTTTGAGCCGTTCTAAATTCAGACCGCGACCATCATCGCCAATTTCAATATTTACTTTGCCGCTTTCGTGAAAGGCTCTGAGAAATAGCCGCCCTAAGCTTGGTTTTCCACAAGCAACCCGTTCGGCTGGTAATTCAATCCCATGATCGATGCAGTTGCGTACTAAGTGCGTCAAGGGGTCTTTAATTGTTTCAATAATACTTTTGTCTAGTTCAGTCTCTCCTCCCTCCATCTCCACTTCAACTTCTTTACCGGAAGCGATCGCCAAATCACGGGTGACGCGAGGGAACTTTTGCCAAATGGAACTAATTGGTTGCAGTCGAGTTTTCATCACCCCTTCTTGCAACTCGGCTGTAAGTAGGCTCAGGTGCTGGCAAGTACCAGCAAAACTATTATCCTTAAATTTTGTACTAAATTCGATTATCTGGTTACGAGCTAAAACGAGTTCACCTACTAGGTTCATTATCTGATCTAGCAGATTAACATTGACTCGGATATAAGCAGATTCTGATGTCGTCGTTGATATTTCTGTGAGTTCGTTATTGACCTCACTACCTGCTCTATCTTTTGGAGTTTCTGCACCTATTTGTGGCGTTTGTGTATTATTAACAGGCGATTGAGAGGGTTTTGGAGTCTGTTTTACTTCTGACAATTGGGTTAAAGTTGCGATCAGTGCTGAATAATCGCGTAGGCGCAGCCCGTCGTAGACATCGCCATCCTGCTTTGTAGCTTGAATTTGAGACAGAATTTGCCGAATGCCGTCAACTGTTTCTAGTAAAATACTAATAATCTCAGGGGTGATTTCTAGCTGGCGATCGCGCAGACACGAGAGCAAATTCTCTCCAGCATGAGCAAGTGATTCTAAATTAGGAAACGGTAAAAAGCCGCAATTTCCTTTAAGCGTATGGAGTGAACGATAAATGCGAACTAATGCTTCTCCATTCGCAGATGTTTTTTCTAGCTCAATAATATCGCCTTCAATTTGATTCAAGTTCTCATAGCTTTCCACGAGAAATGCTTCTATATCATCGTCAATTTCATTTAACTCCATTGGTTAATAAAGTAAAAATTTAAATATCTTATTTATTTTAATACTAATTTAATATTATGCCTCAGTAATCTCTATCTAAAGAGAGATGTTTGTCTCTTCTCAGGCTGAAGACATAATATTTACCTTAATGATATAGTTAAGAGATAGGCAATGTTATATTTGCTATTCAACTCAAACTTTCAAGAATGCTCGTCGTCAATACAGATAATCTTAACAAGTGTAAATCATGCGATGTGCGTTCCGCCGCGCTTCTCTACGAGACGCTGTGCGAATGCTAACGTCAGTTTCTCAAATCCTAACAACTTTGGTACTACTCAAACAATGTCAAGTAGGTATGCCTCAAAATGTATCTTAATGGCATGAGCCTGCGAGAAATCGACCGTCTAACCGATATTCAGCACACAAGAATTTTGCATTGGCAACGGATAGGAAAGCTAGAATTAGAGCGAATTTCAAATACTTAACAAATTTTTAAAATTTACCATTATTAAAAATTTTAGCTCGACAAAATAACATTATAGTTTCAGCGAGTTTGATAATTTTTCCGAAACTATCATTATTGACAATTGTAAAATTATATTGATTTATTATTTAATTCATCCCTTTTAATTAATAATGTAGGCTAATTAGCATACATGAAGAATTATTAAGCTAAAGCATAAAAGGAGAAAGCTGATGGCAATGGTTTTGATTATCGATGATGCAGCTTTTTCTCGCAGAATGATCCGTAAGTTTTTGCAAATCGATGGTTATGAAATTATCGAAGCAACTAATGGACGTGAGGGATTAGAAATGGTTGACAGCCATAAGCCAAATTGTGTGTTAGCGGATCTTCTAATGCCAGATATGAATGGTTTTGAATTTTTGAAAGCTATGCAAGATAAAAAATTAAAGATTCCGACCATTATCATTTCCGCCGATATCCAAGAAGGGGCACGCAATCAAAGCTATAACCTGGGGGCAGTCAACTTTATTAATAAACCGCCAAAAGAAAGTGAATTGCGAAAGGCTGTCCAGGAAGTTCTTAATACTAAGGAATAAGTTTTCATGAATGTGACAGCAGAAGAACTAGATGCACTACAAGAGTTAATTAATATTGGAGTCGGTCGAGCAGCAAGTCTACTTAATGAAATGGTAGACTCTCACATTCGTCTGAAAATTCCGGTTGTTAAAGTCTTAACTGCTAATGATGCCTATGAAGAATTAACAAAACGATTTCAGGATGATACTTTGGCGGCTGTAAAACTACGCTTTACAGGTTCTTTCTATGGCACTGCTAGCTTAATTTTTCCAACTGACAGTGCATCAACATTAGTTGCAGTGCTTACAGGTGAAAAGCCAGGATCGGCTGACCTAGATGCAGTGAAAATTGGCACCCTGAGTGAAATTGGTAACATTGTGATAAATGGGGTAATGGGTTCACTCAGTAATGTGCTAAAGAAGCATCTAAACTACGCATTGCCCGTTTATTTAGAAGATACCCTTGAAAATTTATTATTATCTGCATACGAAAGCGATTCAAAAATTTTACTGGCACAAGCTAGTTTCACAATTGAACGCTTTGAAATTATCGGAGATATTATTTTAATCTTTCTAGTGGGCACTTTTGATGCGCTCATCAATGCAATGAATGAGTAAAATCGAAATAATTCAATAATATAATTATAGTAAAAATAGTTTAAATAAATATTAAAAAGCTTTGATAATGCAATGAATATAATCGAACAAGCTCAGGAAAAATTCAGCCTATTAGATAAAATTCCCTTAGGAGCTTTTGTTCTACAATCAGATTATATTGTTATCTTCTGGAACTCCTGTTTAGAGGAATGGACAAAAATTCCGAGAAGTAAAATTTTGGGAATTTCTATTCAGGAATATTTTCCTCATTTGAATCAACCTCGTTACGCTAGCCGTTTGCACCAAATTTTTCAAGGCGGGCCTCCAACAATTTTTTCTTCTCAACTGCATAAATATATTATTCCAGTACCTATATCCCCAAATAAATACCGTATTCAACACACAACTGTTACTGCTATATCTGCATTTCATGGAGATGGATTTTATGCTCTTTTTTCAATTGAAGATTTGACAGATTTAACGTTCAGAGTTCAAGAATATAAAAACCTACGCGATCAGGCTCTAGCAATAGCAGAAGAACGCCAACGAGCTAAAGAAGTTGCTGAGAAAGCAAACCGCATAAAAGATGAATTTTTAGCAATTGTTTCTCATGAACTTCGTTCTCCTCTTAATCCAATTTTGGGGTGGGCAAAGCTATTAAAGAATCGCTCATTAAACGAAGCTACTACTGTACGTGCCCTGGAGACTATCGAACGAAATGCTGAATTACAGGCTCAGTTGATTGAAGATTTGTTGGATATCTCTCGCATTCTTCGGGGCAAGCTAGCACTTAATTTAGAGAGGGTTAATCTTGTTTTTACTGTTCAAGCTGCCTTAGAGACAGTGCAATTGGCAGCAGAAGCTAAGTCCGTTCAAATTAATGTTCATTTGGATACAGGAATTGGACAGGTGAAGGGTGATAGTAGTCGTATTCAACAAATTATTTGGAATCTGCTCTCTAACGCTGTTAAATTCACACCATCCGGTGGACAGGTAGAAGTTTACTTAAAACAGATTAATTCTGAAGTACAACTGATAGTTAGTGACACGGGTAAAGGTATTAATCCTGATTTTCTACCATACGTATTTGAATATTTCCGTCAGGCAGATAGTAGTACAACCCGAAGTTTTGGTGGACTCGGACTTGGTTTAGCGATTGTGCGCCAACTTGTCGAGTTACACGGTGGTACAGTTTCGGCAGAGAGCTTAGGAGAAGGACAAGGTGCAACTTTTACAGTTTGCCTACCTATGTTTCAACATTTGGAATTAGGAAAGGAAAATAACAATTTATCAGGTGATTCTTATCCATCCTGTATGCTTTATGCTCCACTAGAAGGAATACGTTTGTTAATTGTAGATGATAATGCTGATACCCGTGAGTTTCTGGCTTTTTTATTAGAACAGCAAGGAGCAATCGTGACGATCACAGCATCTGCCAATGAAGCACTGACTGCAATTATGCAGTCAAAACCAGATTTGCTGTTAAGCGATTTAGGTATGCCAGATGTTGACGGTTACACTTTGATCAGAAAGTTACGAGCAATGCCCGCGAATTTAGGTGGACAAATTCCCGCGATCGCTCTAAGTGCTTACGCCGCAGAAACGACACAAAAGCAGGTTTTTACAGCCGGATTTCAACTCCATATCGCTAAACCAGCCGATCCTGCGAAACTGGTAGGTGCGATCGCAGCCCTTGTGAAGAAGTGAACTTTTAAAAGTCATCAAGTTTGAAGCATTCTCTAACCTACTTCTAAACTTGTCACAGCAAAGACGCGATAAATAGGTAAACTAGGAATTTCTTTAGTGTACATCCGAGCAGTTTGAGAGACTGGTTGCAATTGGTAACGTTGAACTAGGTTAATCGCTTGTAGATTTGTATCTGGCACATCAAAAAACACTGGAGCATGAGGATTTTGTGCAAGCAAGGCTTGAAACAATGCTTCAGCAATCTGTTCATCATTAGCAAATAGTGGCCCAACCCTAAAACCTGTATGGGCAGGTCGGATAACTCCGTAACCAGCAAGATATCCATTTTTGAGAAACCCGAAAGCAGTACTTTCTGGCTGTTCAATCCAATGTTGCAGAAACAGCGATCGCTTAGAAGGAAAAAATTGGCGATCGTAAGCCAGCAAATCTTCAAAAGGCACTGTTTTCAGATCCACGATTCCAGCAGGCACAACACCGCCACCTACCCCTTCATAACGAATATGGTTATAAGCGATTTGGAAACCAGACTTTTTGTAGTTATCTTGTTGAGCTACTGCACCATCCAAGCTGATGTTACGATCGGCACCCAGATAGTCCATTGCTGTCTTCCAAATTTTCATACCCAACCCCTGCCCACGAAACTGGGGTTTCACAATGTAAAAACCTATAACGGCAAAGTGTGGATCATAAGCAACAGCAGAAATGCACCCCACCGGCTCACCATTCAACTCACCCAAGAAAAAACCGCTCTCGTCAGTTTGATAAAAAGATTGAGCATCATACTTTCCTGGATTCCAACCTTCGGTTGCTGCCCAAGTAATCGCCAAATCCATTTCCGACCTTTTCATTGGGCGGACGACGAAATTCTCAGTGGTCATAATATCTTCTTACTGCTAGGCTGTTAACTATTTAACTTTGCTTTCGCAAACTGAGTGATAACTCTTAATATTACTTTTTTGTATAGCTGCGACTTCTAGTCGCTTGAGCATCTTTTATATACTACTGTTCTATTACCATACACTAATACACGATTTTGCAAGTGCGAGCGCCATTTTTTTAGCGGTGATTTAAGGATTTTAGGGAAATTCTGACAAATCAAGAGTAAGACTTTGTGCTACACAATTCTAAATAAATTAGTCATGCTTTTGTCACAATTTTGCAATAGCTCTGTCAATATAACGTGTGATGCTATAGGTCTGGGTTAAAGAATAGACTCACTTCTATACTAAACCCACACACCAGAGTCTACCCAGAAGAATCATTATAAGGCACTAATCCTTATTTGGATGACTCTTCTAATCAAAATTGTCAGAACTCTTATAGTTAGAAGGAACAAAAAGATGAATTGGAAAGTACTTGCTTTGCTCCCTGCCTTGGCTTTAGCTGCTGCTGCGCCTGCTTATTCTTTAAGCAATAATAAAACCCACAATATGGCTACTGCTACCCAGGTTGCTCAAAACTCTGGTGGCACTATGAAAAAGGCTAGTGCTGTCCAAAAGGTTAATAGCCATAAGAATAGTACAGCAAACCATAGTACCGCAAACCGTAGTACTGCACTCACAGTAGGTAGCAGAGGAGAGAGAGTCAAAACTGCTCAGAATTTGTTAAAACAGCAAGGATTCTATACTGCAAGTGTGAATGGTGTTTTTGATAACAAGACACGTTCAGCCGTGATCAGCTTTCAGAAGGCTAAAGGATTAAGAGCAGACGGAATAATTGGACGTCGGACTTTGGCATATCTTAAATAAAATGGTTTCAGCTTCGTAAAGAAAATTATTCGGCGTTGCATATTTACGGGATGATTTGCCAACTTTTAAAATTTCCCCCCACTTCCTCTGCCTCAAGAGCTTGCCCCAATTCATCCCACTATTTTGTAACGCCAATTATTTTTGCAGACGAGCAATTACACAGTGTAGAACTTTAATTTCATTAACAATTCGATCCAGTTCTGTAGAGAGTGGAGTTTGTTCTTGAACGGCTTGTAATGTGGGAGTTAAAGTGTTGAAATTGGTAGCAATTTCTGATAAACGAGCAGTATGTAGCTGTTCAATTTGGTAATGAATTGCTTCGAGATAACTATCCAGCGCTGGTAATGGTTGAGGTGGCTGTCCCTGTCCAAGGGCATCTGCTAAGTTTTCTAAAACTTGGACAATGGTATCAGCAAGTCGCTTTACTTCAGGAAATTGGTATTCACCACTAAATTCGCGCAGATGTTCTGCCAAAGTTGTTACCGAACTGAAAAAGCCACGAATGTATATCATCAGCGTCATTACAGGTTCGATTTCTCCCTGAATGTGACGAGGTTCGCTGAACAATCGTTGAGCTGCGGCGTTGGCGTTGGCGTTCTCTAGTGCTGCTTGGTGGCGTAGCATGTTGATAGAATCAGCAAACGCATTATGTTCTGGATGGAGATAGTTAGCAATCACCTGTTGAAAGTAAGCAAGATTAGCTCGAATTGTCTTTTCCAGTTGTGCAGGAAGTTGCTGTCGTTCCCAACGAGGGAAAAGCAAATAGCTACCAAGTAGTGCTAAGACACCCCCAGCAAAGCTATCGAAGATCCGCAATAATCCAACCTTCCAGCCACCTGCACTAATCATGTTGAGTAGCAATATGATGGCGGGAGTCAGCAGTATGATGAATATGCTGTAGCTTAACGATCGCACCGACATCGCAACAAACACAAGCAGCAAGAAACAAACTGCGATCGCCAATTGATTCTTAACTAGTAAAACCAGAGCAATACCGATAATTCCACCCAAAATAGTGCCAACGACTCTTTGGACTGTTGTCTGTGACGTTCCACCAAAGTTGGGTTTAAGTGCAACTAAAGCTGTTAGGGTGATCCAGTAGCCTCTAGGTAGTTGGAATAGCGAGGCAAGTAATTCAGCAAGGGTTGTGATTAGTGCGAGGCGCAACGCATGGCGAAATAGGACTGAATCAAAAGTGAAATTATTTCGCAGCGTATCAATAATTGTAGAACGCTCTGGTTGGGCTGGGGGAGAAATATCTCGCTGGGCAATCCTGTTGCGCTGTTTTCCTTGGCTTAAATCTGTAACAATCTCTGCATCAGTATGAATTTGCTCTACTAGCTTTGTCAGACTGGCTGTAATTTTCCCAAGGTTGAGGAGATCGGAATACTGATCTGTCTGGGCATTGATGGTTTGATTGAGGATTTGAGAACGCAGAACTTGCCTTTGGTGTTCTAGTGCTTCAAGACTCCGATCTAGATCCCCTAAGTGAGGTGAGTTTTTGCCTTTGGCGATCGCTTGTGATAACATTTGCAAAGCAATTGCCGACTGTTCTATCACTTGCTGAATTTCTGGCTGTAACCGAGAAAATAGTTGATGTTCGGATGCGATCGCTAATAGTTCGCTCAGTGCTACAACAGAATTGACAATTTGATTTATATCCTCAATTAATACGAGTAACTGATTTCCCCGCAGGTTAGCTCCTCTTTGCCTAGTCCAGATAGTTGTCCAGACGCTACGGGCAGATGTCAAGTTTTGAATAACTGTATCCTGAGCTTGCAAAAATCGCTGTTCCCACTGTTGACTATCTCTTGGATTTAATGCTCTCTGGCTTGCCAAGTCCACAAAATTGCTTAATGAGAGATAACAGTTAGCGACTGTCTGTATTGCAGGTACATCAGGACGCACCGCCCACAGTCCCAATGACAATACAGTTGTCCATGTTCCACCAGCCAGACATAGCCCACAGTGTTGAATAAGAGTAGACAAATTAGAAAATGAAGCGAATCTAGCCAGCGCAATCACAAACATTATTGAAGTGACCAAGCTGACAGATGCAGCCACGTTGCCATAGAGATTTGCTAAACCTGCTATAAATATTACCAAGAACGTGGTCGGGACAGCTAACCAGAGATGACTGCTAACCAGACTTGCGATTAGGAACATTACAGTCACCCCAAGCGTAGCTGCGATCATAGCAGTCGCTCGCTGACGGTAGGCTCCGTCAACATTTACCATACCAACAAACCAAGCCGCCATAGTGGCGATCGCACTTTCAGCAGCATGACCTGTAATGATTCCAATTCCAATCGGGACACCCAGTATAAAAAGGCTACGCAATCCAGAGGCAATGGCGGGCTTACCTGGCTGGAGTTGAAACTGTTGCAACAACCAACTAAGAGGACGTTTATCTGTAAATGACATTATGAAACTGGCGACTATAACAAAGTGCGATCGCTTCTTACAGCATTTTAGCCAGATATAAGGGACTTCCAAATAAAAAAATGTTCCAAAACTGAGGCAAAAACTCTCTCTATTTCTTCTCTCTGCGTTCTCTGCGCGGCAGTCGCTCATGGGGGAAACCCCCAAGACCGCGCTGCCTTGTCTCTGTGGTTCGTTTCTTGGAATAATTTATTTCTTGGAAGTCCCTAACTGCATGGAGGATGGCTGTAATATGTTTTTTGAGGTGATTCAGTTGTTTAATTTTTACTATGACTAGTTTAACATTAGAGATGATGACTTAAACCATTTAGTAAACCTTCGGCAGTATACTGCAATCCGGTTGAATGGGGTGAATGAGAATTATTCAATGCCCATGCCAATTTACTTTCTATAAAAGCTGTAGGATTTATTTCAGAAATAAGGTTTCTTTTTTCTTCATTAGATAATCCATAATTATTCCAGAACAATATTTTCTCTAACGAGCCAAACTAAATTAACCCTTGAACAGTGAAAGTAAAAAGTGAAAGTAAAATAAAATTATCCTCCACTTAAACCCCATCATGGCTATCCCAGAACTCGAAGAACAACTCCTTCAGCTTTCCCCCAACGATAAACTGTATATTATCCAATTCCTTGCCCAAAGCCTGAACACACATAACACCCACCCAGATCAACCCACCAACCTTTCAGAATTCTTCCGTCAATCTCCCTTGGCTGAACTCACCGAAGAACTCGACCTTAGCCGAGGCTTGACATTGCTAAAAACCCTCATTGAGTCCCTAGAACCAGAAACCCAAATTGAAACTCCAGAATATCCTTTGACTAAATTCTATGGATGTATTCAAGATGAAACATTCTTTCGCCATTCCCAAGGACAACAACAAGAACGCGAATCCATCCTGTGAAATTCCTGCTAGATACTAACACTTGCATTATCTATATGCGTGGTAAAAATTTCACCTTCAAGCAGAAACTAGAAACCACTGTTACTAAAGATATTGCCGTTTGCTCAATCGTCAAAGCTGAACTATTTTATGGCGCAATGAAAAGTGCCAACCCAAAACGTAATCTTACCTTACAGCAAGAATTTTTAGCTCAATTTATATCACTACCGTTTGACGATCTCGCAGCAATGACATTTGGAATGATTCGATCTCAGCTAGAAGCATTAGGCACTCCAATTGGAGCTTATGATTTACAAATTGCCGCCATCGCACTGACAAAGAACTTAACCCTTGTTACCCATAACACCAGAGAATTTAAGCGGATTAATAACTTGTTGATTGAAGATTGGGAGATAGATAATTGACAAACGACTGGCTAGAAAACATTATCTCACAACTTCCTGCGTAGGCGTATCCTAACCTAGTCATCGCTCTCTTGCATTCATTTTGGTATAAAATCACTCAAAGACTACTGTTCTATTTCCATATACTAATACACGATTTTGCAAGTGCGTAGGTGTCGCCCGCCGCAGGCATCGCACTGCTCTTGCCAATACAACTCGGGAGCATCCCATTTTTGCAGAAATACTGATTCATGAGTGTAGTATGGGGAGAACACAATACTTACTTAAACCATAGGCATGACCCCCGAAG
>NZ_JBALBZ010000141.1:0-109450 GCF_036919495.1 Nostoc sp.
GTAACCTCAACTACTTCAACGCCTGTAACCTCAACTACTTCAACGCCTGTAACCTCAACTACTTCAACGCCTGTAACCTCAACTACTTCAACGCCTGTAACCTCAACTACTTCAACGCCCGTAACCCCAACTCCTCTAACGCCCGTAACCTCAACTCCTCTAACGCCCGTAACCTCAACTCCTCTAACCCCTGTAACTCCAAATCCTCTAACGTCTGTAACCTCAACTCCTCAAACGCCCGTAACCCCAACTGAGCCAACACCCGTAACCCTAACTCCTCAAACACCCGTAACCCTAACTCCTCAAACACCCGTAACCCCAACTCCTCAAACACCCGTAACCCCAACTCCTCAAACACCCGTAACCCCAACTCCTCCAACGCCCGTAACCCCAACTCCTCCAACGCCCGTAACCCCAACTCCTCAAACACCCGTAACCCCAACTCCTCAAACACCCGTAACCCCAACTCCTCCAACGCCCGTAACCCCAACTGAGCCAACACCCGTAACCCCAACTCCTCCAACACCCGTAACCCCAACTGAGCCAACACCCGTAACCCCAACTCCTCCAACGCCCGTAACCCCAACTCCTCCAACACCCGTAACCCCAACTCCTCCAACACCTGTAACACCAACTCAGCTTCCAAGCACATAAAAACTGCTAATGGAGGTACAAAATGTTCTGCGAATGCCGAAGGCGGTTGGTTTTGTCATAATTTTAATTTTGCGTAAGTACTGTGGGACTTAGCTGCTCCAAGGCAGTAGCACAGATTTATGCCCGAAACCAGAGGCAGAACCATGACAAACAATTTTAGTTACTGCCTCTACAGCAACCAAAGCAAAAAGTGATATTCCCTACGACGAGAGAACATCTGCTAACGCTAGATTAAATCAAGGACAGGACTTACACAGGGTTCACCGGATATCCTTATATAATTCAATGACGTTTTCTGTGTAAGTTCCCAGGAACTAATTTATTGCTAAAGAGAACATAAATTTATGACTTTTGATTACGACCTGTTTGTAATTGGTGCGGGTTCTGGAGGTTTGGCGGCTTCCAAACGGGCAGCTAGCTATGGGGCAAAGGTGGCGATCGCAGAATATGATTTAGTTGGTGGCACTTGTGTTATTCGCGGTTGCATTCCCAAAAAACTCATGGTCTATGGATCTCACTTTCCTGCACTGTTCAGTGAAGCTTCAGGCTATGGCTGGAAAGTAGGTAATGCCGAGTTAGACTGGGAATATTTCATTACATCTATAGATAAGGAAGTTCGGCGACTGTCGCAACTACATATCAGCTTTTTAGAAAAAGCGGGAGTAGAATTAATTTCTGGTCGCGCCACATTGCTAGACCCTCACACAGTAGAAGTGGATGGACGGAAAGTTACAGCAGATAAAATTTTAATTGCTGTTGGTGGGCGTCCCATCAAGCCAGATTTACCAGGGATGGAATATGGCATTACCTCCAACGAAATCTTTCATCTAAAAGAACAACCAAAACACATCGTCATTCTTGGCGCTGGTTATATTGGCACAGAATTTGCCTGTATCATGCGTGGTTTGGGTTCTGAGGTTACACAAATTACCAGAGGTGAAAAGATTTTGAAGGGGTTTGATGAGGACATCCGTACAGAAATTGAAGAGGGGATGACGAACCACGGAATTCGGCTAATTAAGAATAATGTGGTAAAAACAGTTGAACGCGTGCCGGAAGGTTTTAAACTGACTTTATCAGGGGAAGACCAAGAACCAGTAATTGCCGATGTGTTTTTAGTGGCGACTGGTCGAACTCCCAATGTCGATGGACTAGGTTTAGAAAACGCTGGGGTTGATGTTGTTGCTACTTCTATGGAAGGGCCAGGTTACAATACCACAAATGCGATCGCAGTCAATGAATATAGTCAAACTAATCAACCGAATATCTTTGCCGTTGGCGATGTCACAGACCGAATCAATTTAACTCCCGTCGCCATTGGTGAAGGTCGCGCCTTTGCTGATAGTGAATTCGGTAATAACCGCCGCGAATTCAGTCACGAAACTGTTCCCACTGCCATATTTTCTACCCCAGAAGCCGCTACAGTCGGCTGGACTGAAGCTGAAGCACGGGAAAAACTCGGTGATGCCGTCAAAATTTTTCACACTCGCTTTCGACCTATGTACTATAGTTTGACTGGTAAGCAAGAGAAAACAATGATGAAGTTGGTGGTTGATAGCAACACTGACAAAGTGCTAGGCGCTCACATGGTGGGTGAACATGCTGGTGAGATAATTCAAGGTGTAGCGATCGCTGTGAAGATGGGCGCAACTAAAAAAGACTTTGACGCTACCGTTGGTATCCATCCCTCAGTAGCGGAAGAATTTGTCACAATGCGGTAATAAGATTTAGGAGTTAAGAGTTAAGAATTTTAAGTTATGAGTTGAAGAAAGAAACTCATAACTTAAAATTCTTAACTTCTCACTCCCAACTATCTACAGCTTTGCAATATATATATCTTCACGGTTTCGCTTCTGGCCCTAATTCTGCCAAAGCGCGGGATATAGGCGATCGCTTTGCCCAAATTCACACAAAGCTAAAAATTCCGGATCTAAATGCTGGCGATTTTTCGCAGTTGACAATCACTCGTCAAATTACTCAAGTTGCCGCAGAATTCAGTAATAATTCTACGCCAGTAACGCTCATTGGCTCAAGTTTAGGCGGCTTGACCTCTGCCCACTTAGGACAGCAATATTTACAAGTACAACGTCTCGTGCTGCTAGCACCAGCTTTTGAGTTTTTATCCCATTGGTTACCCAAGCTAGGCGATGAAGAACTACAACGTTGGCAGCAAGAAAAATATATCATGGTCTACCACTATGGCCAGGAGCGAAAGCTTCCCTTAAGTTACGATTTTGTTACAGATGCTGCCCAATACCAAGAGAAGTTTTTGCAACGTCCTATCCCCACCCTGATTTTGCATGGAAAAAACGATGAAGTTATCCCCATCGAAGCCAGTCGTAACTTTGGGCGTTCGCGTCCTTGGGTAGAGTTAGTCGAACTCGACAGCGATCACGCCTTGGGTAATGTTATAGAAGAAATTTGGCAGGCAATTCGCCTCTTTTGCCAATTACCTTGAAGCTGTAAAATATTAAACTCTTACATAAATAATGTCCTTAGTCATTTGTCCTTTCTTTAGTTACAAATGACAAATGACAAATGACAAATGACCAATGAATAATTACTAATTACTAAAATTATGCTTCCCTTTATCCGGTCAGATTTAGCCAAATTTAGTGCGTACAAAGCTCACCCTAGCAGCGATACAGCCGAATCTGTCCCCGGGCAATTTGATCGGCTAGATACAAATGAAAGCCCTTATGATTTACCACCTGAGTTAAAAGAAAAGTTAGCCTGGACATATCAGCAAGTAATTGAAACAAATCGTTATCCCGATGGCGGACATGAGACACTTAAAGATGCGATCGCCCAATACGTAAATGAATCAGCCGGTTTTTCGCTATCCAATACTGCTGCCAATATTTCTGTTGGAAATGGTTCAGATGAACTAATCCGTTCTTTATTAATCGCCACCTGTTTAGGAGGAGAAGGTTCAATTCTAGTTGCCAATCCCACTTTCTCGATGTACGGAATTTTGGCACAAACTTTAGGTATTCCTGTAGTTGCGGTGGGTAGAAATGAAACAAATTTTGAAATTGACTTAAAAGCTGCACAGGCTGCGATCGAAAATACTCAAAATCCCCCCATTCGCGTAGTTTTTGTAGTGCATCCCAATTCACCGACAGCCAATAGCTTAACTGCGGCAGAGTTGGCATGGTTAAGAAGTTTGAGTGAGCATATTTTGGTAGTAATTGATGAAGCTTACTTTGAATTCAGTCAAACTACCCTAGTAGGTGAATTAGCACAGCGTCCTAATTGGGTAATATTACGCACTTTTTCTAAAGCTTTCCGGTTGGCAGCTCTCCGTATTGGCTATTGCGTCGCTCATCCCGAAGCGATCGCCATCTTAGAAAAAGTTCGCTTACCTTACAATCTCCCTAGCTTTTCCATAGCAGCAGCATTAGTTGCTTTACAAAACCGTACAATCTTATTAGAGTCAATTCCCCAAATCCTGAGTGAACGAGCCAAACTCATCGAAATTTTATCCCAGCAACCAGAACTACAAATTACCGCAAGCGCTGCTAACTTTATTTACCTACGTCTTAAACCAAATAGCTTTAATTCACAAGATGCTGCGTTAAAAACTTTCCACCAGAAACTTAGAACACTTGGCACCGTTGTGCGACACATTAGCCCAGGATTGCGAATTACTGTAGGAACAATCGAGGAAAACGCCCGTACTATTAATCGAGTTCAAGCTGCTTTGGCAAATTTGGAATTTTAGCAATTCACTCAGTAATTAAATCGGCTGTTTACCTCACTGCCTAAACGGCGTACCATTCCCACTGTTTGCGGCAGCACACCTACTAAAAGAGCAAAAGCAACATCCGGCAGAAGAGCCACTATATCTGGTGGAAAGTATTGTTCAAATTGATCGAGAATTTTCTGAACTCGCTGCCCAGGCACTGGGTTTTCTGTAATTTGTTTGATCAATCGAATCCACTGTCGCCTAATCTTGTAAGCATTCTGGCGTTCTTGATTAGAATTAGATTCGAGAGTTAATAAAGACAGATTACCTATGGGCAGTGCCCTTTGGCAATCACAATCGTAATCCCCACCTACAGCAGCCCCAGGCCCAGCAAACTCTGCATGGTAGCGTTTAAAGAGGATTAATCCATTTCGTCTACGACTATTGACGATGAAAACTTCCCCACTGTGTAAACGTGTAAGGATATCCGAGCCTTGCGATTGCTCAGTTCCGTCTGGCATGACAAGAGAATCATGGAAACTAGCTTCAGGGTAATAAGTTGATACCATAGAGGTCTGATAGCGCCGATGCTGTTCGCTATCCATGTTTTTTAAACTTTCAACGAATTTGGTAGTAGTATGCACTTCAAAACAAAATTAGCTTTTATGTCAAATCAGGTTTTTGAATTCTTTATATTATCAAGACTATTTGTGCCAATTTTCCTAAGATAGTAATAAATAGGCAGTGTTTAGTAATTGAGTGATTATATTTTATGAGATATAACTACATTTGTCTTCCAATTATGAGAGGGTTTTCTTAAAGTTTTTATAAAGATGAATATCTTAATTAAAAAGTTATTATGAGCTATTGCTAGTTTTATCCGAGCAATTCTACAGCTATTTTCATTATAATTAATTTATTTATCTATATAAAATATTCTAAAATACTTGTCGTTTAATAGCAAACAAAAAAGGCAAAGTTTAATAAATTAATCCTTTAAGATAAGTTTTTCAAAGTTATATATTTTTTAATATTACGAATAAAAAGCTCTATAAAAAGTACAAACAGAATGTGCTTAAAAAAATTATTTAAAGCTATATAACAGTCCTAAATGATTCGTAAACTTTTTTGCTTCTTTTCTTCTTTACGAGACGCTACGCATCGGCGGAAACCTCTCGTAGATGTAGTGGTTCAATAATTTTTTCAAAAATATAAGTATGTGTAGGGTGCGTTAGAACGGAGTCTGTAACAAAGTCTTTGGACAGTGCTGTACTCTCGTCTGGCACACCTTGCATGTATTTCAAAAATAAAATATCAGTCCTTTAGCTAATAGTAGCTTAGTTTTAATTAAGTTATTTTGTGCTTTAATTATCTATATTAGTAAAAATTTTCCCAAAAGTAATTACAACATCAAAACTTGCTTATTCTCTGCCCAAATAAAATTCAAATAGTGGAATCAGTACTCAAAGGCTTGTGCAATAACATTTGGCTTGAGCGTCTTAGGAAAAATTTATTCCAATTCGATTCGACTTTATGCACCCGATATCCCAACTTGAAATAAAGTTGCCTTGCTTGATGGTTATTTTCCAAAACGTGGAGATATAAGTCTTGAAATCCCCAGTCACGAGAAACTTTTTCACAGCTAGTCAGTAACCCTGAAGCAACACCGTGTCTACGGTATTGTGGGTGAACTGCTAAATTAGATAAGTAAGGAAAACCCATGCCAACCTGGCTCCACGAATCACTGTAACGTACACCCAGTTCTACACTTCCCACTAAGTTGTTAGCCGCACCACTAGTAGCTTCAAAAGCGACTAAACAAATATGACGCGACGGAGGTGATGCCATGCGATGCCTTAAGTCTTCGTAAATACCGAGACGTAGCAATGGAAAAGCCCATCCCCACATACCCTGTTGGGAGTGAAAGCTTTCAGCAATAATTTGAGAAACACTGATCAAATCAGCGGATGTAGCTGTACGAATTTGAAATTGGCAGCAAGCTGGATTGATTGGCTGTTGCTGGCATGGATGAAAAAACCGATATTTCAAGGCTAGTTTAGTATTGATTTTATTCAACGAAAATTTTCTCAAATCTCCTCAAATACCATTTCAACTGAAGAAAAACTTTATATCTGCCCAGGATATTGAACTAACCTAAGATTGCTAATTCGCTTTTGCTTGTGGAGCATACAAAGTTTTCCACTTTAGTTTGGGGTTTTATAGCCTGTATTTTTGGAAAAGTCAAAGTCTTACAAGTTACAGCTTCATCAAGCTACAATCTTAAGTTCAGTAGGTTCAAGTGCATCCCTTGCTTTAGGTAGGGAGAATATCAGTTTGTTTACCACAAAAACATCTGTAAAGTGGAACAGGTTTAGGTGAATGGGTAGATAACTAGCATAACCTGTCCGTAAACATTACCTACAAAATTGTTAAGTAAGTACACTACTGACAAATTCTGCTTGCAAACCACCTTTAGTTACAGTACTGAACTCGCTTAGGCAATTGCCGCTACACTAACAGGACTTTACTACTACATACAGGTCGGCAGAAATAAACCTATCATTTCATTACAGCCAAACAGCTCAAAATTATAGACTTTTAACTTTTGAGAGCCAGTTGCTTCTCTTCTCTACGAGAGGCTGCGCCCTAAGCGAATCTAATGCCGCAGGCTTTACGAGACGCTGTGCGTAGCTTGCTTCCTCGGAGGAGTACAAGTCGGCACCGCAAGGGCGCACTGGCTTTGATAGGTCATAGTAACAGCCTGTGCAGGTGCTGGGGAAGAATCTTCAATATCTAAAATCCCTAACTTATTAACCCTACACTTGTCTTAATGATAGTTCTGATTGCTAAATTAGAAGGAGGTATTTGTCTAATAGTATACTTTAGGCTTTAAATCTTTTTATTTTAATATTACTGACTCTACCATGACTACCATAAATAAAATTTACCTGCAAGTGTTAGTACAACCGCTGCAAAGGGCAAACTTAATATGCAGCTTCATGTGGATTTGTCAGCTAGCTATGAGCGCTGTATGTAGTATCAGACATTACTCACAGGAGGTGAAGGAAGATTTGGCAAGGAAGCAGCGACTCTGTAACCCTAAAACTGATTATGAAAGCAATTACACTGCACCAACGCAAACGGTAATAGGCATAAGCCATTGAGACTAATTACTGTGCGTAAACGCTCCTACACTCAGCAGTCATGTAGCCAAAAAGCCTTATTGGTCGAAATGCTCTGCTCTTACCTGACTCAGAAAAATCCTTACCTGATCAGATTATTCTTTATCCGACTGCCGTTGCAGCAGGAAAGCGGTGCATGAAATCCCAAGCAAACAGTAAGCCTAAAATTTTGGTTGTCGATGATGAACCAGACAACCTTGACTTGCTTTACCGCACTTTCTATCGCGACTATAAGGTGCTAAGGGCAAACTCTGGCCCTGCGGCACTCGATCTGCTGGCTCAAGAGGGGGAGGTCGCGGTAATCATCTCCGATCAGCGGATGCCGATGATGAGCGGTACAGAATTTTTGAGCCTGACAGCAACTCAATATCCAGATATTATCAGGATTATTTTAACTGGCTACACCGATGTCGAAGACCTGGTGGAAGCTATCAACGCTGGTAAGGTATTTAAATATGTTACTAAACCGTGGGAAGCTGAGGAACTCAAAGCAGTGGTACGACAAGCTTTGGATACTCACAATGTCCTCAAAGCCCGCACCCGCGAACTTACCCGCACACTCCGACAAGAATCGCTGCTGAATACTGTCACAAATACGATTCGCAGTGCTTTAGACTATCGCCAAATTTTGCAGGCAATTGTAGATACAGTAGGTCACATGTTGGAGGTGGATGTTTGCCTATTGCGTCCCTTCCAAGATGAGCAGTTAGCAGATAAAGGATTTATTTATCAGAAGCCTCTTTCTGAAGAAACAGGGGTGCAGGCAAATAATTCTTCTGCTGTACCCCTCTCACCCTCTGTCCCTCTGCCTCTTTTGGCTCAAACTGTGTGGGAAACTCGTGAAGTCCAGGTGATTCACTATGTAAGTGATGATAAGCGGATTCATGGTAATACTCCCGAACTGCGCCAACGTGGGGAAGCTTTTACTGCCGCTAACATTTGCTCTAGTTTAGTTGTGCCATTGATCTGCCAACAAGAACTGATGGCAGTGCTGGCACTGCATCAGTGTTCTCTGCCTCGCTTGTGGGAGGAGGATGAGGTGCAGCTAGTGTTGATGGTGGCGGATCAGGCAGCTTTAGCTTTGTCTCAAGCTTATGCTTACGAGCAAGTACGTGCCCTTGCCAAGCGAGAAGCCCTAATTAATACAATTACTAGCGCGATTCGCTCTAGCTTAGACCCCCAAGATATTTTTGCGGCGATCACCCAGCAATTGGGACAAGCATTACAAGTCGATGGCTGTGTCTTGTCTTTGTGGACAGAGGAAGATGAGTTTGTCCAGTGTGTGGGCTTGTATGACAGTTTTCAACATTCGGAAAATTTACGTAGGCACAGCCCAACCCAGGTATCACCAACCCTAGACAGTAATTCCAGTAGCAATAATCACCTGTTACCTCCGAGATTACCCTATTCTCAAGCATCTATACAGGAGAATCCAATCCTCCAACAAATGCTACAGACACATGAACCTGTGGTAATTGGTAATGTGAGCCATTCTCCCTCAGATGTGCAGGGTTTTGATTTGCCGTTAAACATGCCAGCGCGATCGCTAATGTTTGTGCCATTATTGGCTGATGGTAAATGTATCGGTAGTATTACTTTACATGAAGGTAAAAAAGTACGCCGATGGCTGTCATCTGATATTGATTTGGCTAAAGCAGTAGCAGCTCAAGCAGCGATCGCTGTACAGCAGTCATACTTATATCAAAAAACTCGCCAACAAGCTGAACGCTTACTGGAATTAGATAAACAAAAAACTGAATTTTTCCAAAATATTTCCCATGAGTTTCGTACACCCATCACCTTGATTCAAGGACCTTTAGAATCGGCGGTGGCGGCTGGTGAAGGATTATCTTACTCCCAAAGTGCGATCGCCCTGCGTAACTCCCGCCGTCTACTGCGACTGGTAAATCAACTCCTAGATTTACAACGCCTGAATGCGGGGAGAATGCAGCCTAGTTTCCATCCCTGCGATTTAGCAGAATTTGTCACCCAAATTGTGGAATCTTTTCGTCCCTACTGCGAGAAAAAGAGATTGCATCTCGTCACCCAGTTAGATGAATGTTCTCCGGTGTACTTGGACATGGAAAAATTTGACAAGGTGGTTTATAACCTCCTGTCAAATGCCATGAAGTTTACTCCCGAAGGTGGGACGATTAGTGTCAGACTAAAATCTGAGCGCGATCGCTGCATATTGCAAGTACAAGATACTGGAATTGGTATTGTTAAAGAACAAATTCCCCACCTTTTTGAGCGCTTCCGCCAAGCTGAAGGTTCAGCAAACCGATCCTATGAAGGTAGTGGTTTGGGTTTAGCT
This sequence comes from Nostoc sp., assembly GCF_036919495.1. Lineage (GTDB taxonomy): Bacteria > Cyanobacteriota > Cyanobacteriia > Cyanobacteriales > Nostocaceae > Nostoc. The sequence goes on from NZ_JBALBZ010000141.1 coordinate 9,839, forward strand.
TTAGTTAAAGAATTAGTCGAATTACATGGTGGTCAAGTCACTGTGGAATCAGTTTACGGCCAAGGCACTACCTTTAGTTTATTGCTTGTGACTGGAAATGCTCATTTACCCACACAGCAAGTAATAGAAACGCCTACCGAACTTAATACAAGCCGCGCTAGCGTAGAATTGGCTGATTTAGAATTGGTAGAGTCAACAACAGACAATATTGAAGATATTAAAATAAACCTTTCCCCCAGTATTGATACTCAAGACTCAGCACTTAAGACTCAGCACTCAATTTTAGTTGTAGATGATAACCCGGATTTACGAACCTATGTATCTGAGATTTTCCGGCGTAATGGCTATCATGTGCAGACAGCTCGTAACGGTTCTGAAGGGCACAGTAGAGCTAAGGAAATTATACCCAGCTTGATTGTGACTGACTTAATGATGCCCTTGGTGAGCGGACTTGAAATGATTCAGATGATCCGCAAAGAGGAGAAGTTGAGAGGAATACCAATCATTCTGCTGACAGCAAAAGCTGATGAGGAAACCCGCATCGAAGGTACAGAACATGGTGCAGATGCTTATTTAGCAAAACCATTTAATGATCGGGAACTTTTGGCGGAAGTTCGGAATCTTTTGGCATTGAAGGAAAATGAACGGCGAATTGTGGAGTTAAATACTTATCTAACAGAATCGGTGCTAAAGCGCTTTTTACCAGCTGTATTGGTACAAAAAGCCGCAACCGGAGATTTAACGTTAGATTTGCGCCCAGAACCACGCTTAATTACAGTTTTGTTTAGTGATATCGTGGGTTTTACACAGCTATCAAATACTCTCAGATCCCGACGAGTCGCAGAGTTACTAAATGAATATTTAGAAGCCATGACCAAAGTTGTATTTGGCAATGGCGGCACTGTAGATAAATTTATGGGAGATGCTATCTTAGCTTTATATGGAGCGCCGGAAGAGCTAACCCCCAATGAACAAGTGCGTCGTGCCATCAGTACAGCAAGAGCAATGCACCGCTCACTGGCTGAGTTGAACCAGCGCTGGCGAAACCAAGGCGTATTCGATGGTGACAGACTTACTAGCGTCCAGTTTCGGTGCGGTATCCACCAAGGTACTGCTGTTGTGGGGATGTTTGGTAGTTCTGAACGGGCTGATTATACTGCTATTGGCCCAAGTGTGAATATTGCTGCAAGATTGCAAGCTGCTGCTGTTCCCGGTACGATTCTAGTTTCTGCTGCCGTGGCAGATTATTTGCAGGAAGAAGAAATTACTAAAGGTAGTCCGCTAGAACTTAAAGGAGTAGATGAAACAGTTTTGACTTTTGCTGTTACACCAGAAGTAATGGTTAATCGCTAAAATTTAGGCTGGTATTTTAAAGCATTAACAATGAGTAAGAGTGCCTAATCATATCCAGTTTATATAATATGCCACTATCAGTTGCAGACAAAACTCCAATTCCAAGCAAAGTCTGGAGGCGACACAGCGATCCACCAGCTTTGTGGATTTCTGTTGTTATAGGTTCAGTCTCTCTGCACTTGCTAGCGTTCTGGCTAATGCGCTCATCTAATGCATTTAGTCTGTGGTTTCCCCAACAAAGTCAATCTGCTGTTCCCATTGAATTGATAGACATTGCTCCCAAATCAAAATCAATAACCAAAATCAAATCAACAGCTAAAACAGTTTCGCCAAAGCCAGCATCCGCAACTCAAAAGTCTGTACCAGCACGTTCACCACAAAAGGCACGAACTACGCCCAGAAATCAAGATTTTGGCGCAATAAATTCTGCGGATAATCTCCAACAGAAGAGGCAAACTCACGCCTCTCAACCTAATAGCCAACCCTTTAGACAACAGAGAGTTGCTACGGCGACACCAAAATCTACACCGACACCTACAGTTCCAGTCGGTAATCTACCTTGGAACCGCCGTCAAGAAATCAAACTGGGAAAGGGAACGCTACTACCAACAGGTGTTCCATCAAATTCACCAGGTTCGGAAGCTGAAAACAGAGAAACGCCACGTACCTTCGCTCAGAAAACTCCAGCAACACCGACTAAAGAAACTCCACCAACTCGAACTAGGGAAACTCCACGCATCCCCACTCAGGAAACTCCAGCAACACCGACTAGAGAAACTTCAGCAACACCGACTAAAGAAACTCCACGCACCCACACTCAGGAAACTCCAGCACCACCGACTAAGGAAACTCCACGCACCTCTACTCAGGAAACTCCAGCAACTCCGACTAGAGAAACTCCACGCACCCACACTCAGGGAGCATCGGTAGCAATAGTAGCTCCTTTGCTTAGAGATGAAGTGAGTAGCTTGATACAATCAGGAAGATTACGACAAGATGCTTTACCCGACGTTATCGCTTTATACAGGGGAAGCAACACAAAAGAATTAGACTCAAGTTTTCTTGTTCAGAATTCTGGCCTTGAACCAGCACAACTCTTGGCTAGCTTAATAATTGATAAGAATGGCAATTTTCAACAGGCTGTAGTTCTAGAAATAGAACCAGCAACATTGCAAAGTGAAAAAAGCACATATCAGCAAGTCCTCAGCGAAGTTTTCAAAACAGAAAAGTTTATTGCTGCTCACAACAACGATGGCACAAAACCAGAATTGAGCAATCTGTATGTCAGGATCAAAATCCAACCTGCTAATTCCAACTAAACTCTTGAATTTTTGCAAAAACTGTGTTACATTTATATGGTTGGAAAGTTGCGGGCGTAGTTTAGTGGTAAAACTATAGCCTTCCAAGCTATTAATGCGGGTTCGATTCCCGCCGCCCGCTTAGAAAAAGTCTATAATGCCCTAGTGCAGCACGGTGTAAATTCATCAGATATATTAATATATTAAAGGCAAGAGACAAAATCCCGTTTTCCAAGCTAGGCAAATTTCCGCCACAGTGTACTACTACTCTGTCAAGCTAACAATGCTTGGATTAAATAACCAACCGCAGAGGCACAGAGAACACAGAGAAAGATTTTAAGATTTGGTTTACCAAGGACTCTATAATTATCACAAAACTTACAGTTAGATAATAACTAGCAAGCCAAGCCAATAGTAGTACTGCGATATGTGTGGGACTTATTTTTGAGTGGGTATCTTACCCATGCAGTCAATGTAAGTCTTAATATTAAACAGCTTAATTATTGCTTTTATTGAATAAGAAACAGCCATGATTGAGTAAGCGATGCCTGCGGCAGGCTACGCCTACGCTAACCTTGGCAAACAAATAAAAAACTAGAGGAATATCGCCCAGCTTTAGTTTCCGAGTATCCCTCAATGTTCTAAGATCAACAATGTGTAATATTTATCTACTTATCCAAATCTGCCGCTAACGTAATCTCTAGTATCTTGCTGCTGAGGATTGTTGAAAATTAGTTCTGTGGCGTCGTACTCTACCATGTAGCCGTTACGACCTCCGTTTTCTGTAGTTTTAACATTAAAGAAGGCTGTCTTATCAGAAACCCGCGCTGCTTGCTGCATATTATGGGTAACGATAACGATGGTATATTGCTCTTTAAGTTGGTGAATTAATTCTTCAACCCGCAACGTAGAAATAGGGTCAAGGGCAGAGCAAGGTTCATCCATTAATATAATTTCAGGTTGGACTGCGATCGCACGAGCAATACATAACCTCTGTTGTTGTCCACCAGATAAAGACGAACCACTTTGTCGCAGTTTATCTTTTACTTCGTCCCACAAAGCTGCTTGTCGCAAACTCCGTTCTACTAATTCATCCATATTACCTTTGTAGCCGTTGATTTTGGCTCCAAAAGCAATATTGTCATAAATCGATTTGGGAAAAGGGTTTGGTCTTTGAAACACCATCCCAATCCGACGACGCACTTCTACAGGATCAATGTCGGATGCATACAAGTTTTTATCGTAAAAAAGTATTTTACCATCTGCCCGAAATGACTCAATCAGGTCATTGAGGCGGTTATAGCATCGCAACAAGGTACTTTTACCACAACCAGAAGGGCCGATAAAGGCTGTCACCTGATTTTTTGGTATATCTAGCCAGATATCTTTCAAGGCTAAAAATTTGCCGTAGTAAACGTTGAGGTTTTCGGTGCGTAAAACGGTTTGAGTATCGTTGACTGTGCTAATGTTGTTAGCCATAAATTAAATGTAGTATTAGTTTTAGCGATACAAATCCGCTATGTAGATGCTATTTGACTAAGCTTTCTGGCGAGTTGCCCAGCGAGCGATGATACTTGTGATTAGAACCATCAAGACCAAAATTAAAGATGCTGCCCAAGCTAATGATTGCCAATTTTTAAACGGAGAAATAGCATATTTGTAAACTAAAACAGCAAGAGAAGCTGTCGGTTCAAATAAGCTACCAGGCCAAAAATTGGAAAATAGCGCGGTAAATAGTAAAGGTGCGGTTTCTCCAGATGCTCTGGCGATCGCTAGGGTTGCCCCAGTTACAATTGCAGGTAAGGCTGCTGGCAGCACTACTTGACTCACTGTTTGAAAGTTAGTTGCTCCTAACCCTACAGATGCTTGTCGCAAATCTTGCGATACTAACTGCAAGGCTTCATCAGTGGTTCGGACAATAATTGGCAACATCAAAATTGCCAGTGCAAACCCTCCACCGAGAGCAGAGTATGATCCTAAGTTTAACTTTACCAGTGTCAAAACTACAATGCCATAGGCAAAGACTCCAGCAATGATTGAGGGGACTCCACTCAGAACATTAGCTGCAAAACGTACCCATCTCGCTACATTGGCCGAGCTAAATTCTGTGATGTAAATCGCCGCCAAAACACCAAATGGGATGCTAATCACCGCAGCAATTCCTACCATTAATAGTGTGCCTAAGATTGCATTACCAAAGCCTCCTCCCTGCTGTAGAGCTTTGGGTGGCAGTTCAAAAAAGACGCTGGGACTCAAACTGCTAAAGCCTTGAATAATGACGTAAGAAAGCACTGCTATCAAAGGCACAAGTGCCAATATCCCACAGATAAATGCGACTACAGTCATTACTGTATTAAACAGTGTCCTTTGAGACATGGGAGCGCGAGTTAGACTGCGCTCTGGAAAACTAGAAGTCATAATTCAACCCAAAACTAAGCTATAGTCGCTTGACTCTCAGAACGATAAACTCGGCCATGATATTGACTACCAAGGTCAAGAAGAATAGAACTAAAGCAGCATACATTAAAGCCGAAACTTGCAAACCACTAGCTTCTGAAAATTGATTTGCTAGTAGAGAAGAAATCGTATTGCCTGGTGCTAACAGTGAAATACTAATGTTGTTGGAATTACCAATCAACATTGTTACAGCCATTGTTTCTCCCATTGCTCGACCGAGTGCCAACATCACAGCACTAACTATCCCTGAAAAGGCTGCTGGGATCAGAATTTGTAAGATGGTTTCCCATCGGGTTGCCCCTAGTCCTATAGCGGCTTGGCGCAAACTGGGGGGTATAGAAATCAAGGCATCGCGCGATAGGGCTGTAATGATAGGCAAAGTCATAATTGCTAATATGACTCCCGCCGGTAACATTCCTGGCCCTGTAGGGGAGGTGCTAAAAAATGGTATCCAGCCAAAGTAACTGTTGAGCCATTTTCCCAAGTTAGTTATAATAGGCACTAAAACAAAAATACCCCACACGCCGTAGACAACGCTGGGAATAGCTGCAAGCAGTTCTACCGCAAAAACCAGTACCAACTTCACTTTTGCGGGTAAAAAATCCTCGCTTAGTACAATAGCAGTACCAACTCCAATCGGTACTGCTATCAGTAAACCGATAAAAGAACTCAAGAGAGTTCCATAAATTTGAGGTAGAACCCCGTAGGTATCATTAACCGGGTTCCAAGTGGTGTTAGCTAAAAAGCTAGCACCAAACTTTTGGATGGCGGGCCCAGAAGCAATTGCAACCTGGAAGCCGATCCATAGTAAAGTGGCAGCAACCCCAAAGGCGAAAATTTTAGTAAGCCAAATAAAACCCCGATCTAGGGATTTTTCTACATCAGAGCGATTTTTTGTCGCTGATGAAAGGTTTTGAGAATTTGTAGTCATGACTACCGACTTTCACAATTAAATCAGAGGAAGATATGGGAGGCAACCATATCAACAAATTTGTTGCCTCATCGTCTTTTGAAACCGAGACATTGGTAAAACAGAGTTCCAAATTACGAATGCCTATAGTTTAGTAAGCAGCCTAAAAATTATTGTCTAGGAATGCTTCATGTCTTGACTGTAGCTACTTGCTAGCACTAGTACCACTACCAACAGCGATTTTATAATCTGGACTAATTTGATCGGCAGCAGCAGCCACCTTTGTAATGACGTTTTGGGGTAGAGGAACATACCCTAGTGCAACAGCCTGTTTTTGTCCCTCAGTTAAAGCGTATTCGATCGCAGCTTCAACTGCCTTACCTTTCGCCGCATTGGGATATTTCTTGTAAGCCAAAATCCAGGTATAAGTGACGATGGGATAGGAATCAGCCCCTTCTGGATCGGAGATGAAAACACGGAGATCGGGTGGTAGAGTTGCTGATGCTAGAGTTTTAGAGGCTGACTCCTCACTAGGTACAATAAACTTACCGCCTTTGTTTTCTAAAGCAGCAAACTTGAGATTATTTTGTTTGGCATAGCCGTACTCGACATAACCAATAGAGCCTTGTGTTTGTTGGATTTGGGCGGTAATACCTTCATTACCCTTAGCACCAACTCCCGTAGGCCAGTTGACAGTTTTGCCTTCACCAACTTTAGTCTTCCACTCTGGGCTAATAGCGCTGAGGTGTTTTGTAAACACACCTGTTGTTCCGCTACCATCTGAACGATAAACAACTGTGATTGGCTGTTTAGGAAGCTTTGCACCTGGGTTAGCCTTGGCAATTTGGGGATCATCCCAAGACTTAATTTTGCCTAGTAGAATATCGGCGTAAACAGTTCGTGGTAGCTTTAGTTCTGCAACATCTGGCAAGTTGTAAGCTAGCACGATGCTACCAGCAGTTACAGGCAGTAAAATAACGCCTCTATCTGCTGGCACTTTCTGAATTTCTTCATCCTTCATGGCAACATCGCTGGCACCAAAGTCTACAGTCCCTTTGATAAATTGCTCAACTCCAGCACCGCTACCAACTGAAGCATAATCAACTTGTAGATTTGGATATTTTTTGTTTAAATCCGTAAACCATGTATCATACAGTGGTGCTGGGAAAGACGCACCAGCCCCGCTTAACTTGACATTTCCACCCAAATCTAATTTGGTTGTACTGGAAGCTGTGGTATTTGTAGCAGTACTAGAAGGAGTATCCTTAGTGGCTGTGTTATCTGGGTTTTGCTGTCCGCCACCACATGCAGCTAGGCTGATTGTCAGTGCTAACACTGAAACTGAAGCTGTGAGGCGATGGATTTTTATTACACTAAAATTTGAGGGCATCGCTATCAATGTTTGAATAACTTTTCAGGTGAGCGCTTCTCAGGATACCCCTAAAGGATGAAGGTTAAGGTAAAGGATAGGTTAACAAAGCAAAAAATGCTTGTTTTTTTTTGATGAAGAACAAACACTCGTTTCTACTTTTATTTGATAAAATTTATACTGTTAATTTAGTCACACCTTACAAATATTACCACAGGAACTTGGTTACAGGTATTTACAAAAATTTTAGTACTAGTGTAAATTTATTGGTCAAGTCATAAAAAAATGTATAAAAAATGGCAACCTATGGTAGGATTTAAGCTTTATAAATTTGGGTGTTAAGATAAAAATTGTTTTTGTTTATCAGTTTAAGCAGACTTCAAGCCATAACTAAACAATTTAAGTTTAGTAAGTGAAACTATTGTTGAGAGAAAACAGAAGAAAAACCATAAATTGCCTATTTTATGAGAGTAGGTAGTGCGATCGCTAAAAAATAGTGAATTAAGAAACTATATTTAACGCTTTGTAGCAAAAGTTGGTATTGAATCTAAAAATTTATAAATACTATATTTTATTTACTACTATTATTAACATGTATTAGGTCAAATACCATAATTAGACTCCGCTTCAGCCAATAAAATTACAGCTATAGACACCTAAGCCATAATTTGCAGAACTGAAAAGTTACATACCAAAAAGGCAAAAAAAATATGCTAATTCTTAGAGGTGTCAGCACAAATCTCATTTTAACACTAATGAATATACTAGTACGGCGGACGCAAAAATAAACATACTATTTAAAATGCACAAAAGCCTGAAATACAATCCTTTTGACTTTTGCCTTGCGGTACTAGTTGCAGTTGGTTTTCCCTTTTGCCTTTCCCTGGTTGACTGAATAAATGTTTGCTGCTTCCAATCAATTACTATGGTCAATGATTGGCTTACTCCTAACAATGGGTGGCACTTTCCTAGAAGTTTATGGCATCACCTTACCTTGGAATTGGAGTAAGCACGGAATTCAGACAATTTCATTAGGTGTCACTTTTCAAGTTGGCGCAGTATTGTTAGTGGGTTGTTTAGGGGGCAAAAATGCTGGTGCGCTCTCACAAATTGCCTATTTAGTCATGGGGTTAACCTTATTACCTGTATTTGCGGATGGGGGCGGTATTGGTTATGTTAAGTTATCTCAATTTGGCTATCTATTAGGCTTTATTCCTGGATCTTGGATTTGTGGCTTGTTCGCTTTTAAAGCTAGACCTCGACTAGAAACTCTCACCTTTAGTTGCATTTGTGGCTTGTTAACTATCCACCTATGCGGTATTACTTATTTGATTATTAGCTATATTTTTCAGTGGAAAGGCACAGAAAATCTCCCCTTGATGCAAGCAATCCTTAGATACTCCTGGTTTGCACTACCAGGGCAATTAAATGTGGTCTGTGCCGTTACTGTAATAGCATATATATTGCGTCACTTAATGTTTTATTAGTCATGAAGGGGCTAGAGGCTAGGGGCTAGAAATTTAAAATTTTTCTAATCCTTAGTCCTTAGTCCCTAGTCCCTAATCCTAGCCCCTAGTTTCATGCGTTTAAAAAATCGTCTTTTCTGGATAGCTGCCTTCATAGCTTTTTTCTTAGATCAAATAACAAAATACTGGGTAGTGCAAACCTTTAGCTTGGGGCAAACACTACCACTCTTACCTGGAATATTTCACTTCACCTATGTCACTAATACTGGTGCAGCTTTTAGTCTGTTAAGTGGGAAAGTAGAGTGGTTGCGCTGGTTATCTTTAGGAGTGAGTTTAGTATTGATAGCCTTGGCCTTGTTTGGCCCAACATTAAATTTGTGGGATCAATTAGGCTATGGCTTGATTTTAGGTGGAGCTATGGGCAACGGTATCGATCGCTTTGTTTTAGGCTACGTTGTTGATTTTCTTGATTTTCGCCTGATTAATTTTGCTGTATTTAATGTGGCAGATTCATTTATTAGTATCGGTATTGTTTGCCTATTAATTGCTTCCTTTCAAAAAACACCGACTTCAACTGATAGGTCGCATTAAACTATTAAGCCTGGAATGATTAATCATCCCAGGCTATTAATTGCTAAAACCTTTGCTCAATCCTATATGCGAAGACTTGCTCATTGGTTTGAGCTATTTTGATCTGTTATTTTACACCAGTTTACATAACTGGTGTAAGAGGTCAATATGCACTGGCGATCGCTGATGGCAAACTATTATTCAGATTATGCCTCAGCTTTTAATTTAATTATCGGCTAGGAGTTGGCGAACTAGAGCCTGGAGTATTATTGGGAGAACCAGTACTTGGTTCGGGATTGCTGTCAGTAGTACCAGACTCAGGTGTAGTTGGGTTTCCTGGTACGGTAATGCTGCCAGGAGCGCCAGACTCAGGCGAACTTGAGCTACTTGGTTCGGTACTGCTGCCAGGAGTGCCAGGAGTGCCAGGTTGAACTGGGGTAACGCTTCCTGGTGGAGTTAAGTTGCCAGCAGGGCCTTCAGGTGGGGTAACAGTTCCTGGTGCTGGTGGAGTTAACTTGGTAGGAGCGCTAGAATCTGGTGGGGTAACGGCTCCTGGTGCTGGAGTGCTTTCAGGAGTGGCAGATCCAGCACCAGGTTCAGTTGTGCTACCTGGTGCAGTTGTGCTACCTGGTGCAGTTGTTCCACCTGGTGTAGTTGTTGTGCTACTGGGCGTGGTTTCTGCTGGCGCCGTAGTGCTACCAGGAGCGCTAGTAGGGGTGAGGGCTGTGCCGCCAGGACAACGGGAGTTGAGCGGAAAATACTCGCACAGAATTTTCATCCCTTCTGGCGACATCTTAATTTCCGTTGGTGCACTAGTGGAGTCGCTACTGGATTGGGCTATGGGGGATTTACTGGATTCGGCTACAGCAATGTTAGCGGTGAATGCTAAAGATAAAGCTGCACCAATCAGAGTCAGAGATTTTCCCATCATTCTGTAATTAACCTCAACGGAACACTCGGCCCATTAAAACAGACAATAGGATTTAGAAAATCTTCCTAAATGAATATATTTAGGTTTATTTCAGAATATGTGGATATGTAAAATTGGTAAAAATTAAATCTGTTGTCTACCAATGATTAGTGTTTAAAAATACGTAAATTAAAATCATGTTCGTAGTCATATAATGATTTATATTGATATAGTAAGCCTTTAAGAATGGATATTTTTTTATACTTCTGTTTTAAAGTAATAAAAAATACAGACGCCTTTTAGTAGTAGGCTAATATAAAGTATAAATTAAGTCAAAATATTCCGTATAGATAATTTATGCTTTGGCTTATGAGTAAAATGATGAAAGACTAACATCTAAAATTGATTGTAATTCGCCCGATTCTTCACTAAAAAGTGTGATGTAAATAGCCGATGAGTTCTCCCCAACCCCCTCAAAAGCCACAAACTTTACTTGGTCAACTGACTCAAGCGGTACATACTATCCAAGCTAGGGTCGATTTTTCTAAATTGGCGCTCAAGCCTAATGCTAAAGTACCGGAACTCTGGGTGCAGGATGCGGGGGCGGATAAAGCAGAGGTATATCCACTGTTGGGCGATCGCTATATTCTAGGTCGTAGCTCTAAATCCAGCGATATCGTCATCCGTAACCCTGTTGTCAGCCAAATTCACCTGTCGCTATCGCGGAATTCTACTCAACGCACACCAGTTTTCGTCATCAAAGACGAAAACTCTACCAATGGCATTTATCGTGGTAAGCGTCGTGTCAATTCTCTAGAACTGCGTCACGGCGATATTCTGACTCTGGGCCCCCCAGAACTTGCCGCTTCTGTGCGGTTGCAATACGTCGATCCACCAGCCTGGTATGTGAAAGCTGCAAGTTGGACAGCTTGTGGTGTCGGCGGTGCTAGTGCCCTGTTAGCGTTAGTAATTGGTGTCGAATGGCTAAAATTTCAAGTTAAACCCCTACCCACAGCTACACGCGCCCCAGTAGTTGTTTACGCCCGTGATGGAGCTACTCCCCTGAGAGAGCCTCGGACTACCTCCCACATAGACATGAAGCGATTAGACGAATTTGGCCCTTATTTGCCTGCTGCGGTGGTGGCTTCAGAGGATAGTCGTTATTACTGGCACTTTGGGGTTGACCCTGTAGGAATTTTACGAGCCGTATTAATCAATAGCCGTAGTGGAGATGTGCAACAAGGAGCCAGCACTGTAACCCAGCAAGTTGCCCGCAGTTTGTTCCGTGAGTATGTAGGCAGACAGGATACCCTTGGACGCAAATTGCGAGAAGCAGTTGTTGCCCTGAAGCTTGAAACCTTTTACAGCAAAGATGATATTTTGCTGATGTACTTAAATCGGGTTTTTTTGGGGGGAGATACCTCTGGCTTTGAGGATGCATCCCGGTATTATTTTGAGAAGCCGGCTAAAAAATTAACTTTGGCAGAAGCAGCAACATTAGTAGGAATTTTACCTGCTCCCAACGCCTTCGATTTTTGTGGAGATAGTCCAAATAAACTAGAAGCGGCTGAATACCGAAATCGTGTGATTAAGCGGTTGCTGGAGATGGACAAAATTAAACCTGAGGATGCGAACCGAGCTAGACGCTCCACTGTCCAAATTAGTCCTAAAGTCTGCGAACAGCAAGCTAAGACGATCGCTCCTTATTTTTACAGTTACGTCTTCTCTGAACTTGAATCAATTTTGGGGGAGGGAGCCGCAAGAGAAGGAAATTATATCATTGAAACCAAGCTTGATCCAGCCATACAGAGCCAAGCAGAAGCAGCATTAAATAATTCAGTGAACAATGGCGGTAGAAATTTTAATTTTTCTCAAGGGGCGGTAGTCACTCTTGACTCTAGTACAGGCAGTATCCTGGCAATGGTGGGCGGGACTGATTACAGAAAAAGTCAGTTCAATCGTGCCGTTCAAGCCAAAAGACAACCAGGTTCCACCTTCAAAATCTTTGCTTACACGGCTGCTATTCAACAGGGAATTCCAGAATCAAAAAGTTATTCTTGCGCTCCTTTAACTTGGCAAGGCTTTACTTATAAACCCTGTCGTGCTGGTGCTGGCGGTAGTTTAGATATTGCCACGGGGCTAGCTCTTTCAGAAAATCCCATCGCTTTGCGAGTTGCCAGAGAAATCGGGCTGAATAAAGTCGTGGCAATGGCACAGAATTTAGGAATAAAGTCAACCCTCGATCCAGTTCCTGGCTTGGTACTAGGTCAAAGTGTAGTCAATGTTTTGGAAATGACTGGTGCTTTTGGCACTATTGGTAATGGTGGTGTACGGAATCCTCCCCATGCGATTAACCGAATTTTAGACAGTGGTGATTGCCGCGATCGCAATGATATCAAAACCTGTCGTGTAATCTACTCCTTCGACCAAGATCCAGATGCCAACAAACGAGTTCTGTCAAATGGTGTAGCCGATGAGATGACTAGTTTGATGCGTGGCGTAGTCGCCAGAGGGACTGGTCGTAGTGCTGCTATTGGGCTAGGGGAAGCCGGTAAAACAGGCACGACTGATAAAAACGTTGACTTATGGTTCATCGGCTTTATCCCCAGTCGGCGGCTTGTAACTGGTGTCTGGCTGGGAAACGACAATAATTCCCCAACAACTGGTAGCAGCGCTCAAGCAGCCCAGTTATGGGGGAATTATATGCGGAGAATTACAAGGTAAATTGGGAATTGGGCATTGGAAACTATTGATCAATAAATGATCAATAGAATTTTGTGAGAAGACCTGATTTTGAGGAATTAGAAGTTTATCAACTTGCCCAAAAGCTAGCTAATGAAACTTGGCGTATTGTTAAGGGACTTCCAAGAAATAAATTATTCCAAGAAACGAACCACAGAGACAAGGCAGCGCGGTCTTGGGGGTTTCCCCCATGAGCGACTGCCGCGCAGAGAACGCAGAGAGAAGAAATAGAGAGAGTTTTGGAACATTTTTTTATTTGGAAGTCCCTAAGGCATGGGACAATTTCACTAAAGATACACTGGGCAAGCAAATTGTTCGGTCTGCTGATAGTACTTGTGCGAACATTGCAGAAGGTAGAGGTAAGTACAATGACCAAGACAATCGACGTTTTGTCAAGGTTGCAAGAGGGTTTTTATATGAAACTATCAGCTGGTTGAGGTTAGCCTACGCCAGACAGTTATTGACAAATGAACAGGTAAGCAGATTTAAACCAATTCTTGATGAACTATTACCCAAGCTCAATGCTTATCTAAAATCTATAGGGAATAGGGAATAGGGAATAGCAACTTAATTCTTTTCCCAATGCCCCATGCCCCATTATTGATATCCCTGCCAAGGCTTAACTTCCAGCGTACCGCTAGGCTTAAATATTACTTGGAAGTGTGCGAGAGGTTCTTTATTATTGGGAGCTACTACATTGGAACCGTAGACCGCGTTGAACATCTTGGGAAGGGGTGTTTCGCGGAAATAGTCAAAGGCGACCTGGTTTAGTGGTTCATAGTCAGCAATTATACCATCTTTGTTGACTGCTACCCGATATTTCAAATCTCGCGTAAAGGTGGGGGTACCATTCCAGCTTTGGCGAACTGTCTTATAAAGCTTTTGGTTTAAACCTTTGACTATATTAGAGTCAGTAATTTTTGCACCTACTACTTCTGGTGTCCTAGCATACCCCCGCCAAGGGCTAACTTCTAGCACACCATTTGTATTAAATACTACCCGAAATTGAGCGATCGGTTCTTTAGAAATGGAAGGGCGGCTAACTGGATTGTAAAGTACGTTAGATAGAGGAGTTTGACCTACTCCTATATTTGCTTCTTTATTTACTGCTTTATAACCGACGATCGCTCCATCCGCAGCTACACCCAGACGATAGATCAAATCCTGTTGCAATTCTGAGCGATTAGTCCAAACTGGATGAATTTTGTTGTAAACTATACGATTTAATGCACGCAGCTGCGATGGATCAGTTATTTCTGGAACTGTATTTAAAAGTGCTTCTAAATCTTGAACTGGCGGCTTTGTATTAGCTGTGGGTGTTCGTGTAGGCGTTGCAGCAGCTGATGCTGGAGCAGCGATATTGTTTGTGGTAGAGCTAGTTTGCTCATCTGGTTTAGGCTGTGGTGGACGGATTTGGGGAGGTGGAATCAAGTTAAAGGCGATCGCTGCTACTGCTAAACTTGACACACCCACAGCAGCAGGAACAGCCTGTCTGATTACAGCCTGACTAGCACCGCCATAGCGTCTGGTAACCGGTTGTAGTTCTAAAGAAAGTTCAGGTAAAGTTTGAGTATCAGCAAAAAACTGATCCACTGCTTCCACTAAATCAAACAACTGTACTGTATTTAAATCTATTTCGATAGGCGGACGTTTGGAATTGTTAGAGTTATCGAATCCCTCTGGAGCGCCTTCTGAATATATAATTAACCTATGTCGGTTGCTATCAATTTTCCGAAACTCTACTAGCTCAGATTCCTGGTTGTGTGCCTGCGGATTGGGTACACTACTTAAAAATTCTTGGGCATAGCCACTAACAGCCCTCACCAAACTTTCAAAAAATTCCCGCCCTCCCGTTAAGGGTTGGTTGTAACCAGATAAATAACATTCTGCATTTACCAATATTGATAATTCCGGGCGCATTTCCTGGAAGTGTGCAGCCCTAGTGACATCACTTAACCCTTCTAAAAGCAGTGTACAATTAGGCAAACTGTACTTACGTTGAATATTCATTCCACTTCACCGTCAAAAAGACTAATCCAGAATCGCTGCATTCCTGCTGTACCAGTACAGAATAGTAATTGTCCTAACAAATTTATAGCTAGCTCATCTAATTTTGCATCAGAAGTTAATGCCAGGACACCAGAACGTCGAGCATTCATCCGACTCTTAAAATGCGCTCTAAACCTCTCTAAGTAATTAGATAGGCGCAAATTCTGTTCTAATGGAATCTGCTTTTCTTCCATTTGTTGACAGATCATTAGTAACTGGCGAATCACAACAGTTAAACGCCGGGCTATGTGGCAAGCAATGACCACCAGAGCTTTTGCTTCCATGATACTTAAGGGACGGCGCATGTGCGCTCTCCGTAACGGATTAGAGCTACGCATCCGCCATAAATTCACCCTGTCTTTAACAATTCCTTTTAGATCCAACTCTTGAGCAAAAGTCAGGATTGCTTCTGAACCACCAAGCTCTAAAGCTTCAATTGCCAGTAAAATCAGGTCAATTTGCAACCGGGTTCTGCGAGGACACGTTTTGGAAGCGATCGCAGGATCTGGCAAAGTGTCCAGAACCATCGGTAGTGAATCTTGAGTTGGACTGTTGAACGGCGTTAAACTTGCTGAGACATTCATCCTATAAATACCTTATGCGGTTCCAACAGACTAGATAAAACAAATTTAAGATCGGTAGCCAAGACTTAAGCATTAAACTTGTAGTAGTAGCATGACTACCTGATATATACATTACTTAACTCTTTCTACTCAAAGTTTTCCCTATATTGAAATTAAAATTTTAAAACATAACTTAATTC
Organism: Nostoc sp.; assembly: GCF_036919495.1. Lineage (GTDB taxonomy): Bacteria > Cyanobacteriota > Cyanobacteriia > Cyanobacteriales > Nostocaceae > Nostoc. The sequence goes on from NZ_JBALBZ010000141.1 coordinate 25,726, forward strand.
ACCTCATTTATTTAGTGCAATACCTCTTATAGCTTGATTTAGATTCTAATTATCGTCAATAAAGGGCGAAACATCAGCCTCGATCCCCAGCGTATGACATTATAGTGTACGATTTTTCAGGTATCTGAAATTTGGCATTTGGCATTGGGCATTGATTATTAATTCTCCTCCCTCATCTCCCATTCCCGCTCCCCACTCCCCACTCCCCACTCCCCATTTTATGGATTTGAAGTCTCTCGTTCGTGACATCCCAGATTTCCCTAAACCCGGAATTTTATTTCGGGATATTACTACCCTGCTGCGCGATCCAGAGGGACTGCGCTACACTATTGACTTTCTAGCACAAAAATGCACTGAAGCTGGGATAACGGCGGATTATGTCATTGGTATAGAGTCGAGGGGATTTATTTTTGGTTCACCCCTGGCTTATAAAGTAGGAGCTGGTTTTATTCCCGTCCGTAAAAAAGGTAAGTTACCAGCAGCCGTTCATTCAATTGAATATGAACTAGAGTATGGTATGGACTGCCTAGAAGTGCATCAAGACGGTTTACACCAAGGTAGCCGAGTTTTAATTGTGGACGATTTGATTGCCACGGGTGGAACTGCGAGTGCAACAGCAAAGTTAGTGCAGAAGATTGGCTGCGAACTTGTAGGATTTGGGTTTATTATCGAGCTACGGGATTTAGAAGGGCGTAAATATCTGCCAGACGTACCGATTATCTCTCTAATTGAATATTAGTTATTTGTCATTGGTCATTAGCAAAGGACAGATAACAAAGGACAAAGGACAAAGGACAAATGACATCTACGAGAATTTCATTGGAGACAGGTCGAGATTGGCTAATAACGCTAGTCACGAGTGAAACTTTTGTTTATGTGGGAAAGCGGGTATTGCAGGCACTACTTACTTTGTTGTTGGCGTCAGCGTTATCGTTTTTCATTATTCAACTTGCTCCAGGAGATTATGTAGATACGCTGCGGCAAAACCCGAAGATATCGCCAGAAAGAATTGAAGAACTCAAGCGGCAGTTTGGTTTGGATAAGTCTTGGCCAGAGCAATTTTGGCTATGGTTATGGCGAATCTTGACAAAAGGAGATTTTGGCACGAGTTTTATTTATCAACGTTCAGTAGCATCACTTTTGTGGGAGCGAGTACCAGCGACTTTACTATTAGCGATCGCATCTTTAATTGTCACATGGGCGATCGCCATCCCTCTAGGAATCTTTGCTGCTGTTAACCAAAATAAGCTATCAGACCGGGTTTTACAGGTAATTAGCTACGCCGGACAAGGCTTTCCCAGTTTCATCACTGCCTTAGCGCTGCTGGTTTTAGCCCAAATCACCTCGCCGTTTTTCCCAGTCGGTAGCATGACTAGCATTGATCACTCGGAACTAACGTGGTTTGGCAAAATCTTAGATATCGGCTGGCACATGATTTTACCCACGATCGCTCTCTCAATTACTAGTTTTGCTGGTTTACAACGCATCACTCGCGGCGAATTATTGGATGTGCTGCGTCAAGATTACATCCAAACGGCTCGTGCTAAAGGTCTGCCAGAAAACCGTGTGATCTACGTTCATGCACTCCGCAATGCGATAAATCCCTTGATTACCTTATTGGGTTTTGAATTAGCTGGTTTATTAAATGGTGCTTTCATTGCCGAATTTTTCTTCAACTGGCCCGGTTTAGGAAGGTTAACCTTACAGGCTTTACAAGCTCAAGATTTATATTTGTTAATGGCAAGCTTGGTAATGGGCGCAGTCTTGCTGATTGCTGGTAATTTAATCGCCGATTTAATGTTAAAAGCCGCCGATCCACGCATTCGCTTAGAAAGTCTCAATTAGTCATTTGTCATTTGTCATTAGTTACTGTCCCCCGCTCCTCTGCCTCCCCTGCTCCCACACTCTCCCCATCCCCATCTCCATGCTGTCCGAAGTCTATTACTTGGTGCGCTCAAAAACTGACGGTAATTATCTCATAGCTCGTCCTGATACCGAAACATCAGGTTATTTATTGCTGTTTCAAGAAAACTTTGATGCCCTTAGCTATCTCAACACCCACGCAGCAGAAGTAGCCAATCGCTTTTCTGTGGAATCTATTCCGCGTACACAGTTGGGAAACTTGCTCAAACGCTGGGGTTTTAGTGGTGTGGGTATTGTGACTGACCCGTTATTGCCCAAAGTTGAGTTTTTGCAGCATAGTTAAGCTGTACTTTCTAATTGCATATCGATGCATAAATGTTGGGTTTCGTTCCTCAACTAACAAGGGAGCGATCGCACTTAATAAAACCAATTTTCTAATTGAAGTTCTTGAAAATCGGCATAGTCTGAAACATTATTTGTTACCAAAATCAGACCATTTACTTTTGCGATCGCTGCAATCTGTCCATCTGGATATGCGGGAGTTTTTCCTATAATTACTAGTCGCGCTCTTTCTAAAGCAAACCATTCGGCTCCCACATTATCATAGGGCAGGATAGGAATATTTGGTTGGACTATATATATGCAAGAGATACTGCTCAATTCTCTCTCGCCTTTTAGAAGCGGACAGACGATAGCAACCAAATAGCAATTCATGCCAAGTAACGGAAGCAATAGCAAATTCCCCCTGATACTGTTGCAACCTTTGGATAACTGCTGGATTCGGTTGTGGCCTTAATGGCTCAGAGATAACGTTAGTATCCAGTAAAAAGCGGCTCACAACATGATCTCTCGTCCAAGAGACTTGTCGCGTACATCTTTCCAAACCTCATCGGGATCAATCTCGGTTCCTTCTTCCATGATTTCTTGACGAAATCGATCCACCGATTCCCAAAAACCCGGCTTTCCATGCAACAAACGCTGATATTCGGCCGCAGGTAGAATCACAGCAACTTGCTGCCCCTGTTGCGTAATTTGTACTGATTCGCCTTGTTCAATTCCCTGAAAAATTTTATCTAGATTCTTAGGAACTTGCTCAATTGAATACTGCTGAGACATTGCGCTTTTACCTGTGTGCGTCACTATTTATTAAAATTGTATTAGGTAAAGAAGGATGCGTAGGCGTAGCCCGTCGTAGACATCGCACAATTAAAATTAGGCAATATGGGTGAGTTCAACTCATCACCATTGAATAACGTAGCAACTAACTTTAAACTCGCTTGCTCACGTCGATAAACTTCCACCTGTTGGTTGCGCCAATCCACAATCCAATATTCCCTAACACCTCTTGCGGAGTAAGCTTTAGTTTAAATTCCCGATCTCGCTTTTCATTTTCAATACCAGCAGATAGCACCTCTACTACCAGTTCTGGCGCACCAGCCAAATGCCCCGCCTCGTCTAAAAGTAGGGGCAATCTCTCATTGCTAGCCCAGACAACATCAGGAATTACATTATCATTATCGCCAAAAATTATACCTGGAGCAGTCACAGCTTCTCCCAAACCAGTAGTCTGTGATCAAGTATCCAAGGAAGTACTAATTCTGACACAAGTTTTTTGATGATTCCAGTGAGGCGCTCTGGTCACAAATAATTCTCCGTCAATAATTTCATAGCGGTTCCCGTTATCTGGAAACAACTCTAAATCGGCGGTAGTCCAGCGTACTCTTTCAGATATCGGCTGGTTCATAAACCATCTTTATTAGGGGATTTAGTTATTTTAGCCTGAGTGGAAATAGGGCATTAGTTAGGAGTTAGGAATTATTAACGCCTTTCTCCTCCTAACTCCCTCATCTCCCTAATGCTCCCAGCGTCTATACCACTATCTTTTCTAAACTCAATTTAGAACGCTTCACTAGCTCAGGAATCGCTACGGGATAATCTCCAGTAAAGCAGGCAGAGCAGAAACTATTGGTGTCTTCTCGTGTGGCTTCTAGCATTCCTTCCCAACTGAGATAGGCGAGGCTGTCTACTTCCAGTTGCTTGGCAATTTCCGCTACTGACTTGGTAGCAGCAATCAACTGATCTTGAGAATCGGTGTCGATGCCGTAGAAGCAAGGATGAGTTACTGGCGGGGAAGATATTCGCATGTGTACTTCAACTGCACCAGCTTCCCGCAAGGTTTTAACTAGTTTCCGGCTGGTAGTACCGCGAACAATGGAGTCATCAACAATAATTACTCGTTTACCCGCCAGGACATCTTTGAGGGGGTTAAGTTTCATGCGGATACCTGACTCGCGCATGGTTTGGGTTGGTTGAATAAAGGTTCGTCCAACATAGCGATTTTTAATCAGTCCTTCAGCGTAAGCTACGCCAGAAGCTTGAGAAAATCCGATCGCAGCTGGGATACCTGAATCAGGAACACCAAAGACTATATCGGCATCGACACAAGATTCTTTAGCTAGTTGATGCCCTAACCGCATCCGATAGCTGTACAAACTCTCGTTGTGCATAATGCTATCAGGGCGGGCAAAGTAAATCATCTCAAAGATACACAATTTCCTCTGAGGCTGTTGACTCCAGTGATAGGAAGCTAAACCATCTTCAGTAATCCAAACTAATTCGCCTGGTTCTACATCTCGTAGGTATTCGGCTCCAATAATGTCTAAACCACAAGTCTCCGATGCCAAAACGTAACGGACTGGATTTCCTGCTAAAGTTCCAATTACCAGGGGACGAATACCATTGGTGTCACGGACACCCATAACCCCGTTAGGAGTGCCAATAACTAAACTGAAGGCTCCTTGGCAACGGTGAAATGCCTGAATTGAACCTTCTAGCCAATCTGCACCAGCGTTGACGGCTTCTGCGATCGCAAAAGCGATCATTTCTGAGTCTGTTGTAGTAACTAAGTTGTATTTTTTCTCAAGCAACTCTTGACGCAGTTGCACTGTATTGACTAAATTACCATTGTGTGCAAGAGCTAAGGAACCTAAGCGAGTTTCCAGTACTGCGGGCTGGGCATTAACTTTGCGGCTAGAACCTGTGGTGGAATAACGAGTATGACCAACAGCAAGGCTACCAGGCAATTGATCCAAAACGGATTCATTGAAGACTTGAGACACCAAGCCCATATCTTTGTGGAGGTGGACTTGTGTACCCTCAAAGGTGGCAATACCAGCTGATTCTTGACCCCGATGCTGGAGGGCATACAATCCAAAGTAGGTCAGTTTAGCAACGTTTTCTCCTGGTGCGTAGATGCCAAAAACACCACAAGCTTCTTCTGGCTTGTCAGGCTGATTTTCATGACTATTGATTGGGTTGTTGTTCTGGTCGGGGTATTCATCCGAAGTGACAGAATGAATCGAAATCATGCTAGCTTTGCTCCTGGTGGGGGGGTCAAGTCACTGGGATTATGTCTATAGATAGTTGTAGCTTTCTTAATAAATCTTTAACCATCTATTAAAACAGTACCGTAATTATGATCAGAGACGCTACTAAAAGAGTTAGGAGTTATGCTGTTTATTCCTAGCTCCTCACTTGTTTAACTGGGGTTAGTGGTGTGGATGGCAAGCCGTCTAGCGATCGCGTGGGAATAGCGATCGCTCATATCTTCGATCCTAACTTTGATTAAGGCTTGGTTATCAGTAGTGAAAACCCCCAAACCCGTCTCATAATTACGAACGATACCCAGTTTTTGCCACTCTTGACCAAGATGTTCCTGTAAGTATGATTCCCAAATTTCTTGTTGTTCTGATGCTACAGAAACTAAAATCCTGGCACCACCTTCGGCAAACAACACCTCATCCAGACGAGATAGTGTCTGGGTTGGTGCTATTTCTAAATTGATTTCGGCACCAAGATTGCCAGAAATACAACATTCTGCTAATGCGATCGCTACTCCCCCCTCAGCAGAATCGTGGGCTGAACGTACCCAACCATTACGAATTCCTTCACGACAAACTTTCTGGACGCGGCGTTCTAAGTCAAAATCTACCCGTGGCGGTTTTCCGGCCACAGTACTGTGGATAGTAGCTAAATACTCTGATGCTCCCAAACTGATTTTGGATGCCAGAGGCAATCCGAGAAGATAAATTACATCGCCGACTGCTTGCCAACCCTGTCCACAAATTTTGGTGATATCGGGAATCAAGCCCACCATTCCCACTACTGGGGTGGGATAAATTGGTTGTGGGATGCCTTGAGAATCAAGAGTTTCGTTATACAAAGAGACATTACCGCCTGTGACGGGTGTTGCCAATTCTCGACAACCTTCTGCCAAACCGCGACAAGCTTCTGCCAATTGCCAGTAACCAATCGGTTTTTCTGGAGAGCCAAAATTTAGGTTATCCGTCACCGCCAGAGGTTCTGCACCCACACAGCTAAGATTGCGTGCAGCTTCTGCCACCACTGCCTTAGCTCCTTCGTAAGGATCAAGATAAACATAGCGAGGATTGCAATCTACCGTCGCCGCCACCCCTAATTTTAGATTTGGGATTTGGGATTTTAGATTGGGGATTTGTTCTAGGGGGCGCAAACGGATAACAGCCGCATCTGCACCACCTGGCAGTATTACTGTATTATTTTGTACTTGATGGTCATACTGACGATATACCCAGTTTTTAGATGCGATCGTGGGTGTATCGAGCAAAGCTAACAAAATATCATTCCAACTTTGCACGCCTCCTTGGAGTTCTATTCCAGCAGTTGTGCAAGGAGGTAAGGAATCAGGTGTCCATTCCCAAGCTTGACGTGCATATTCTGGCGGTTCTGTCAATAATTCCCGCTCATATAGTGGGGTATTCTCCGCCAAAGCCTCGGCAGGAATTTCTGCTGCTACTTCACCCTGAAAGAGAATCCGCACGATGGGTTCAGTGATGACAGTACCAGCGACAACGGCTTGAAGCCCCCAACGGTGGAAAATGTCGATTAACTCTTGCTCACGCCCCTTGTGGGCAACGAATAGCATTCGTTCTTGAGATTCCGAAAGCAGATATTCATAAGGAACCATTCCCCTTTCTCTTGCGGGAATTTTATCTAAATCTAGTTCAATTCCCACACCGCCTTTTGCTGCCATCTCTGAAGTAGAACAGGTGATACCGGCTGCTCCCATATCTTGGGCGGCGACAACTGCACCTGTCTTAAACGCCTCTAGACAAGCTTCAATTAACGACTTTTCCAAAAATGGATCGCCCACTTGCACAGCAGGGCGATCGTCTATTGACTGATCGCTCAATTCTGCACTGGCAAAACTCGCACCTCCCATGCCATCGCGCCCAGTGGTGGAACCAACATAAAGCACGGGGTTGCCTAAACCAGATGCTCCAGATTTGACGATTTCTGGTGTTTCCATCAACCCTAATGCCATAACATTCACAAGGGGATTACCAGAATAAGCCGGGTCAAAGTACACTTCACCACCAATGGTGGGTACTCCAACGCAATTACCATAATGTGAAATTCCTGCCACTACCCCTTGGAACAGCCTTTGAGTTTTGGCATCTTCTAAGGAACCGAAGCGCAGTGAGTTTAATAGAGCAATGGGACGCGCACCCATTGTAAAAATATCTCTGAGAATACCGCCTACTCCCGTTGCTGCACCTTGAAATGGTTCTACAGCTGAAGGGTGGTTGTGGGATTCAATCTTAAAAGCTAGTTGGAGTCCGTCGCCCAAATCTACAACACCAGCATTTTCACCAGGCCCCACGAGGATACGGGGCCCCTCAGTAGGAAATTGTTTGAGTAGAGGTCGAGAATTTTTGTAACAGCAATGCTCTGACCACATCACGCCAAACATTCCCAGTTCAGCTTTGTTAGGATGACGCCCTAACCGACGGACAATTTCTGCGTATTCTTCTGGTTTAAGACCTTCAGCAGCGATTTCTTGAGGGGAGAAAGCAGGAGATGTGGCGGTCATGGAAATAATGCACCAATTGTACAGAGCATTATTCTATCGATTTACTTGCCCTGTAGGTTCAGTTCTAGGATGGTTCATGGTTAAATGCTAAAGATTAACTCAATAAATATTCCTAATACGTCTAAAGATAAATTGTATTAAATCCTAAAGTAGTGGTAATTGTACTGAGTAGGAAGTAATAAAATTTTATTTTTTTGTAACACGCATAGATAATTTTCGGGCTATAGAAATGGCTATCAGCCTGTCAGATAAGACATTATTCTGAACGCAAAAACAATTCATAGGACGCGATGCCTGTGGCGAACTATGCCTACGCACCTACATGAATATGGGTATTTAAGCCTAATTCAGAGGATTTTAATTATGCCTAGACTTACCGTTCCACCAAATTTCATTGGCACTACTGGTTCCGACAGTTTAATCGGAGAACAGTTAAATGTATCCGTGGCAATTGGCATTGATATTTTAACTGGAGGTTTTATTTGTACGCGCTCAGGAAAAGACACGATTACTGGCATCGCTACAGGCACAAACGACCTCGAAGGTAGCAGCAACGGAGGTACTGGGAGAGGCATTGCCAATAGTGGCAAACTGAATGCAGGCGATGGAGAAGACACGATCACAGGTACAGGTACTGGCGGCAACGGCGGCAAGGGCATCGAACTCGCTCCTGGAGGCGATGGTGGTAGTGCGATCGGTATCACCAATACTGGCAGTCTGAATACAGAGAACCGAAACGACGCGATCGCGGGTACGCGGGTACAGGGACTGGCGGCAACGGCGGAACTGTGATCGGCATCACCAACAGTGGCAAACTAGATACAGGAGAGGGAGGAGACACGATTATCGGGACTGGTACTGGTGGCAATACCCTTAAAAGTGCCAACCTCACTTTCAACAACAATGAAAACTCCATTAGCTTATCTACCACTGGCTTTGAGAAATTTATTTTTGCAGATAGCTCTTTCTGCTACAGTACTTTAGCAAACGGGGCATAGGTTTGTTAAAGCAGAATTCAGAATTCAGGAGTAAAACACGCTTTATACCTGGGTAACAGACGACTTAGCTTGTGTACCTCACCAATATGAAATCTGCTGTAATTCCTCTATCTCGTGTTTTAACCTTTGAGTGTTTAATTGGTGTTGTTTGCTCTGAAGCTGAAAAAGCATTTACCAGCGTATATATTCTTAGCTAAAAGTTACGGGTATTTACTGATGGTCAGAAATTATTCTGCTATATGCAGTTTAGTTGTAATAATCATGTGACGAGAATCACACATATCTATGATTAGGATCGTCACTTTGCGATCGCTAGCTAGGCATAATTAATGACAACTGAACTCTAGCCGAGTCATTAATAGGGAACACACTTAATAGCCGACAGCCTTAATCAAGGACTGTCGGTTTTTTATGTCCATATGTTCTTCATCTTTTGAGAAATGCCCCATAAATATACTTAAATAAATTTCCCCACAACTGGTTAGTAACTTGACAGAGATTTAGCCATAGCCACTACCAAAGGTGGGGAAGGTATGATCAAATTGGGTATCTTATGCCTATCGAGCGCTTATTGCACTCATTTTAGTAGACCGGAAGTATACTCCTAAAACCAGCACACACTTTGTATTAAGACATCGCTTGAATGATGTAATCAAAGTAGGGTGCTGCTTCGGCAGCGTCTTCTGCACTCAGTAAGCTAAGGGAGGCTGTTTTGAGGGAATTGATCGCTTCTACCATTCCAGGTACGGGAACGCCCAATGAGTTGTACATTTCCCGCACACCAATCAAACCAATTTTTTCAATTGGCTCTTTATCGCCGGCAAGTACACCATAGGTAATTAGACGCAAGTACCAGCCAAAATCGCGGATACATAGAGAGCGTTGGCGTTCGCCGTAAGCATTACCTCCGGGGGAGATAAAGTCAGGACGCTTCTGCCAAAGTTGTTTGGTTGCTTCTTGAACTATCTTTTTTTCGTTTTCGGCTAAGGTAGCCGCAATCCGCGTCCGTTGTACGCCGGTTTCCAAAAAGTCTTTGATGTTTTTAAGTTCGCCACTGCTGGGATAACGCAGTTCGTCGTCGGCTTTGAGAATAACTTGGCTAATTACAGTCATGATTATTGAAATCACCTGAAATATTATCTGTTAGTTTAGCGAGTTGGAGGTACACAAGTGAAGGGATCGGAGCTAGTTATGTATTGAATTTATCTATTTAGGGAGTGGGGAGTCGGGAGAAATCAATTCAAAATTCAAAATTCAAAATTAAAGAACTTCTACCTCCTGCCCCATGCCCAATGCCCCATGCCCAATTCTCAATAATAAATGACCAATGACTAAAACAATTTGGCAACAGGGTGAATTAATTGAAGTGACGATCGCTAACCTGAGTGATACAGGTGAAGGTGTGGGACGCGCTGATGAGCGTGTAGTGTTTGTCCCAGATACAGTACCAGGCGATCGCGCTATTATCCGCTTAGTTCATGTTAAACCAAAATACGCCCACGGGAAGCTCCAGGAGCTATTGGAACCATCTCCCCACCGTATCCGACCTAGTTGTATTGTGGCGGATAAGTGCGGTGGTTGCCAGTGGCAGCATGTTAATTATGATTACCAGCTAGTAGCCAAGCAAAATCAAGTTATCCAAGCAATGGAGCGCATTGGCGGTTTTGTCCAACCACGGGTAGATCCCGTACTCGCCGCCGCTTCTGCTTTCGGCTATCGTAATAAATCTACATATCCTTTGGGTACATCGGCAACGGGACAGGTACAAGCTGGTTACTACCAAAAAGGTAGTCACCAATTAATTAATTTAAATCAATGTCCAGTCCAAGATTCACGATTAAATCCCTTACTTGCCGAAGTTAAGCAGGATATCCAACAACAAGGTTGGCGAATCTATGACGAACAGCACCATCTTGGACAAATTCGCCATCTTAGTTTACGCATTGGCCGACACACTGGAGAAATGTTGCTGACTTTGGTAGTGAAAGACTGGAATCTATCAGGAATTGAAACCCAAGCGCAAGAATGGTTAAAGCGTTATCCGCAGTTAGTAGGAGTATCACTCAACCGCAATAGCGATCGCACAAATGCTATCTTTGGATCAGAAACCCGTTGCATCGCTGGAGTCCCCCACCTGCGTGAAAAGTTTGCTGGACTAGAATTTCAAGTGCGCCCAGATACATTTTTCCAAGTGTATACAGAAACAGCAGAGGCACTATTGCAGATAATTCAATCAGAACTCAATCTTCAAGGGCATGAGTTGCTAGTTGATGCCTATTGTGGTATTGGGACTTTAACTTTACCCCTCGCCAAAAAAGTACGGATTGCTACAGGATTAGAAGTGCAACCAGCAGCAGTGGAACAAGCTATTTTGAATGCCCACCGCAACGGAATTGATAACGTAACATTCCAAGTCGGGGCAGTAGAGAAATTGCTTCCCAAAATGGGCACAATACCAGAAGTAGTAATACTCGATCCACCACGTAAGGGGTGCGATCGCGCAGTCATCGATACTTTACGGCAATTGAAACCATCTCGGATCGTTTACGTCAGTTGTAAAGTAGCCACCCTCGCCCGCGACCTGAAATTGCTTTGTCAAGATGGGCAATATACTATCACACGGGTACAACCTGCTGATTTTTTTCCTCAAACTGCTCATGTTGAAGCTGCCGCATTTCTTGTGCTATCACATTTGGACAAGGATAGTAATTCCTTTGCAAAAACTGAAATTTGAAATTTTTAGTCTAGTGCATACTAAAGATGCTAAAATTGAATTAAGGCAAAAATAAAAATTCATTTTGTTTAAATAAATTCAAGCTGCATAGGTTCTTAAAAATATGAATTGGATTGTGTAAATGGCAAATCGGCAATTAACTTGAGTATTGCAATACTCTGTCAAATTACTAGCATCTTTTTAAGTTGCTTAATTCATTATCAAAACTATTCCAGCCGTTATCTATCTAAACAATCCAAACTCATACTATAGAGCTAATGCTCCCTAGCATTTTCAAAATTTAGTTTTAAAGACGCAAGTTTGAAGGCAGCATGACCACCTCAATTTTATCAGGGTGCCTGTAATAGCAAACTGATGTCTAGCTAACTGAAAGCTATGGGGTTTCTCTTGTGATTACAATTTCACTCCGTCCAGTTGCACGTTATTGGGGCACTATTAGCTTCGCCTCAACCCTCTACCTTTGTCCAATCTTAGATTTACTGTTGGCAGAAATTCCAGCCAAATTACAAGCAGAACTGCGGCTAGGGCTTCAAGAAGCCCTCGTAAACGCAGCTAAACATGGCAATAATCTCGATCCCAGTAAAACAGTTGTAGTCCGTTTTTCCTTAATAGATAATCAATATTGGTGGATAATATCAGACCAGGGTAGCGGCTTTACTCCTTCATCTAGTAATGAAGAAGAACCAACAGACTATCTCCCACCAGATGAATCAGAAAATGGTCGTGGTTTATGTCTTCTGCATCAAATCTTTGATCAGGTAGAGTGGAACCGCAAAGGCACAGAATTAAGGCTTTGTAAACAAATGGAAACTCGCCGGGGATTATCTCTGCGGCGATAAGAGGTGAGTGGGGAGTGGGGAAAGTTATTAAGCTTTTACGTATATAACTTGCATTATCAGGGCGGGCAGGATGCCCACCCCACAATCATCTTGAAAAAATATTAGTGCAAATTAAAGGCGCAACAGCTTAGTTGATTGATTTTATTCCCTACTCCCTACTCCCTACTTACCGTGAGTCGGACAAGGAGGGGCATAAATGGAGCGATCTAACCAACCAATTGCCTGTTCTAATCTAGCTTGAGCTTCTTGTGGCTGATTCTTTAAAAGATATACAATCGCTGCTGCCACTTGTTCATTAGCGCGGGAATTGCGGTTAGACTTGAGGCGATGCCAATCGTTAGGGGAAATGCTCAGTCTTTCCATGAGGGCTTGAGCTAGTTCTAGAGTACTAAGTTCATTCAGTTGACTGGTTTTCGGCAGCTGGGTAGATTGAGACATAACTATTGGCACATTTGCATTTACTTCTACTTTACTACTTGTAAATGAAGCCGCCTAAACAATCACAGCCGTCAGCAGAAAATCCCGAACCAGATTTTGAACAAGAACTAGAGGAAGTAGAGCGATCGCTCCTATCCTTAAAAGAACGTTACGATCAAGTGCTACGCGATCGCCAACAACAGGCACAATGGCAACAGCGCCGGGATCAACTAAAGCACAATAGATATCAGACACCAGAAATCAAAGCAGAGTTACGGCACATTCAACAGCAGTTAGAAAGGCTAGAACTAAACTTAGAAAGCCAGTTATTTTCTTGGCGTAGCCTCAAAAAACCTTTCTGGCAAGTCGTCCGCTTTGGTGGAATGGGCGTTATCATAGGCTGGATATTAAAGTCTTATGCTGGGTAAATATGGTAAATCGACGGATTGCAGAAATATTGCGAAGTGGCCAACCTGATGAGTTCCTCCAAGTTCAAGGCTGGGTGCGGACGAAACGCGAGTCCAAAGGGTTTGCTTTTATTGAAGTCAATGACGGCTCATCACTAGCTAATTTGCAAGTCGTCATTAATCAGGATTTGCCAGATTACGAAGCTATATTGAAAAAACTGAATACAGGTGCTGCTGTCGAGGTGACAGGGGTACTAGTGGCTTCTCTTGGTAAAGGACAGCGAATTGAGTTGAAAGCCGAGACAGTGAAAGTTTACGGCGAAGCTGATCCCGATACATATCCCCTGCAAAAGAAACGCCATTCCTTTGAGTTTTTGCGAACCATTGGACATTTGCGATCGCGGACTAATTCTTTTGGTGCAGTTTTCCGCATCAGAAATGCTTGTTCGACAGCAATTCACCAATTTTTCCAAGAAAGAGGTTTTTTGTGGGTACACACACCGATCATCACCGCTAGCGATTGCGAAGGTGCGGGTGAACTGTTTAGCGTTACCAGTTTAGATTTAAAGAATATTCCCCGTACAGAAAACCAAGCAGTAGATTACAGCCAAGACTTTTTTGCTAAACCCACATATTTAACAGTTAGCGGCCAGTTGGAAGCGGAAGTGATGGCAATGGCGTTTTCTAACGTCTACACCTTTGGCCCTACCTTCCGTGCAGAAAATTCCAACACCTCCCGCCACTTAGCAGAATTTTGGATGGTTGAGCCAGAAATGGCTTTTTGTGACTTAGAAGGCGATATGGATTTAGCTGAGGCGTTCCTCAAACACATTTTTAAATATGTATTGGAAACTTGCCCAGAAGATATGGAATTTTTCAATGAACGCATTGATAAATCTGTGTTGGCGACAGCCGAAAATATTATTAATAATCAGTTTGAACGGTTAACTTATACAGAAGCGATCGCACTTTTAGAAAAAGCTGATGTGAAATTTGAATATCCTGTGAGTTGGGGTTTAGATTTACAATCAGAACACGAACGATACTTAGCTGAACAATTATTTAAAAAGCCTGCGATCGTCACAGATTATCCAGCACAAATCAAAGCCTTTTATATGCGCTTGAACGACGATGAAAAAACCGTCCGCGCAATGGATATTCTCGCACCAAAAATTGGCGAAATTGTAGGTGGTTCACAGCGTGAAGAACGCCTAGAAGTATTAGAACGCCGGGTATTAGCGCAAGGATTAAAGCCAGAAGACTTGTGGTGGTATCTTGATTTGCGTCGTTATGGTACTGTTCCCCACGCTGGTTTTGGGTTAGGTTTTGAACGACTTGTGCAATTTATGACGGGTATGGGAAATATTCGTGATGTGATTCCCTTTCCGCGTACACCACAAAGTGCTGAATTTTAGTTTAAATTTTAGACCTGGCCATTTCTAATCGCCAGGTTTTTGAGTTTTGTGGATAAAGAGAAATCCAGATGAATTGATAAAAATTAGGTATTCTCATATCCATCATTTATTTATATAGTTATTGAACTGTCCCCCATGCGGGTTTTGGGTTGGCTTTTGAACAACTCGTGCAATTGATGACGGGTATGGGAAATATTCGTATCTCTGACTTTTATTTCTAATGCTCTAAGTTTTTTCTGTTTTTCCAAAGCTCTATCTTTCCAATTGTCTCGACCGTTGCGAAACAATCTTGCTAATCGGCTGATTAGGCTTTTAAACTCTTGCATTAACTTTTGTAGAGCTACGTACTTCTTGCATGAAAATTTACCACCTTAAAACCCGTCAAGTTTTGGGGAGAAAAATACGATAAGATTCGCTGTCTACCAGAATTCTGAAACCCAGCCACATCAGAACGAAGGGGAAAATCTTGCTAGCATAACGGCTGAGTATCAAAGCGATACCAGGTAAACGAGTCAGATTATAGGACATAAACAGCCAGCAAAAAACAATGAAATAGCAAACTGGTACGATCACAGTGAGATTTTGGATTGAGCTAGTGGCAAATAGGGGGATATAGATGCCAAGATTGTTGCCACCGTTGGCAATTGTGACCGAGGAGACGCGATAGGTCTGGGGATCGCGGATTACGTCCCAGAGCGATCGCTTTCTGGAATCAAATCCTCGAAATTTAGAGTTTCTTTTCAGATTGGCTGATTTATCTTCGGCTGAGTCATCCTTATTCAGGTTGAGCAAATTGTTCAAGCCAATGAGTATCGGCAGAATCCCCAGTAAACCAGTCCAAGTTGATGGAATTGCTAGACCCAGTAAGAAACCAAGTAAACTTACTATTATTAATGCCGTGAACCCTAGAATCTCACCAACTACAACATGTTGAGGACGAAAAGTCCGATTGACGTCACTGAAGAAGGCAGTCAAATAAATATTGTCATCAAATGTTGTTGCCACAGCCGCAGCTAGCCCAATCTTAATTGTTGCAATTAACCAATCCATCACCATTCCTCACTCAACACCTATCTGATGACCAAAACTAGCGCTCGCTCAACCTTTGTAGAGAATTACCACAATATCGGTATGATAATGTGAGTATCGCATATTGAGTGTAACAAGGGAGCAAGTTTGGTAGTTTATATATGTCAAACGGTGCTTTGACTTTATCCCCCATCTCCAATTCATCCGGCAATTTGCATCACCTAATTTATCAAAGGAGTCATTATGATTAGCCGTTTGATTGACCTTCTGCCTAGATGCACAGGTCAAAATATCTTACGGTCGCTCAGATCAGTCACTCGTAGATCGGCTACCTACAGGTTTGCAGTTCGATTTTGCATTGGACTTGTCTCGATTTTGGTCTTGCCTCTAGTTTTTGACGGTCATGCTATTGCTGCTTCTGAATCTGGTAATCAGTTTCAACTATCCGAAAGATCCACAATCCAGTTATTGGAAACTGTGGGACTGTTTATGGGGGGAATAATTTTCTGTGTAATTTTGGATCGCTGGTTTTCTCAGCGTTCTGCTCAATCTAGCAACACGCCTTTAGCAGAGCAAGCGCGGCGGCTGAAGCAACTCAAAATTGGATATCCAGAGGGGATGACAAATCTGGAAGTTCTCCGGACTCAAGGCTTGCTGGAAACGCGTTTGCGACCTTATGGGCTGACTATCACCTGGACAAGCTTTTTATCAGCCTCTTCTCTGATAGAAGCACTTAGCAACGGGATGATTGACTTCTGCGGCGGTGGTGGCACAGCCAGCATCTTCTCTCAAGCGGCGGATCATGTATTTGTGCGGGTGGCGAAAGAAAAATATACCGCTCCCAAAGGTCAAGCGATTTTGGTGCCAGAAGATTCGCCGATTCAGACACTAGCAGACCTGAAGGGCAAAAAGATCGCTTTTGACAAAGGCTCAAGCGCACATTATATACTTGTGCGATCGCTGGCAAAAGTCGGTCTAGATTTTAGTGACATCGAGCCAGTTTATCTGACACAACCGGAGGCGCTGCCCCAATTTTGCCGGGGTGAAATCGATGCTTGGGTGATTTGGGTTCCCTACACAGCGACTCAAGCCCGAAGCGCTTACCCAGGGCGATCAATTACAGACCTAGAGAGCATATTTGGTGACAAAACCTCCGTGGAAGTTCCCACTTATTACTACGCGATTCCAGAACTGGTACGCGACTATCCCGACTTGCTTAAGGTGATTTTAGAAGAGGTCAACGAAGCTGGAACTTGGGCTAAGAAACAGGAATTAGAAGCCGTTCAACGATTGGCTAAACACCATGAAATTGATCCATCCATCGTAGAAATTTTACAGAAACATAGCGGCGAACGCGCCATCATTCCGATTGACGACCAATCGCTCGATGCTCTACAGCATCAGGCAAATATATTTAGAGATTTAAATCTGATTCCTGAGCGGGTGAATGTGAAAGATGGAACCTATAGTTTGCAGACTAAGCAGAACTGGACTTATTAGCCCTCTTCTAAGAAACATTTCTGTTTCTTAGAAGAGGGCTAATATCCGAAAGGGGATATCCTCGTCAGGATCGGTTTGAAATTCGGTATGTAGAACTAAATCATCAGATTGCAATAAAATTAATGAATCGGCGCGAATTGGTTCGCTTGATAATTCAGTAGGACTAAGTTCTGTTAATTTAATCGGTGAGCCTAGTAACCAAGTTACTAAATCATCTTTAAAGTTTTCGGCAATGAATTTACAGATGTTGTCATACATCGCAGCTTGAAAGAATAGGTATCACGTATTGCTGATAAAATTAAATTTGTTAGTGTTGGGTTAAGTAACGAAGCCTAACCGAATGCTATGGGTTTATGTTCATTTGATTTAAAATAATTAGTTCAAAAAGGTTTTCGATCCTTAAAATCACGAAGTCTAATTTTTAAACTTTCTATTTCACTTATAACTTTATCTAAATTCTCGCTTTGTGATACTAATCGGGTATCATTAATCCATTTAGCGGTTCTCACTTACCATGCAGTCTGAACCTCACCCCGTATTTGCTGACGCAATAAGGAGAGGGGTTGGGGGTGAGGTTTAAATTTTATACACAATAAATTAGGGTTGCAACAATTATTGTAACCCTACAGATTAGCTATATTAAATCTGCTCGAAAACCGCTAATAACAATTAACCTCATAACTACCGAATTATGAGCAATTATTCACATTTACTACATTTAGATTAATGGTTTGCCAAGGCAAATACTTTCTTGCTTGCCTGCGTGGGATAAGTGACGCTAGTGTTAAAAGAATTGTGCAAAGTCAAACCTTCATCCCAGAAGTCGAGTAGGAAGCTAGAATGGCAATTCCAAATAAACAAGTAAAATCTAATACAGATATTTTAGATAATAGACGCACCCAAACTCGTATCCAAGTTCGCATTCCTAGAGACTTACATGAGGAACCAGTCATTTCACGGCTGGTTTCTCACTATGGAGTCATAGTCATTATTGCTGATGCTCAGGTAAGCGCAAACGTGCCACAATATAGCTGCTTCGATCTGGAACTGCGAGGTACTGTTTCTCAGATTGAAAGCGCCCTAACCTACCTGGATGAACTGGATTTAGAAGTTTTGCACCAATCCAGCCCTGAAGAAGATGGGTGGTAAATCTTAGTTAGGAGTTAGGAGTTAGGAGTTAAAAAATTCATAATTCGTAACTCCTAACTTTTAACTCTTAACTTTGTTTAGGCCATTTGATTTTCAATCGCCCACCGCGCTAGTTCAGTGCGGTTGTGGAGATTGGTTTTGCCCAACATATTGGACACATGGCTTTCAACCGTGCGCTGACTAACATTTAGTTCTTCAGCAATTTCCCGGTTAGCTAAACCCCTAGCGACGAACTGGACTACTTTCAGCTCGGTTGGGGTTAATTGCACATCGAAGGGAACCTGGATGCGGGAACCGTTTTCGCCTCCTTTAGCTTGGTGTTCTTTCCAACGGATAGTTTGTTTCAGTGAGGATTCAACTTGCGCTACGAGTTCTTCTGGTTCAAAGGGTTTGACCATATAAACATCAGCACCTTTATTCAGACCCTTAACTCGGTCTGCACTTTGTCCCTTAGCTGAAAGGAAAAGAACCGGAATCCAACTGGTGCGTTCGTTTTGCCGGACTTGTTCTACAAAAGTATATCCGTCCATTTCCGGCATCATCACGTCGCAGATAATCATGTCTGGAACATCTTGCTCTAAAATTTCCAGAGCTTCGCGTCCATTTTCGGCGGTGATGACTTCGTATCCCCGGAATTCTAAGTAATCCTTCACCAGCAAGATGAGGTTAGGGTCATCATCAATCAATAGAAGTCGTTTGTGATCTTTCATGCTGGGCTCTTTCATAGCAGTGGCACTTGTCGCGCTTCGGTCCATCAAAGTCTTGAATATTTATCCTCTATGGTGGGTTATTTCGAGATGTTGTCCTTTTTCCTACTTAAGTTGCCTTTGCTGTCTCGAAACCTCAAAAATGCCGGGCACTTTCAAGAGACTAGTAGCTCGATAGCAAAAGTCCAGCAAGGATACGTATAGCAGTAGTATCTATAATGCGCTATTATATATCGCATTGAAAGTGACGGGCGAAAAAACACTGATTAAATAATAATCCTTCTGACTCACAAGTAATTATTGGCTTAAAGATGACCCTACCTCAAAACCAACCCGCACTTTCTTAAAGCTTACTGCTGTACCATATCCTTCGGTTATTAAGCCTCTATGAGGTGTTTATAAGAAACTAGGGAAGTTTCTGGCAAAGGATGGATTAAAAATGCATATTCTTCTACCACCTTATTGCCTATTACACCTTATTAGCCTATCAAGTGTTCTTGGATGATCCGCTCAATAAATTCCGGGCTTGCTTGGCGATATCAGACACCATCAGGGTAAACCACCATTATGAGTCCAGAACAACAAACGCGCAAGCAGTTGGCTTTTAGTTCTATAGACGCGAATAGGATGACTCTGTTGCGGCTCATCAAATTTTAACTCTTTAAGTCGCTTTTTTAGGTATTCCCAGGATTCCAGACTAGCTCGTTTTGAGCAGCAGCTAGCAATTGTCTGGTCAGCGCGAATAAAAATGTGTCGCTGAATTTTTGCAAGTCCTAAAGTTTCTACACAATTACTTAGGGCTTTATGTTCTAGAGACTTAGCGGCTTTGGGGATTTGATGGCTGGACTGGATCACTGTATTGTTACTTATCGAGCGGCTCCCTGGTTACTGTTCTATAACAATTTCCAAGCTTTGGAAATAGAAGGGAATGGGAAAGAAGAATAAGAATTCTCCTAACTCCTAACTCCTAACTCCCTACTCTCTTCGTAACTTACGGAACAAAACCCGAAAAGTATAAATAATTAAGCATTTATACTTAAGTACATTTCTGACCCTGTAGTTCGGGAACCCGTACTCAAAGAATTCTTGCCATTGGACGCTACTTTTCGGTAGATTAGCACTCAGGAGTTGAGAGTGCTAATCTCTAAAGGAAAGAAATAATATGGCAGCTTTATCTCTAAGCGTTTCTACAGTTAAACCTTTAGGCGATCGCGTTTTCGTAAAAGTGAACGCCTCTGAGGAAAAGACCGCAGGTGGTCTGTATTTGCCCGATACGGCCAAGGAAAAGCCCCAGGTAGGGGAAGTAGTGGCTCTTGGCCCTGGCAAGCGTAATGACGACGGAAACCGTCAGGAATTAGAAATCAAAGTCGGCGATAAAGTGCTGTACTCGAAGTACGCTGGCACTGACATCAAGCTTGGCACCGAAGAATATGTACTGCTTTCTGAAAAAGATATTTTAGCAGTCGTTATCTAGTGGGGAGTGGGGAATGGGGAATAGGAAAGAGTTTTCCGGATGCCCAATGCCCAATACCCAATGCCTAATTCAACAAAAAATTGACTTACTCCTGGAATTTAGACACCTATGGCAAAGCGCATTATCTACAACGAAAACGCCCGTCGCGCCTTGGAACGAGGCATTGACATCCTGGCTGAGGCTGTAGCTGTTACCCTTGGCCCCAAAGGTCGTAACGTAGTCCTAGAAAAGAAATTTGGCGCACCACAAATTGTTAATGACGGTGTAACGATCGCCAAAGAAATCGAATTAGAAGACCATATTGAAAACACTGGTGTAGCTCTGATTCGTCAAGCTGCTTCTAAGACCAATGATGCTGCCGGCGATGGTACTACCACTGCTACCGTTTTAGCTCATGCGATCGTCAAAGAAGGCTTGCGGAACGTTGCAGCTGGTGCTAACGCAATTTCCCTGAAGCGCGGTATTGACAAAGCTACTGCCTTCTTGGTAGAAAAAATTGCTGAACACGCCCGTCCAGTGGAAGATTCCAAAGCCATTGCCCAAGTAGGTGCGATCTCGGCTGGTAATGACGAAGAAGTTGGTCAGATGATTGCCCAAGCAATGGACAAGGTAGGCAAGGAAGGCGTAATTTCCCTAGAAGAAGGGAAATCTATGTTTACCGAGTTGGAAATCACTGAAGGGATGCGCTTTGACAAAGGCTACATCTCTCCTTATTTTGCTACCGACCCTGAGCGGATGGAAGCGGTTTTTGATGAGCCTTTCATACTGCTGACCGATAAGAAAATCGCTTTGGTACAAGACCTCGTACCAGTGTTAGAGCAAGTAGCTCGTGCTGGTCGTCCTTTGGTGATTATCGCCGAAGATATTGAAAAAGAAGCTTTGGCAACCTTGGTAGTAAACCGTTTGCGCGGTGTACTCAACGTGGCTGCTGTTAAGGCTCCTGGCTTTGGCGATCGCCGCAAAGCACTACTAGAAGACATCGCTGTTTTAACTGGTGGTCAACTAATCACCGAAGATGCTGGTTTGAAGCTAGATAACACCAAGCTAGATAGCCTGGGTAAAGCTCGCCGAATCACCATCACTAAGGACAGCACCACAATTGTTGCCGAAGGTAACGAAGCTGCTGTTAAGGCTCGTGTCGAACAGATTCGTCGTCAAATCGATGAAACCGAATCTTCTTACGACAAAGAGAAATTACAAGAGCGTCTTGCTAAACTCTCTGGTGGTGTTGCTGTAGTGAAAGTGGGTGCAGCGACCGAAACCGAAATGAAAGACAAGAAGTTGCGCCTAGAAGACGCTATCAACGCCACCAAAGCTGCTGTGGAAGAAGGTATTGTTCCCGGCGGTGGTACAACTCTGGCTCACCTTGCTCCTGAATTGGAAGTTTGGGCAAAGAGCAATCTTAAGGATGAAGAGTTAATTGGTGCTTTGATTGTCGTTCGTGCCTTACCCGCACCTCTGAAGCGGATTGCTGAAAACGCTGGTCAGAATGGTGCTGTTATTGCTGAACGCGTCAAAGAGAAGGATTTCAACATTGGCTACAACGCTGCAACCAACGAGTTTGTTGATTTGTTAGCTGCTGGTATTGTTGACCCTGCTAAAGTGACTCGTTCTGCTCTGCAAAATGCTGCTTCTATCGCTGGTATGGTGTTGACAACCGAATGTATTATAGTTGACAAGCCTGAGCCTAAGGATGGCGCTCCTGCTGGCGCTGGTGCTGGCGGCGGCGACTTCGATTACTAATACTTTGTAGTTACATAATTTGTAAAACAGCTGCTTCCTTTATGGAGGCGGCTGTTTTTTTTGTTGGAACCCCAAAGCGAAGGCGCTCCAGGGATGGAGAGTCGCTTGGAGATTGCTTTATGTAAAAAAAATACTGGTTTAATAATATACTGATCAAGCTTCAACTTTAAGTTTAATAAGTATGGAAGATTACCAGGCAGCTTTTCTTGAGCGCCATATTGATACTGAAAGACTACTAGACTCCATAAGGAAAGTTGGGGCTATGCACTTTGGTGGTGTAACCATTGAGTGTCTGATAAAAGCAATTATTTGTAACACTCTAACTGAAGTTACAGGTCAGAATTTGAGGACACATAGTTATACAGAACTGATGTATCATTAGTTGAGCAGGTTAGGAATCTATCTGCTAAACAGTTAGAGGAGTTGGGCGAAGAGTTGCTTTATTTTTCGGAAGTTGCTGATTTGGTAGCTTGGTTAGAATAGCAAGAACAAGCTTAATCAAAATGAATACAAACGCCCTTTATTACTAAGAGCGGTTAATAAAATCTTCAGGTTCAATACCAGCTTGCTTTAAAATTGCACGTAATGTTCCTTCTGGCATATCACCAGAATGATTGGGAATAGTAGTGTAACGATTAGTTTCAGGATTAAACCAGATTTCATGACTCCCTGCTGCTTGACGATGAAAAACAAAGCCAAAGGTTTTTAAGATTTTGATAATCTCTCTGTACCTAAACCCAGCTAGGCGTCCCATTAATTGACTATTGACCTATAACTAAAGGATAGTTAAATTGTTCAGCTATTGGTTGCAAATAATCTAGTTCTTCATCCTGAGATTGTGCTTCTAATAACTTACGCGCTACATCACGGGCAATTTCTAAAGTTTCAGAAACAGTCCGTCCTTGAGCTACTAAACCTTGAAGATCGTCAGATGTTGCTAAATAAATGCCTTCTGGTAGTTTTTCAATGTGGATGTTTAGCAATCTTTCCATTATTGTATGTAGATGTTACTGTCTGGAGCGGTTTAATTGTTATGATATCGCTTTTCTGAACTACAGCAATGTCTACGACGGTCACTGAGCGCAGCCGAAGTGCGGGCTATTCGGCGTCGCACTTCTACTTTTATATAAAAACCTATGAGCCAAATTAATCCTGAAACAAGTCCCTTACATACCTTAAACCCACTCAACCGATTTTCTGACAGAGCAGAAAATTATGTAAAATATCGACCAAGTTATCCCGCAGATGCAATTAATATTATCTTGGAAGGATTAGGTGAAAATTCACAACTCGTAGCAGCAGATATTGGTGCAGGTACAGGAATTGCTTCAAGATTGTTAGCTGAACGGGGGGTTAATGTCATAGCCATAGAACCAAATGCGGCGATGCGAGAAGCTGCTAAACCACATCCTTTGATAGAGTTTCGTGATGGAACAGCAGAATTTACCCAACTATCTGATAATTCAGTTGATTTAGTTACCTGTTTTCAAGCTTTCCACTGGTTCAATCCCGAACCAACTTTATTGGAATTTCACCGCATTTTAAAACCATCAGCACGCTTGGCTGTGGTGTGGAATAATCGCGATCGAGAAGATGCATTAACCACAGAATATAGCAGAATAGTCCGCGAAGCATCTAATAATCACACAGCAGAATCCCGAATGCAGTCGGTAGAGCCACTGTTAGCAACTCCCGATTTTATTAATATCCACGAATATAATTTTACTTATAGACAACAGTTAGATTTAACTGGACTTATTGGACGAGCAATGAGTGTTTCTTATTTGCCGCGTGAAGGCTTGGCATACGAACAGCTTATTGATAGATTTCAAGAATTATATCAGCACTTTCGTGATGAGAGTGGTTTTGTCTATATGGTCTATCGGACTAGCGTACACCTTGGTGAAGTAATTTAAAAATAAAAATGGGAATCATAAGAAGTAGGGCGCGTTAATTCCCTCTCAATAAATATCAGGATTCACATGGCACAACCCAAATATGAAGGTTATTGCGAATGCATTCCTACCAAGTTAGTTAGAGAAAAATTTGGAGATGTCAATGTTTATGCACAAAATGTTAAATCACTCTTAACAAAAGCTACTGGTTTCATTGGTAATTATGATTTTACTCTAAATCCTTACAGGGGATGTCAATACGGTTGTAGTTATTGCTATGCTGCTGCATTTACTCCTAATGCTCAAATGCGCCAAGATTGGGGGAAATGGGTAATTTTTAAACAAAATGCTGCTGAAGTTTTAGCGAAAGAATTAAAAAAATGGTATGAAAAAAATCCCCAGACTCCTCCTAGTATATACATGAGTAGCGTTACCGATCCTTATCAACCACTTGAGTCTAAACATCAATTGACTCGTCGGTTGTTGGAGGTAATGCTAGATATGGGGATTGATGGTTATCCAACTCCAACTTTGGTAATTCAAACTCGTAGCCCAATTATTGTTAGAGATATTGATTATTTACAACGATTTAAGCGATTGCGAATTAATATGAGCATTCCCACTGGGAGCGAATTAGTACGAAAGGATTTTGAACCGCGATCGCCCAGTATTAAAGCTAGACTAAATGCTATCAATAAAATTAAACAAAGTATTGATTATTTCAAAGGTTTTGTTCCTAAAATTTCTATAACTATTACCCCTTTACTTCCTACTTTACCAACTGATGAAGCTGCTTTTCTTGAAAAACTAGCCATTGCTGATAGGATTGTAGTTCAAGCTTTTCATGCTAGCCACAGTCGTTCTCTCATAGCATCAACTCGGCAAGAAGCTGAAGAAATTAAGCAAAAATACTCTTGGTGGTATGAAGATGAGAAATTAAACTATATTAAATTTAAGGAAAATTTAGTTTATCGGCTTCCATCTGTAGAAATTATGGAAGGCAAAGAAGGATTTGGTTATGAATAATCCTATCCTAAATTGGTGGCGAAGTCAGCAGTTAAAATTATCTTTAAAACGTGGAGATAACCGACGTGCAGTCCAACTATTACAAGAGATTCAAAAATCAGGTGCAAGATTCTCATGGTTAGAAAAACTATTTAGGGATAAACTTCAACTTGAACGTTATTCCCAAGAATACAAACGACAAACAGAAACCTTAAGTAAACAATTAACAGAAGCATCCCAGCAAAAAAATAATCTCATATTAATGCCAGATGAAGAATTTGTTAAATATATTTATAAAGTTTTTAAGTTAATACAGCACGATGAATATAAATTGCAATCTACTGGTATTGATGAACGGATATTTGATGATTTTGAATCAAGTTTAGTTGAATATCTTAAAGAAGAATTTAGTAGAATTCCTGATAAACAGTTATTTATTAAGTTAGAAGACACTCTTGAGGATATTAATAACTTAAAAATTGGACAAGACCCAGACTACCGTTTTAGTCTAACTCCTCATGTCTACTTTATGAAGTATTTTTTAGAAAATGTATATTGTATATATTTAGTTTGGTTTCTCATTTACCAGGATACTTTACTACCAAGTAAGGTTAATATCCTTGATATTGCAGCCGGCCCAGGAACAGTTGCTTATGGTTTAGCTTTATTTCTCCAAAGTAGTAGCGGTTTTTTTCAGATTCCGCACATGCACATATCTTATTACTCTTTAGAAAAACAAGATGCCTTCCAATTTCGTGGACTTCAGTTTTGGCGGCGATATATAGAGTCGCGTTTAACCACGGTGAATGCTTATTTTCGTTTTGTTACTACTGATATTTTTACTTGGAAAACTCAATCGAATAATCTACCCAAAGACTTTTTCGACTTTATCGTAATTTCCCACTGCTTCTTTGCAGATCCAGCTAAAAGGGTTGAAGCTAATAATACTTACAAGCAAATATTTGCCATTAGCTTAAAAAATTCAGGTTATGTTCTGCTAATTGTGCAAAATAAAAAGTTATTTAAAATTTCCGATGTTCACCAAGTTGAAAATCAAGAAGAGGAAAAAAATGTAGTGCATAAATTTCTGACAGAATTGGGTTTAGAGTTGGTTTGGTATAAATATCTAACCTCAACAGATTCAAGAATACCTTTGTCAGGTGTTGAATTTGGTAAGTTTGCTCGAGAAAAATTACCAAAACAACTGTATATGAGTCCAATACTCCAACAGTATTTTGGTCATAAGCATCACTTACACTATACATTAGATGATTATGTAATATTGGCGAAAAAATTATAATAAATTGCAGGGAAGATATTAAATAAATATATCTGAACTTTAATCTTGAATTTTTAAATGACCTGCAATCCGCAAATAGCAGAAGGTTGGCATGGCAAACTTAATTTAGTCTATGCCGATCGCCAGGGTAAAACCCAATTAATTTACAATCACCAACAAGCACCCCTGAAGGTACAACGCCCATTTTACCCAGAAGGTGAAAAAGTTTGTCATAGCGTAATTTTACACACGGCTGGGGGAATGGTGGGAGGCGATCGCTTATCCTCTAACATTCACCTCCAACCCCAAACCCAAGCCTTAATCACTACATCTGCTGCAAGCAAAATATACCGCAGCAATGGCTTACAAGCTAGACAAACCATCCAGATGCAAGTTGACGCTGGTGCTTGTTTAGAATGGTTACCGCAAGAGACAATTTTATTTAATGATGCGATTTATCGGCAAGATTTACGGGTAGAATTAGCAACCGGGGGCAGTTGGTTAGGCTGGGAAATTACCCGATTTGGTCGCAGTGCTAGAGGAGAAAAATTCTTGCAAGGAGAATGGCGATCGCACACAGAAATTTGGCAGCTAGATGTTCCCTTATGGATTGATCGGCAATGGTTACGGGGTAGCGAAGAAATTTTCCACAGTCCCCACGGTTTAGCTGGAAAACCAATAGTAGGTAGTCTAGTTTGGGTTGGTGGTGCAGTTTCAGCAGAGATTGTCGAAAAAACGCGAAATTTATGGGATGGGAAAGGAGAAGCGGGTGTTAGTCGATTACAACATGGATTATTGTGTCGATATCGCGG
This sequence comes from Nostoc sp., assembly GCF_036919495.1. Classification (GTDB taxonomy): domain Bacteria; phylum Cyanobacteriota; class Cyanobacteriia; order Cyanobacteriales; family Nostocaceae; genus Nostoc. Next base: position 52,903 of record NZ_JBALBZ010000141.1, read on the forward strand.
TGCTTCTACATCTGAGGTGAGAAACTGGTTTATTGATGTTTGGCAGTTGCTACGAGTTTCTTTTTTGAATCGTGGTAATTGTATACCAAGAGTGTGGCAGGTTTAAACGAACCGCAGAGGCGCAGAGAACACAGAGGAGATAAGAATGCAACTTACGCCGCAGGAAAAAGATAAGCTATTAATTTTTATAGCTGCTTTATTAGCAGAAAGACGTAAAGGAAGGGGTTTAAAGCTGAATTATCCTGAAGCGATCGCTTATATTTCTGCTGCTATTTTAGAAGGTGCAAGAGATGGGCAAACTGTAGCTGAATTAATGAGTTATGGTACAACTCTATTGACGCGAGATGATGTCATGGAAGGAATATCAGAAATGGTGCATGATGTGCAGGTAGAAGCTACTTTTCCTGATGGCACAAAGTTAGTGACAGTACATAATCCAATTCGTTAAGTTTGGAATGAATTTATTATGATTCCTGGAGAGATTATCACACCAGCAGGTGAAATTGAACTAAATGTTGGTCGTCCAACTATAAAATTGCTAGTGTCAAATACAGGCGATCGCCCCATACAAGTTGGTTCCCATTATCACTTTTATGAAGTCAATACCGCCTTAAAGTTTGACAGAGAACAAACACGAGGAATGCGCCTCGATATCCCCGCCGGAACCGCAGTTCGCTTTGAACCAGGCGACGAAAAAGAAATAACTCTAATCTCCCTCGTTGGTACTCGCCAAGTCTACGGCTTCAACGCCAAAATTAACGGAAACCTCTAAAAACCTCCGCGTACCTCTGCGCTTCCCTCAGCGTCCCTTTGCGTTAAAAAAGGATTTTATATGCCTTACAGAATGGATCGCCGCGCCTACGCCGAAACCTACGGGCCAACACTAGGCGATCGCATCCGACTTGCAGATACAGAATTATTTATTGAAGTTGAACAAGATTTCACCATCTACGGCGATGAAATGAAATTTGGCGGCGGAAAAGTTATCAGAGACGGAATGGGACAATCCCCAATTTCTAACGCCGATGGTGCTGTAGATTTAGTAATTACCAATGCCTTAATTCTCGATTGGTGGGGTATTGTCAAAGCGGATATCGGCATTAAAGATGGCAAGATTTTCAAAATTGGTAAGGCCGGAAATCCTTATATTCAAGACAATGTAGATATTATTATCGGCCCTGGAACCGAAGCCTTAGCTGGTGAAGGAATGATTCTCACTGCTGGTGGTATTGATGCCCATATTCATTTTATTTGTCCCCAACAAATTGAAGTTGCGATCGCTTCCGGGATTACCACCATGATCGGCGGCGGTACTGGCCCTGCCACAGGTACAAATGCCACTACCTGCACCCCCGGACCTAGGAATATTTACCGAATGCTGCAAGCTGCTGATGCTTTTCCCGTCAACTTAGGATTTTTGGGTAAAGGTAACGCCAGTCAACCCCAAGGACTTGTAGAACAAGTGGCCGCCGGTGCAATGGGATTAAAACTCCATGAAGACTGGGGAACCACACCCGCAGCAATTGATACTTGCCTCAGCGTTGCCGATGAATATGATGTGCAAGTAGCAATTCATACTGATACCCTGAACGAAGCCGGATTTGTCGAAGATACGATCGCTGCTTTCAAGAATCGTACTATCCACACCTACCACACCGAAGGCGCAGGTGGAGGACACGCACCAGATATCATCAAAGTTTGCAGCCAAGCTAATGTTTTGCCATCTTCCACTAACCCCACACGCCCTTACACCCTTAACACCTTAGACGAACACCTGGATATGTTGATGGTATGTCATCATCTTGATCCTGCGATCCCTGAAGATGTCGCTTTTGCCGAATCTCGCATCCGTCGAGAAACCATTGCTGCGGAGGACATTTTGCACGACTTAGGCGCATTTAGCATGATTTCTTCCGATTCTCAGGCTATGGGAAGGGTAGGCGAAGTGATAATTCGCACCTGGCAGACATCCCACAAAATGAAGGTGCAACGGGGAAGTCTTAACCCACATGGAACTGAGCAAAAAGCAGACAACTTTAGAGCAAAAAGGTATGTTGCTAAGTATACGATTAATCCTGCGATCGCTCACGGAATTGCTGAATATGTGGGTTCAGTGGAAGAGGGAAAATTAGCAGATTTATGTTTGTGGCGTCCGGCATTTTTTGGTGTGAAACCAGAGATAGTTATTAAAGGCGGAATGATTGCATGGTCGCAAATGGGCGATGCTAACGCCAGTATTCCTACACCGCAACCAGTGTATATGCGACCGATGTTTGGTAGTTTTGCAGGTGCGCGTCATGCCACATCATTAACTTTTGTTTCCCAAGCAGCTTTAGAGAAAGAAATTCCTAGTCAGTTAGGTTTACAAAAAGCAGCAGTTGCAGTTTCTGGAACACGGCAATTGAGTAAGCGGGATATGAAGCTGAATGATGCATTACCCCAGATTGAAGTAGATGCAGAAACATACCAAGTTAGGGCTGATGGTGAGTTGCTGATTTGTGAACCTGCGACAGTTTTACCAATGGCACAGAGGTACTTTTTGTTCTAATTTATGACCGAGCAACTTATCGCTTTTAAGGATAAGAGTAATATTGCCCTGATAAATTTTTTGTTTTAGAGTTACTATCAAATAGTAAAACGTTGCATCTGATGTAGAAAATCATGCTACCTTTTAAGAAAAAAATTGTGACTGATGAAGCCATGCGTCCGGTAGCAGTGTTGATAGATTATCAGGACTGGGAGAAAATTGAGAAGATATTAGAAGCTCATCAATCACAACAAAAACAAAAGTTTAATTTAAACCAGTATGCGGGTGTAATTCAACTAACTCAAGACCCTTTGGAATATCAGCAGCAAATTAGGGATGAGTGGTGTTGACACAACCTTTAATTTTGTTAGATACAAATATAGTCTTATACTTTTTGGGTGGTCGCTTGGTAAATCCACTACCATCAGGACAATATTTTATTTCAGTGATTACTGAGATTGAATTGCTCTCTTATCCGAGTCTCAGTTTAGAAGAAGAAACACAAATTATTGATTTTTTAATTAAATAAAATTACAATCATTGGTATTGATAGTAATATTAAAAATTTAACAATTGCATTTCGCAAACAATACAAACTCAGGCTTCCTGATGCAATAATTGCAGCAACTGCAAAATCTCTAAATGCAACATTGTTTACAAATGATGTAACATTGGTTAATTTAACAGAAATTAACATTCAGTCAGTGCAAATTGTGTAATGGGTGCGATCGCCTAAATAAACCAACTCAACCCCTTGTCCATTGACTCGCACTTCTTCCCAACCCCCTGCCGACTCAACGACATGGGCACAGGTGAGTAAATGTCCATTGGGTGAGATAAAAAAGCCCGTGCCTTGGATGTAACCTTCTGGGGTAGCGATCGCTACGGTACAAGCTTTAACTAATTCCCAATTCATGAAAATTTATTACTTGTTTTCTTCTGATGCCAGTTTCCAAGTTATTTTCACCTTTAGTGATGCCTGTCCAGTGGATTCGACCACATAAACCAAGCCTCTGGCGGTAAAATTCACCCCAAACTCAACTTCTACGCTTACAGGTTGCGATTCTTGCTGCAAAATACGAAACGCCTTTGTAATTGGGCGACACCCGCGAACAATCAAATCCTTAACTGCATCGAAGTTAGCCTCTACTCTTTCTATAGGTAACTCACCAGTGGGCGCTACACGACCTACTGATGCATCGGGTAGATCAACTGCTACCAAAATCGTGCCGCCATCCTCTGTATTCAGTTCTAGAAGCTTACGAGCCATAATTTAATTAGCTTGTGGCTATATCTTAAAAAGGTAAGTAAAGTTGTTTTGAAAGTAAATTTATATAAATTTCTAGGTAAACAATTTTTTTTTGGAGAAAGTATATCTAAAGGTAATATCTAAAAAAACTATATCAATAAACTAGCTACTCTAAAAATTTACTTTTACCCTGTACCTTGCATCTATATGACTTCACAATCTTCTCGCTCTGACAAAATTCTAGTTGTCGATGACTCTCCTGATAACGTGTTTTTGATCAAAACTATTTTGGAGGAAGAAGGTTACACCATTAGCACCGCAGAAAATGGTATTTCAGCTTTGGCAGAATTGAAAGCATCTCCTTGTGACTTGGTTCTGCTGGATCTGATGATGCCAGATATGGATGGGTACGAAGTCACCAAGCACATTCGTGGTGAAATGAAATTGCCGCAATACATCCCCATACTGTTGATCACTGCCCACGATGCGCCCAACGTCGCCCACGGATTAGACTTGGGTGCTGATGATTTTATCCGTAAACCTGTAACAGTAGATGAATTGCTGGCACGAGTGCGATCGCTCCTGCGTTTGAAGCATAGTATGGATGAACGTGATGAAATTGCCCGTCAGCGAGAAGATTTTGTCTCCCGTCTTACCCACGATTTACGCACTCCCTTGGTAGCCGCCGATCGCATGTTGATGCTATTTCAGCAAGGAGCGTTGGGAACATTATCAGCGCAAATGCAGGAAGTAATCGCCATCATGGCCCGTAGCAATATCAACCTGCTTTCTATGGTGAATACTTTATTGGAAGTTTATCGTTTTGAAGCAGGCCGCAAAACTCTGGCATTTCAACCGGTTAATCTAGGCCAATTACTAGATGAAGTGACAGGAGAATTGTCACCTTTAGCTCAAGATAAAACACTGTCCCTAAATTTGGACGTTACTGAAGAGTCAGTCACAAATACAGTGATGGGCGATCGCTTGGAACTGCATCGTCTATTTACCAATCTCATCGGAAATGCGATCAAATTTACCGACTCCGGGTCTATTACTATTCGTTTTACTTCTCAACGCCAGTTAGATAAAAGTAATCAATCTCAGTTCTCTGAAAAATCCAATTCCGTTGACTACATTAGAATTGAGATAGCGGATACTGGCCCAGGTATTCCCCCTGAAGAACAAGCCACCATCTTTGAACGATTTCGCCAAGGCAATCATAAGAGTTCTGGTAGTGGCTTAGGACTTTACCTTGCTCGTCGAATTGTCGAGGCACATCAAGGCATTATTCTACTTAATTCCGAGTTGGGCAAAGGTAGTGTATTTATTGTGCTTCTACCCACCAAAGCATGAAAAAATTAGTAATTATAAATTATGAATTGTAGAGTTTTAATCCTGGCAATTCATGATTTATAACCTTACTACTCTCTACCGATAATTTAAAGTAAAAATTTTAATTAGAAAATCAAACGCTAAAAATTGATGAATGAAATATGCTGAGATAATAACATTAGCATTAAATAGTTTTTGATAGGGCAAAAAAATGATTACCACTGAATTATCTAACATTGGCAATATTATCCAGACTCAGCGAGATTTTTTTCAAACGGGCAAAACTAAAGATGTAAATTTTCGCATTGAACAACTGAAAAATCTTAAGCAAGCAATTATCGAGCATGAACAGTCAATAGTCGAGGCATTACAAGCGGATTTACATAAACCAGAAGTAGAAACTTACCTTACAGAAATCAGCGTAATTAAGGATATTGATTACGCCATCAAACATCTTCAAAACTGGAGTAAGTCCAAAAAAGCACCCGTTTCTTTTGATTTTTTTTCCTACTCGGCGAGAATTTATCCAGAGCCGTTAGGCGTTGTTTTAATTATTGGCCCTTGGAATTATCCATTTCAGTTAATTATCTCACCGTTAGTAGGTGCGATCGCAGCTGGTAATTGTACAATTATCAAACCTTCAGAAATTGCTTCTCATACGTCTGATGTCATTGCTAAGATTATTACCAAAAATTTTGACCCTGCTTATATTGCAGTAGTTGAAGGAGGCGTGGAAGCAAGTCAAAAACTACTTGCAGAAAAATTTGACCATATCTTTTTTACTGGTGGCACAGCCGTCGGCAAAATCGTTATGGCAGCAGCAGCAAAATATCTTACACCAGTTACTTTAGAATTGGGTGGTAAAAGTCCTTGTATAGTAGATAGTGACATTAATCTTGAACACACTGTCAGACGAATTACTTGGGGCAAATTTATCAATGCTGGACAAACTTGTATCGCTCCTGACTATCTTTTAGTTAATAAAACAATCAAGAAAGATTTAATAGATGGGCTGGAAAAATGCGTAAGAGAATTTTATGGTGATAATCCTGTAAACAGTCCTGATTATGCCAGGATTGTCAGTCAAAAACACTTTGATAGGTTGGTTAACCTTCTTAAAGATGGTAAAGTTATTATTGGTGGAGAAACTCAACCTTCAGAGTGTTATATCGCCCCTACAGTGATTGATAATGTCTCCTTAGAAGATTCTATAATGCAGGAAGAAATTTTCGGCCCAATTCTACCCATTATTGAATATACTGACATTGCAGAAGCGATCGCCTTGATTAACTCTAAATCTAAACCCTTAGCGTTATACTTATTTTCTCAAAACAAAAATCTACAAAATCGAGTCTTGCAGGAAACCTCCTCTGGTGGAGTTTGTATTAACGACACAGTGATGCAGGTTGGTGTCTCGTCTTTACCATTTGGTGGCGTGGGAGATAGCGGCATTGGCAACTATCATGGCAAAGCTAGTTTTGACACCTTTTCCCATAACAAAAGTGTATTGCAAAACTCTTTCTGGCTGGATTTAAAATGGCGATACGCTCCATATCAGGGCAAATTGCCTCTAATCAAGAAACTTCTCGGTTAAAAAAGTTAGGAGTTATGAATTATGAATTATGAGTTATGAATTTTTAACTCTCAACTCCTAACTCTTGTACAGACGCGATTAATCGCGTCTCTAACTCCTAACTCCTAACTCCTAACTCTTAATTATTAATTATTAAAGCCCAAAAGCGTTGCTGTAACGCTCCTCAGCCCAAGGTTCGCCACGGCGGTGGTAGCCATTGCGCTCCCAAAAACCAAGTTCTTCAGCAGCTAAAAATTCCAAACCATTAATCCACTTAGCACTTTTCCAAGCGTACAAATGGGGAACAACTAGCCGCATCGGGCCACCGTGTTCAGATGGAAGATTTTCACCAAAGACTTTAAAAGCAAAGAAGTTTTCTTCGCGCATAAAATCTTCTACAGAAATATTGGTAGTGTAGCCGCCGTAACAGTGTTCCATAATATGGGCTACTTTGGGGTCTAGTTCAATCAGACCCATGAAATCTGTTACTTTTATGCCAGTCCATTTGACATCCAGTTTAGACCAGCGCGTTACACAGTGAAAGTCTGCCGTAAATTCGTGTTGAGGCAGCCCCATAAAGTCTGACCAACTAAAAGTAGCAGGTTTTGCCAAACCCCAAACTCGAAATTCCCATTCCTCAATGCTGACTTGGGGAGTTGCACCGTAAGTTAATACGGGGAAACCTTTGGCTAAGTGTTGACCAGGAGGGACGCGATCGCCCTCTTCCTTCGCTGGTTTCTGAAAAAATTTTCCTAGCATAGTTAGAGAAAACTTATTTTTCTCAAGATGTGTACAAGCTTTTTTGCTGAGTTGCTAACAGCATCAGATGCTTGACTCTTTATATGATTACTTGATTGTTACTCGTAAATGATAGGTAATGGGTAATGGATATTCCCAATTACTCACTACCAATTTTTTCGATCTAATGAGCTTGTGTAGAGTATCTAAGATTCATAATGCAATCAGGAAAGCTAAAAAAAGCATTTATCCAGTGGTAAGAAGTTTGATTGGTGACTTTGGCAATCAAATCTATAGATGCTGCTCACGCTTTTCCTGAGTGTGAAATTATGATTCTTCTTCCTCTTCTTCAGCAGCTGGATATACAAATGTAGAACGTCCAGTCAAAATTGATTTGCCCAGAGACAGGGCTTTTTGAGCTTCAACGACGGCTTTGTGCCTCCAGGTAGCTCGACGTTTATCTCGTTTTGATTTTGAAGTTTTCTTCTTAGGAACAGCCATGTCAGCAGATATCGCGATTCTTGACAACCTTACTATTCTAGGCCATCCACTGACGCGAAGGACAACAGTAAAGGCAATTAATGAATTGCCTCTACAGAAAATTAGGGTTTCGGCTATTTTTTGGGTAAGTCCTGGCTATTTTCCAAGAAAAGTAGCGATCGCGCAGTTTTGAAGTAAGTCGCCCAATTTTGAGCATCGGGACGCGATCGCCATTCGGGACGACTGACATCTAATGCCAGAACTGGTGCGATCGATCCATTATTTTGTACGGACACAATAATTGAAACATCTGTCACCAAGATATCTTGGTCGAAACTTCGTTGAGCAGATGCTCTAGCGGCTGCTTCCGCCCTTCTGAGAACGGTTTCATAGTTTTCATCTGGCAGGCGGTCAATAGCTAGATCAACTCTAGCGGTGTAAGCTTGTACAACCTGATGCGCGATCGCTTCCATCAAAAACCACGCAGGAATAGTAGATATAAGCAAAACTACTAAAGGAATTATCCGGATTCTTCTGGCAATTTGGCTAATAACTGAAAAGGAAGTGATCGATGATGGTAAGTGAGCAGAAATTTTGCTCATAACCTTCTATCTCCTTAGTAATGATCTTTTATTGAAATTAGGTAAAAGGTATTTTCCGGTCTATCTACGTAATAAAAATTACATTTTAACTTAAGATTCAATCAGAATCACCTAGACTATAAAACATAGGTTAGCTTTGTTTTTTGGGCAAAGCCAACCGCAATTTTAAGACCAGCAAACAATAACTGACAAATAGCGGGATGGCAAATTACTGGGCGATCGCGATTGGCATCAATCAATATCAGTTATTTCAACCTTTAAGTTGTGCTCAAGCAGATGCTGAGGCACTAGAGGATTTTTTGGTGACGGAGGCAGGTTTTCTCCCCAAACACTGTCTCTTAATGACGGATACCTCGCCGCCGATTGGGGATAGATCAACTTATCCGACTAAAGAAAATATTTTGCTGCTGCTTGAGGATTTGGCAGCGACAAGTTGGCAACCAGAAGATTATCTGTGGTTATTTTTTAGCGGTTATGGGGTCAACTACAAGGGCAAAGATTACTTAATGCCAGCAGAGGGCAATCCCGAACTAGTGCAAGAGACTGGCATAGAATTGCGATCGCTAATGCAAAGTCTGCAACTTGCTGAACTAAATGTATTGTTATTACTCGATATCAATCGCGCTTTTGGCACTCAAGCGGATGCTCCCGTTGGTGAAGAAACAATAGAATTAGCCCAAGAACTACAGCTTGCAACCATTCTTTCTTGTCAACCAGAGCAATTTTCCCATGAAAGTAACGAATTAGGTCACGGATTCTTTACAGCAGTCTTGTTAGAAGCTTTACGTTCTGGTAATGGCAGCAACTTGGCAGATTTAGAAAGCTACCTAAGCCTGATCGTGCCAAAAGTATGTCACCACCACTGGCGTCCTGTGCAAAACCCTGCCACTATTATCCCATCAAGGCAGCAGGTAATCTTGCCAAAATTGGCAATGGAAAGCGACTTGCAATCAGAACCGGTGATTTATCCCGAAGAATCCTTTGCTATTGCCCGTGCTGCTCCTCCCCTCGACGATTACCCGAAAACTTCAGCAGAACGGGGCAGATGGGGAGAAGCTACTGTGAACTCCTCCCAACAGGTAAAGGCTCGCAAGGTCGAAAAATCTAAAGGTCAACAAGTCCAAGAGTCAGCTACCGGCTTAGTTTCTCAGCCAATGGCGGAAACTTCTTTAGGAGTGAATCCGAGCGGAAGATTTATCCCCAATTCCTCTAAAGGTTACGTTTCTCGATTGCCATCCAATCAGCCAAGCATCCCTTTTTGGAAACAGTTTATTTTATGGGGTGGAGGCAGCCTGCTAGTAGCAGGTTTAATCGCCGTAGTTTTTCTCCGTAATCAAGAAACTTTTAAAATTAAGCAAATATCAAGCACATCACCTAATGCTGCTGCAAGCGATCGCCAGGTTATCGAGAATTTACCAAGCGCTCGGACTCCACAAGTTAGACTTAAAAATCAATCTACCGCCCAAATAACTACTAGTTCCGAGCCAGAAAAGCGAAATCAAGCAGTATTAGACTTGGCCAAGATGTCGCTCAGACAAACTCAGGCTAGTGATTTGAACATGGCGATCGCTACAGCCCGGAAAATTCGACCTGGTGAACCACTCTACGATCAAGCTCAGGAAAATATTCAGATTTGGAGCCAGATGATTTTAGATTTAGCAGAGGGACGTGCTAAACAAAGAGAGTATGCTAGCGCTATTGCTGCTGCTCGATTAATCACCAAAGATGAAGCCCCCTATGCCAAAGCACAAGCAGCAATTAACCTGTGGCGGTTAGAGGGCAAGCAATATGTAAGTAACAAAACTCTTTTAGATGCAGCTAATGCCTTAATTAAGTCTGGACAGGCATCTACCTACAATCGTGCGATCGAAGTTGCGAAAAAAGTATCACCGGGTCAACCAGGCTTCGATACTGCCCAAAAATCGATCAATAAATGGAGTGAGAAAATTTTAGACCTGGCCAAGCATCGCGCCACCGAAGGAGAACTTAATGCCGCAATTGCGACTGCTGCTTTAGTGCCAGAGGAAACAGGCGCTTACGAAGATGCTCAGGATGCTATTCAAAAATGGCAAAAAAAATAGTTTGGAGTGGTGAGTAGGGAGTGGGGAGTTTGAAGTTTGGAGTTTTTATTCCTCACTCTTCACTCATAACTTTTCCCTCACTACTCAGCAGTACTGTGATACATCTTCGCCGCATTCATCGGCTAGATAGCACATTGCTCGGAAACGTAAACCAACCACTTCTTCATATAAGGGGTTAAGCTTGCACATGGGTGGAATGTGAAACAAGGTTTTCCCAAATAATTTGACATCTCGCTCAAAGGGACACTGAGATGGAATCAGTTTGCACAAACGGTGAGCTAGTTGGCGATCGCGGACTTGAATGTTTTCTATACGCTGCCGTAGAGGGTGGAGAATATCCCAGTAAGGCTTAGAAACAGAACGGTTTAGCTGGGTTACTTGATTGTCACTAGTCTCTGCTTGATTGATTGATACCCAGCTTGCCAGAAAAATCTTTTTAGTGGTATTGTCGAATACCTTCATAGTTAATCCTCTGTGTTATTGAGGCTATTCATCTTTTTGATGAATATATACAACGTGGCAACGAACTTTCCCGGAAAAATCGCGTTCTGACTGCGATATAATGTGATACCTGATTAGCCACTTAAGTCAGAACCTAATTTATTACTAAGTCAAGTTAATCGCAATTTTCTGGGGATCGGTAGTGTAATATTACGATCTTGTTCATAACTTGATATAGTTTAGATTTTAATAAAGACATCCGTCATTGGATAGGTTTTAGTGTAACATTTACAGAACTTAATATGAGATATTTTTGAGAGCATTTTTGCTAAGTATAAATATCGGTAATACCCTAGCAGGCGTCTTTCCTCCCCGTATTCCCACTTTCCCACGTAAGAGCATTCTTGTTATTGGTGGCTGAATCGCGTAGAAGTAGAGAGAAGTCTGTAGAAAAAGAGGCAGAGGGCAGAGGGCAGGGGGCAGGGAGACAAAGGGACAAGAGATGAGAAGTTGCAACAAGTCTTTCCGCTTGTTCTCCTCCCCCTGCCTCTTCGTCGTCGCAAAGTCTGGGTAAAGAAAGTGATTCTTCTCCAATTTGCAATCTATAGCGTCTTAGGGCTAACTTATCTGGGGTTAGCATTGGGCTACATTCCTGGTTTACGCATGAACCGTGCCACCATCGCTTTGGTCGGTTCTGCCTTTTTAATTGCTTTAGGTGTTTTGAATTTACAGGAAGCATGGCAGGCCATTGATGCCAATACCATCGTATTTCTCTTGAGCATGATGGTAATTAATGCCAACCTATCCTATGCAGGGTTTTTTAGGCGATCAATCTCAGCGATATTGAGTATTACTCGCAGCCCTCTAGGTTTGGTGATTGCTTTAACTTTTGGTAGTGGTATTCTCTCCGCCTTTTTTCTCAATGACACTATAGCGTTGATTTTCACACCCTTAACTTTGAGCCTGACTCAAGCTTTGGGTTTAAATCCGATTCCTTATTTACTAGCGATCGCAGGTGCAACTAATATAGGCTCGGTAGCAACTTTGAGCGGTAATCCCCAAAATATCCTGATTGGCTCCTTTTCTGGTATCTCCTATCTAGATTTTTTGCGTGTATTGACCCCAGTTGCCCTTGTCGGCTTAATAATTCAAGTAATATTACTGTGGCTACTTTACCCAGATGTGCGCTCAGTCAAACCTTGTCAAGAAGTCACAGTTGGCAATCAACGTATTTTTAAACCCTTATTAAAAAAAACATTAGTTATCACAATTGGGTTACTAATTGCATTTACTGTCGGTTTACCGTTAGGGGAGTCTGCTTTAGTTGCTGCTAGCGTGTTGCTAATCACTCGCCGGATTAAACCCCAGCGCATTTTGCAAAAGGTCGATTGGAACCTGCTGGTAATGTTTTCTGGATTGTTTATCCTGACGCGAGTCACACAAAAGTTGAATTTGCTCCAGCCATTTACCCATGCAATCAACTCTGCTGCGAGTTTTTTGGGTGTAACTGTTGTTTTATCTAACTTAATTTCTAATGTCCCTGCTGTACTTCTGCTGCATCCGCTGGTTCATCCAGGTGACACTAAGTATTGGCTATTGTTGGCAGCCGGATCAACTTTGGCTGGTAATTTGACATTGTTTGGTTCAGTCGCCAACTTGATAGTTGTAGAAGCTGCTACTGATTTAGGTTACAAGCTAACTTTTTGGGAACATCTAAGGTTTGGAGCGCCTTTAACAGTGTGTACTTTAGTTTTAGTATACCTTTGGGTTCATTGAGGGCGATCGCTCTAATTACTAAAGTGAGTCACGCAAATCAAATTATCTCAGTGTATGTTGCTAACTCTAGTTTAGTTTGGGCCAGTCCCCTTTCCAAACGTTATGACTCCAGATGAAGTGTCTGCACTGAATAAAGGTAATAAGATTGCAGTATCATTTGAATAACAAATTGCCTTGTAATTAAAGCTTGTATTATTGCTTCGCTGAACCCAGGTTACTGAACCATCGGCTGCAAGCGTTATACCGATGGAAGCTGGTTGATTGATAGAGAAGGGTTGAGAAGAGAAACTAAAAGGCCCTCCTCCTGGCAAACTAATAAATCGGTTACTCAACAATTGTGTAAAATCACCTGTGAGGTTGTTTCCATTTAGATTGAGTGTTCCAGTGGTGTAAGTAACTAGCTTGTTTGCTGCATTGTTAAAAACTACAGAGGCGGTTACAAAATTGAGAAAACTTCCCCTTTCCCAATCAAAATAGGGTTGTAAAAATGTTGAGCAAGGCACTTCGCTCACCGGAACTATCGCTTTGATTACCGATGGATTTATTCTGATTATCGATGGATTTAGCTTTATTTGTGCATTTGCTATCGGAATATTGAAGGTAAATCCGGTATAAAAAAGAAAGGCAGAAAATATAGAACCACAAAAAGTCACTCTGTTGTACATCTTTTCTCCTCTTATGAAAAAGAATTAGTGTTGGTTAAGTTAATACCTGATATTATTCAGCTTTAACACTGCGCTTCTACCTAACACCTGCTAATTATTTACATAAGTTTATACGTCAGATGTATTTTTTCATTCATCTGTAGACGCAAGTAGAGAAATTGGTAACGATATTGGCTAACCTCATCTGTTAAGGGACTTCCAAGAAATAAATTACTCAAATAAACGTAGACGTATTAGCGAAGCGGTAGCGACGTTCGCGTAGCGTCTCGCAGAGAAGGAGCGTCAGCGGCTTGCGGCAACAGAGACACAGAGAACACAGAGGAGAGAGTTTTTTGGGTATTTTTTATTTAGAAGTCCCTAAACCGAGAGATTTATAAAAAATATTAACTTCAACAAAATTTAAACTAAAACTATCTGCTGAACGGTTAGGGTTAATTCTGGGAACATTTGCCAAACAATCTGTTGGTTTTCAGCAAACACAAATTGCTTGTAATTACCCTGGTCTAACAAACACACCGTTACCTTATTTTCTAGAGGGTCAACAATCCAATATTCGACCACACCAATAGCTGCATACTCAGAGGTTTTTTGATTATAGTTTCGGTCAATAGATTCATGGCTTACCACTTCAACTAAAAGCGGTGGGGCAGTTTTGAGAATAGCCGAAGTACTTTCAATACTTTTTGCCTGTTCGTGTCATAGAGATCGCTTCCAAGAACTATAGGCAAGTACTATTTACTGTGGTTTCTATACCTATAAAGACTATTCTCACGCCAAAGCGCAAAGACATTCAGAAAAACTCTGCGTCTCTGCGCTTTAACGTGAGATTTTTATCTTAAATTCTCTATGATGCTACCTGAGCAGCAGTCCGAGTCCGCCGTCTTCTACCATCGGCAACTTTCACGGGTGGCTCATCAGGGATTTGCATCAACAAAGTCACAGATGGCTGACATTGCAGTTCGCGGCGGATGGAACGTTGCAATTCTCGTTCTAAAGTTCCTTGCAATCCACCCCAGTCTATATCTGCTGCTTGACCTTCGCCAGGAGCAAATTCTGTCCAGCGCACAGTTAAGATTTCTTCAATGCGTTGTTTTACCCAGGTTTGTAGGAGCGATCGCTCTACACTTGTCACTACACCCCGTAGGTGAACTTCTGGTTTGGCCAACAGTTTACCATTCCAATCAATGGCCGCTGCGATCGTAATAATGCCTTCTGAAGCCATGCGTTGCCGTTCTTGCAGCACTTTGGCACTGACCATACCCGAACTAGTAGTATCCACCAATTCGATACCAGATGGCACTTTACCAGCGACGCGAATCGCATCTTCAGTCAGTTCGACAATATCACCATTCTGAATGATAATCATATTTTCTGCGGGAATGCCCATACTCTGAGCCGTTTCTGCGTGCTTCACTAGCATCCGATGTTCGCCGTGAAATGGCACAAAGAATTTGGGTCGAGTTAAGGCAATCATCAGCTTTTGTTCTTCCTGACAGCCGTGACCGGAGACGTGAATCCCTTTATCCCGACCATAGACTACTTTCGCACCTTGAATCATTAATTTATCAATGGTGTTGACTACTGCGATCGTATTTCCGGGAATTGGGTTAGCAGAGAATACTACTGTATCTCCTTGGCGGATTTTAATGTGAGGATGTTCTTTGTTGGCAATGCGGGTCATTGCTGCCATCGTTTCACCCTGAGAACCTGTAGTTAAAATTAGTACTCTCTCATCAGGTAGATTGCGGACTGCGTGCAATGGTTGCAGCAGATTATCTTCACACTTGATGTAACCTAAATTGCGGGCATGAGCAATCAAGTTTAGCATCGAACGCCCGACAATTGTCACTACACGGTTTTGCTTCTTGGCGATATCCAAAATCATGTTGATGCGATGGACGCTGGAAGCAAAGGTAGTGACAAATAATCGCCCAGTGGCTTGACTAAATACTCTCTCCAGATTGGGATAAACTGAACGTTCCGAAGGTGTAAACCCTGGTATCTCAGCGTTCGTGGAATCACTGAGAAGGCAAAGAACGCCTTTTTCACCATGTTCTGCTAACCGTTGCAAATCAAACTTTTCACCATCCACTGGGGTATGGTCAATTTTAAAATCCCCTGTGTGAATGACTACACCAAGGGGAGTATGAATGGCAACAGTGAAACTATCAGCAATGGAGTGGGTATTACGGATATATTCAACTAAAAAGTTTTTGCCAATCCGCACCACATCGCGTGGTAGAACTGTTCTGATTTCTGTGCGATCGCGCACTCCTGCTTCTTCTAATTTACCCTCTAGCATTGCCATTGCTAGTCTGGGCCCATAAATCACGGGGATATCAAATTGCTTGAGATGGAAAGCAATCCCGCCAATATGGTCTTCATGACCGTGAGTAACGATCATCCCTTTAATTTTGTGGCGATTTTCCCGCAGATAGGTCGTATCTGGTAGAACAATATTTACTCCATGCATCGCCTCTGTGGGAAAAGCCAATCCTGCATCTAACAGGATAATTTCATCGTCATACTCAAAAAGACAGGTATTTTTCCCAATTTCGTGTAAACCGCCCAAAGGAATAATTTTCAAGGCGGAATTATCAGCTTCGTTTTTAGCCATTTTCTCCTTAGATTGTTACTTGTGGTTAATTTAGTTGATAGTTAACGAACTTGTATTTAAGACAACATCATTTGTCTCTTAATTCAGTCCCAAAGCAATCAAGTTTTAATTGAAGATTTCAATTTTTTATTCAATAAAATCGACTGTACATTGAAGAATTTATAGTATGTCTATCAGTCCTAACACAGATTTTTAAATTGCAACTTATGAACAATTATGAGCGTTGTTTATATGTATCTTAAGAAAGCAGCAGATTAACAGCGATTAACCGGATGGTGGCTAGATTAAACTAAGTTCCTTCAGAACCGCTTCTAACTTTTGGCTTACTTCTAAATCAGCTTCACATAGCGGTGGACGAGTTGAACCAACCTCCCAACCTTGAAGTTTCAGTGCTTTTTTCACTGGAATGGGATTTGAAGTGAGAAATAAAGCTTTAAACAACGGGAAGAGTTGGAGATGAATCTCAGTAGCTACTTCAATTTTTCCCGCCCTAAAAGCTTGGATCATCTGCTGTAATTGGTTTCCTACCAGATGAGAAGCCACACTTACCACGCCCTTTGCCCCGATCGCTAACAAGGGCAAAGTCATGTAATCATCACCAGAGTAAATGTCAAATTCTTTTGGTGTCAAGCGACGGATTTCGCTTGCTTGATCTATACTACCAGTGGATTCTTTAATTCCGACAATATTGCTAACCTCAGCTAACCGGGCAACTGTTTCTGGCTGAAGGTTTTGTCCGGTACGACCTGGGACATTATATAACAACAAAGGTAAGTCGGGACAGGCTTGTGCTATAGCCTGAAAGTGCGCTTCCAATCCCGCTTGTGGCGGTTTGTTGTAATAAGGAACAACTTGTAAGGAACCATGTACTCCTATTTTAGACGCTTTTTGGGTAGCTGCGATCGCTTCCTTGGTAGAATTTGAACCACAACCTGCGATGACCTTGGCTTTTCCTGCCACGGAGCGCAATACCTCAATAAACAGCTGGTATTCCTCATCCCAAGTTAAGGTAGGGGATTCTCCGGTTGTGCCGCACACCACCAATGTATCTGTTCCGTTGTTAGCTAGATGTGCTGCCAGTTCTGCCGCTACATCATAATCTACACTACCGTCTGCTTTAAACGGCGTAATCATAGCGGTTAAAACATTGCCAAAATCTCCCACCCTTTTTTCACTCCTGATTACCCATGTTTTTATATCTTGGTGGTTCTCTATTGTAATAACCTATATGCAAATTACTTTCAACAGTGATTTGCACATTTGCTCTTTTTCATTAGTTGTTTGTTTTTACTAATGATTAGCTTGAAACGTAAGCTTTAGCAGGTTTTAGTAGATTTTTTTCTACCAGTAATTCGGCGATTTGTACTGCATTTAATGCTGCGCCTTTGCGGATTTGGTCACCACATAACCATAATTCCAAGCCACAGGGATGAGAAATATCCTGACGAATTCTTCCCACTAAAACTTCGTCTTTACCAGTTGCTTCAATTGGCATCGGAAAATAGTTAGTTTCCCAATTTTCTACCAACTTCACTCCAGGGGAGGAATTTAAAATCTCTCTGGCTTCCTTTGCACTAAAGGGAGTCTCAAATTCTAAATTAATGGCTTCTGAATGGGCCCGAAGTACGGGAACCCGTATACAGGTCGCAGTGATTCTGATTTGCTGCGTACCAAATATTTTTCGGGTTTCGTTGACCATTTTCATTTCTTCCTCACAATAACCCAAATCGTTTAATGGTGAGTTATGCGGGAATAAATTAAATGCCAGTGGGTAAGGTAATACCTCAGCGACTGGCGGCTGTCCTTGTAGTATAGCGCTTGTTTGCCTTTTGACTTCTGCCATTGCTCTAGCACCAGCACCACTAGCAGATTGGTAGGTTGCAGCTACGATGCGTTGCACTGGTTTAATTTTATGCAATGGCCAGACTGCCACAGCCATTAAAATTGTCGTGCAGTTGGGGTTGGCAATAATGCCTTGGTGATTAGCTACGGCTTCTGGATTCACCTCTGGCACTACTAAGGGAACTTCCGGGTTCATCCTAAAGGCACTGGAGTTGTCAATTACCACTGCGCCCTTTTCTACGGCAATTGCTGCCCAAGTTTTGGATGTGGAACCACCCGCACTAGCTAATACTATATCTACATTTTCAAAGGCGCGATCGCTCACTGCTTCTATTGGTATATTCTCCCCTTTAAAGCGCAGCGATCGCCCTACACTCCGTTCTGATGCCAATAGCTTTAAGTCAGCAATCGGAAAATTACGGATTTCTAATAATTCCAGCAACTCTGTGCCAACGGCACCAGTCGCTCCTAAAATAGCTATACGATAGGATTTAGACAAACTCACTTCCTCCTTTAAGAGGTTTTTTTGCAATTTGGAACAGTTGAAGATTTACTTATATTTAAATAGCGATCGTACTCTTTAAATGCATTTTGAATAAATTTAAATTTTTCTCTGAATTTAGCCTATAATTTTTTTATTTCTAAATATTTAATACATTTATTTTTTGCTTAATTTAAAACATTAAGTTATGTTGCACTCTCCACCAATGGTTATCCCATTTGTCCATCGATTTCAACTATATATTATTATACAATAAACAGCGATTTAACAGAAAACTAGAGATATCTGCACTTAGGCGTTTCATAGGCATCTCACTTAATAATGCGACGAACGTCTTAGCTTCAAAGTTGCTTACCAAAATGATGAATATATTTACGATCAAAGTTGATAAAATCAGCACAGCATCAAACTGAGTTATACGCTTAGGTAATAGATGCGCTCTTGCCCCACAACTTACATAATAGCTAGACTCAACACTATAACTTTAACTTGGGAGTACTAACCAGTCGCTGAGAACCAGGATATCACGGCGTTAGCGCAGTGAGATAATTAATTCCTAAGTTTCAGAGGGAGTGGGGAGTGGTTCTGAGACAGCAGAGGGAGAAAGAATAACCAATGCCCCATGCCCAATGCCCCTACTAACTAAATTGTTATGAAGGTAATATGTCAAGTCCTTGGTGATTGGCAGTAAACTGGATCTTTGCCCCAGGACAAACATCCATCCTTGGATGTCATAAAGCCTTTTGGCATCCCATTCCCTTAAGACACATCAAGCCATAAACGCAAACAATTATTGCATCTTGTGTGTACTTGGAGTATAAAATACCAGAAAACTAGAGACGAAGTATGAAAGTTACCCAGGAAAAACTTCCCGCCAGCCAAATTGGGCTGGAAATAGAGATTACGCCGGAAATTACCAAGCAAACTTACGAACAGGTCATTAAAAACTTAGCGAGTACTGCCAATATTCCTGGGTTTCGTAAAGGCAAAGTACCTCGCCCAATATTGCTACAAAGGCTGGGTACAACTCGTATCAAGGCAGCAGCACTGGAAGAACTAATTCAAGACGGCATTGAGCAAGCAGTTAAACAAGAAGCCATTCCGGCAATAGGTCAGCCGCAATTGCGCTCCTCCTTTGAGGATTTAATTAAGAATTATGAACCTGGAAAACCCCTGACGATTTCGGCTGCTGTCGATGTAGAACCAGAAGTGAATCTAGTTCAGTACACTGACTTGCAAGCTAAGGCTGAAGAAGTCAAGTTCGATCCAGAACGAGTAGACGCAAACCTTGACAAGGAACGTCAAGAATTGGCGACATTGATTCCTGTGGAAGGACGTGCAGCCCAAATCGGTGATATTGCCGTAGTCGATTTTAAAGGCTCATTTGCCAGAGTTGAGGGCGAAGACGAAACAGCTGAACTAGAACCGATTCCCGGAGCTGAAGCAACTGATTTTCAAGTTGAGTTGCAGGAAGATAAGTTTATTCCAGGCTTTATTTCGGGAATAGTGGGGATGAATCCTGAAGAAACCAAAGAAATTGCGGCACAGTTCCCAGATCCTTATGCTAATGAAGATTTAGCTGGAAAAGCGGCAACTTTCACGGTGACACTTAAAGAACTGAAGGAAAAGGAACTACCAGAAGTAAATGACGATTTCGCCCAGGAAATCAGCGATTTTGAAACCTTAGAGGAGTTACGCGCTTCTTTGGTCGAGCAATATCAAAAAGAGGCGGACGACAAAACAAAAACAAATAAACAGGAAGCATTGTTAACGGAACTGCTCAAACACGTAGAAGTTGACTTACCAGCAACCATGATTGAGCAAGAAGTGGATGCAATGCTCACACAAACAGCAATGCGCCTGTCTCAGCAGGGATTAGATGTGAGGAAGTTGTTTACTCAAGATATTATTCCTCAATTGCGGGAGCGATCGCGTACAGAGGCCATTGAACGCATCAAACGCTCCTTGTCGTTGCGCGAAGTCGCTAAACGCGAATCTATTGAGGTAACACCTGAAGAAATCGCAGCCAGAGTCACAGAACTTTTGGAACAGTACCCAGAGGAGCAAGACGTTGATGAAGATAGACTGCGCTCAATCGTGGAAAACGAACTATTAACTGAAAAGACCATTGATTGGTTATTAGAACATTCCTCAATTGAACTTGTACTCGAAGGTTCCTTAAGTCCCGCAGAGGAAACGGAAGACGCAGAATCAGATGCTGAAGCTGATGCACCTCAGACAGAGGAAGAAATCAGCGAAGCTTCAACTGAAGTCACTGAAGGATAATTAAAAACCACACAGCCATGAGTTCACCAGTCCTGAGTTAAAGTACTGGTGAAATGGGTAAGTTAAAAGAGATGGGGGAGAAGGGAGCAGGGGGAGATGAGGAATAAAGGCAGAATAATTAAAGAATGAATTTTCAGCAAATTGTGACACATCTTATCGCCTGAGCTTGATACTGTGTTACACGAGGGGAAATTATATGAGGCATAATGGTTAACACGTACCTATAAAAATTCCATTCGTTGAAAAGGCAGCATCTGCTGCTGAAACACTTGTCCTAAATTATCGTCAAAGAAAGCTTGTATGCTTGTATCGCAGTCGGGAAACTACCCCATCAGCAACCAAAGTCGAATCAACATTAACTCCCAGTTGAACAGCCCTAGTAACATCGTGCCGATGGTGGTTGAACAGTCTGGCATGGGTGAAAGGGCTTTCGACATCTACTCCCGCCTGCTGCGAGAGCGGATTATCTTTTTGGGAACGCCAATAGATGATACTGTAGCCAACTCAATCGTGGCTCAGTTGTTATTTCTAGACGCCGAAGACTCAGAAAAAGACATCCAACTGTATGTTAATTCTCCTGGCGGCTCAGTCTACGCAGGCATGGCAATCTATGATACAATACAACAAATTCGCCCTGATGTTGTTACCATCTGTTTTGGATTAGCCGCGAGCATGGGGGCATTTTTGTTGACAGCAGGGGCTGCCGGTAAGCGAATGTCTCTGCCCGACTCCCGGATTATGATTCACCAACCACTTGGTGGCGCTCAAGGTCAAGCCATTGACATTGAAATTCAAGCCAGAGAAATTCTTTACATTAAGGGTAAGTTAAATGAGTTAATGGCTCATCATACTGGTCAACCCATAGAAAGAATTGAAGCAGATACTGAGCGCGACTTCTTTATGTCGGCAGAAGAGGCGAAGAATTACGGTTTGATTGATCAGGTCATTTCCAGGCAAAATCTTCCCACAGCAGGGGAAAACGTCACCATTCTGAAATAAGAGGCTGGTATGTCTAAGTACGACTCCCATTTAAAATGTTCGTTTTGCGGCAAGTCTCAAGAGCAGGTGCGTAAATTAATCGCGGGGCCGGGAGTCTACATCTGCGATGAATGCGTTGACTTGTGTAATGAAATACTAGACGAGGAGTTACTCGATACCAATGGTGCGGCAGCACAACCTGCACCAAGAGCAGAACCACCTCAAAAACGACGGACTCAATCTTCTAGTATTTCGTTTAATCAAATACCCAAGCCAAGAGAGATTAAAAATTATCTAGACGAACACGTCATTGGTCAAGACGAAGCAAAGAAAGTGCTGTCAGTAGCCGTTTATAATCACTACAAGCGGTTAGCGGTAATTCAGTCTAAAACCAGTGGCAAAGCTGCGGCAGATGATGCTGTAGAATTGCAAAAATCCAATATTTTGTTAATTGGCCCAACTGGTTGCGGCAAAACTCTCTTAGCGCAAACCTTAGCAAAAATCCTGGATGTACCCTTTGCCGTCGCTGATGCTACGACGCTGACAGAAGCGGGGTACGTAGGAGAAGATGTGGAAAATATCTTGCTGCGACTGTTGCAGGTGGCAGATTTAGATATAGAGGAAGCGCAACGAGGAATTATCTACATTGATGAAATTGACAAAATTGCTCGCAAGAGTGAGAATCCGTCAATTACCCGCGATGTTTCTGGCGAAGGCGTGCAGCAAGCCTTGCTGAAAATGTTAGAGGGAACGATCGCCAATGTACCACCCCAAGGAGGGCGTAAGCATCCCTATCAAGACTGCATCCAGATTGATACAAGTAATATTTTGTTCGTCTGTGGTGGTGCTTTCGTAGGTCTAGAAAAGGTTGTGGATCAGAGAGTTGGCAAAAAAGCAATAGGCTTTGTGCAACCTGGAGAAGGCCAATCGAAAGAAAAACGGGCAGCAGATACTCTCCGCCATCTAGCACCAGACGATCTAGTAAAATTTGGTATGATTCCCGAATTTATTGGGCGCGTGCCAATGGTAGCAGTAGTAGATCCGCTAGATGAAGAAGCGTTGATGGCGATTCTCACCCAACCACGCAGCGCCTTAGTCAAGCAGTACCAAAAACTGCTGAAGATGGATAATGTCCAGTTAGATTTTAAACCAGATGCTTTACGAGCGATCGCTCAAGAAGCCTACCGTCGTAAAACTGGTGCTAGAGCGCTGCGGGGCATTGTGGAAGAATTAATGTTGGATGTAATGTACGAGTTACCATCTCGTAAGGATGTGACACGCTGTACAGTAACACGGGAGATGGTTGAGAAGCGATCGACTGCCGAACTGATAATACATCCATCTTCACTACCGAAGCCAGAATCAGCTTAATAGTCATTAGTCATTGGTCATTAGTCATTGGGCAAAAACTAAGGAATAATAACTATGTACCAAGGACAAATGACTAATGACAACTGACAAAGGACTAATGACTAATGCCTTATATTAAAGTTCGTGGCGTTGAGCATTACTACGAATGGGTGAAAAAACCATCTGGTTCTTTGGTAAAACCAGTGATGATTTTCATCCACGGTTGGGCTGGTTCGGCTAGATATTGGCAAAATACCGCGAATGCTCTATCGGAGCAATTTGATTGTTTACTCTACGATATGCGGGGATTTGGGCGTTCTGGTGGGAAGCCAACCATAGCTGAAGCAAGTGAAACTGTTGCCGAATCTGAGTCTTCCCAGGAAGAATCACAGGCAATCAGAGAGTTAACCTATGAATTAGAAGAATACGCTGATGATTTGGCAGCTTTGTTAGATGGGTTGCATCTTCAGCGTGTTTATATCAATGCTCATTCAATGGGCGCGTCTGTTGCTACTTTATTTTTTAACCGCTATCCCCAACGAGTGGAACGAGGAATTTTAACCTGTAGCGGCGTTTTTGAGTACGACGAAAAATCTTTTAGTGCTTTTCATAAATTTGGTGGCTATGTAGTTAAATTCCGTCCCAAATGGTTAAGCAAAATTCCATTTGTTGACCGGATGTTTATGGCCAGATTTCTACATAGTTCCATACCACATTCTGAGCGGCAAGCTTTTTTGGAAGATTTTCTCGAAGCAGATTACGATGCGGCTTTAGGAACAATTTTTACTTCAGTCAGCAAGGCTCAATCTGAAGTGATGCCGGAAGAGTTTGCCAAGCTGACAGTGCCGACTCTGCTTGTAGCGGGGGAGTATGACAAGATTATTCCAGCCGAGATGGGGCGTCAAGCAGCTGCACTAAGTGACAAAGTGGAATTTGTGATGATTCGTAACACAGCGCATTTCCCAATGTTGGAAGATGCGCCAACTTACTTGCAACGGGTACAAGAGTTTTTGCAAATTAACACCCCACAACCACAAGTTGGATAACTGCTGGCGGTTTTTTAGACAGTTAAGTGTACCTGTGTGATACCTTGACGCATTTTATATTGTCGCCTTAACCAAGACTTTTTAATTATTTTACGGAGTAAGGGAGCAAGTTGAATCAATAGCGATCGCAGCAGTGTATTTTTTCGCAGTAGTTCGCCTTGTTTAGCTTCTTCTAACTGGAGTTGCTGGGCACGGATAATTTCTGGCTCACGTTCCGCTTGGATTTGCGGTAATGCCATATCAATATCCTGGTGTCCAGCTTCTCTGTGCAACAGTGGCACAAGATGATTAGCAGCGACAATCACATCACGGAATGCTAGATTAATTCCTTGAGCGCGGACAGGAGACATTGGGTGTGCAGCGTCACCCAGAAGCAATACCCCTGGTGCGTGCCATTGTGGGCAATAACCAACCACAACAGACAGCCGAATCGGGGATTCGATAGTGTCTGCATGATTACGGAAATGCTCCGCTAGCCATGAGGGTGATAATGAGGCAAAAATCTCTCCCCAGTTGGTTTGCTTAGAGTCAGTATTTTCGGTTGCGGACATCACCCAAACCAGATGCAGTTTACCTGACTCTGCTCCGTGAAAGATGGTAAATACGCGATCGCCATTTACAATAGTACGAAATACATTGTCGGCTGCAAACTCAGGGCTGGCGGCAAGCTTAAACCAGAGAATATCAATATTTTTGGGCTGGCGTACCAATTCCAATGCTATACGTTGTCGCACAAGAGAATTTCGACCATCTGCCCCAATCACTAAATCAGCAGTTAGTTCTCTGCCATCGCTCAGTACTACACCTGCGACACGTTGATTCCTCCACCGTAAATCTTTGACTGGAACACCCTGGATAAATTTAAACCCATCATTGGTTTGAGCTTCAGAAATCAGTGCATTGAGTAGTGGTGGTTGTGAAACCAGTGTACAGGGTCGGGTTGCTCCCATTGGTTCATCAACTCGAAACAACTGCTTTTCACCCAGAATGAATTCCCATGCGTCGAGTTGTCGATGGGGAATATGTTCTAACAACGGTGATAGGCCCATTTGCTCTAGTGCATCTAACCCACTGGGCATTAATCCTTCACCGCGAAAAACACGATGAAAGTCTTTTGCTGCTTCAATTAATGTTACAGGAATACCACGTTTTGCAAGGAGCAGGGCAAGTGTTACGCCTGTTGGGCCTGCGCCGACAATCACAATTTGCACTACTTTATCCCTCCTGTATCAGTTGCTCTTAAAGATGTTGGTCGAATTATCTTGAGATTAAAGGACTGGTACGAGTTAGAGAATAACAAACCACAGAGGCGCAGAGGGCACAGAGAATGAGAGTTTGAGAAATATTTTGCGTAAGTGTTAATTAACTTAAACCTAGTTCTCGTTTTAGCAAGTTAATTGAGTTAGTACCTATATAATTTTCAACCTTAATCAGCTTCGGTGGACGAATAATATCTTCATCACATGCTTGCACGGCTGCTTGCACTGCCGCAAAACTGGCTTGATCGCTTATGATTACCTCAGCCCGTTTAACCATTGCCTGAAGTTTATAAGCATCTTTTGGTTGCGAAGTCATCACTAATAGTTCATCTCCTCGCAAACCGTGGAGGATGACTTCTGCGGCTCGTGCAATCCCGGAACTGAGGCTAACTATACCTACACAGTTTTCTTTTGGTAGGGTTTTCAATAGGCTGAGTTCTTTGCTGTAGTCGTAGATATCTAGAGGAATTACTCGTGCAGCTTTAGGAGCTGCGATCGCTTCCACATTACTGATAAAATATCGACTTGTAACTACTGTTGCAGAGGTAGTTTTATCTAACACAGCAGTTAATTCTTCCATTGCTACCAACTGGACTGGTATTTTTAGCGATCGCTCTAATTCATAGACCATCAACTCACCAGCACCCATGTCATAAGATGGAACTGCAACCAGTACCCGCGCACTACAACGCAAGCGCCAGTCAATTTCCGCTAAAAATAGCTCTCTGGCTTGATTGAGTGAACATCCTTGGGTGAGCAAATCATCGAGTGCTTTCTGGACAACTTGATATGCATCAGGATTTTGTTTAAGTATTGGTGATTGCAGCCTGCTACCGCCCTCATGACCTTGGGGACGAACATAAATTCCTGAACCAGCCATACTTTCAACAAATCCGTCTTCTTCTAGTTGACGGTAAACTTTGCTAATGGTATTACGGTGTAATCCAGTTTGCATTGCTAACGCTCTTGTGCTTGGCAATTTGTAAGCAGGGGGATATTGCCGAGAAGCGATCGCAAACCGGATTTGATTAAACAGCTGGGTTGATGCGGGAATTTCGCTGTCTGGCTGAATACGGAATTGAATCATCAGCAAACCTCCTGAATACTGAGTGGGGAGTGGGGAGTGGGGAGTGGGGAGTGGGGAATGTTGATTTACTACTCAGCACTTTTAACTCAGCCCTCCTTTAATGACCAGCTGCATTTGCTACATGTCAAATATTTTATTTACACATGAAGTTTTTCTGGTACAAATTTCTAATGCGCTCCTATTGGTAATTGATAATTTGAATGGAAATAACCTGGGCATACTGGCATAGTTATATCAAATAAACACACGGCTAATCATACAGCACTGGTAAAAATTATTATGACAGAGCAAGGAATAATTACCACAACGGTTAATCTTTTGCAAGATACTATTCAAATTTCAGCTTATTTGGCAGAACCAAAAGAAGTTGGATCTTACCCAGGAGTCTTGGTATTACAAGAGATTTTTGGTGTTAACGTTCACATTCGGGATGTTACAGAACGAATTGCCAAACTTGGGTATGTAGCGATTGCACCTGCACTTTTTCAACGGACTGCTCCTGGTTTTGAAACCGGATACACACCCGAAGATATTGAAACGGGCAGAGGCTACGCTACGCAAACTAAAGCCTCAGAGTTATTGAGCGATATTCAATTAGCAATTGACTACCTCAAAAATCTGCCTCAAGTGAAAAAAGATAGTTTTGGTTGTATTGGCTTCTGCTTTGGTGGTCATGTTGCATATCTTGCAGCTACCTTACCAGATATTAAAGCTACGGCTTCCTTCTACGGTGCTGGAATTACCACTCGCACACCAGGAGGTGTAGCTCCCACTGTCACCCGCACCAGAGAAATTCCAGGCACTCTCTATGCCTTCTTTGGTAGAGAAGATGCTAGCATTCCAGGCGAACAAGTAGATGAGATTGAAGCAGAGTTAGAAAAATATAAAATTCCTCATCGTGTGTTTCGCTACGATGGAGCTGATCACGGATTTTTCTGTGACCGTCGTGCCAGTTATAATCCTAAAGCTGCTGCTGATGCTTGGGAGCAAGTCAAACAACTCTTTAGTCAACTGAACTAGTCATTAGTCATTAGTGAATAATAAACGACAACTGACGAATGACAAATGACAAGTGACAAATGACAATCTAAACTCCAGTTGCACCATATCAAATAACAATTAATCTTCAAAAGTCATGAATTCCGAATCGAAACTTTCTCAAACAGCCAATTCGCCGTTTACGATGGACGATTTTGCCAAAGCACTAGAAAAACACGACTACCAGTTTCAAAAAGGACAGGTTGTACATGGCAAAGTGTTCCAACTTGACCATGATGGAGCTTATGTCGATATTGGTGGCAAGTCGTCAGCTTTTCTGCCGCGCGATGAGGCTTCTTTGAGAGCAGTTACCGATTTATCGGAAGTGCTGCCATTGCAAGAGGATATGCAGTTTTTGATTATCCGAGATCAGGATGCAGAAGGTCAAGTCACCCTTTCTCGAAAGCAGTTGGAAATTCAGCACATCTGGGAACGACTGGCCGAAATGCAGGAAAATGCTCAGACTGTGCAAGTAAAGGTTATGGGTGTAAATAAAGGTGGTGTCACCGTAGATATTCTCTCCTTGCGGGGATTTATTCCGCGATCGCACCTGGCCGAGCGTGATAATTTAGAAGCTCTCAAAGGTCAAAATCTGACTGTGGGCTTTTTGGAAATCAATAAAAACACCAACAAACTCATCCTTTCCCAGCGATTAGCAACTCGTTCTAGCAACTTCAGCTTGTTAGAACTAGGTCAACTGGTGGAAGGTAAAGTTACTGGCATCAAACCTTTTGGTGTATTTGTTGATTTAAATGGTATGGGAGCTTTGCTTCATATCAAGCAGGTAAGCCAAAAATTCATCGACTCTTTAGAAAAGGTATTTCAAGTTGGTCAGCAAATTAAAGCTGTAATTATTGACTTGGATGAGGGTAAAGGGCGGGTTGCCCTTTCTACCAGAGTTTTGGAAAACTTCCCTGGTGAAGTGCTAGAGAATATGGATGAGGTGATGGCTTCGGCTGAGGCGCGGGCTAATAGAGCTAATAACAAAGCTGCTGAATAGTTTTGAAGTGGGGTGTTTGCACAAAGCGTTTAAATACCCATGTGAAACAATTTTGAATTGTTAATACTCCCTCTGCATCTGCAAAGATGTGGGGGGATTTTAACTCAGCCTAATACTGTGTAGTTTTGCCTAAAAAATAACTCCAATGTAGGTTGGGTTGAGGAACGAAACCCAACCTTTTCACAGCTTTGTTGGGTTTCACTCCGTTCAACCCAACCTACAAATCTTCTTAACGTAATTACTTAAGTTATACCAATTCTGTATGAAGATGCGCTTATGGTGCAAGAAATAAAGAACGAACCGCCAAGAGCGCCAAGTACGCCAAGAAGAAATAAGAAATTAAAAGATTTGGCGCAGCTTCACAAAGAAACGGTATTACGTCGAATTTAATAAGCAAAATGACATTTGACTTACTCAAAAGAAGCTTTTACTTTCTCAAACCTCAGTTTGCTTTCTCATTTCAGTGTTTTCCGCAAGCAAAATCAGCTTTTACTTTCTCAAACCCCAGTTTGCTTTCTCATTTTGGTGTTTTCCGCAAGCAAAATCAGCTTTTACTTTCTCAAACCCCAGTTTGCTTTCTCATTTTGGTGTTTTCCGCAAGTAAAAGGAGCTTTTACTTTCTCAAACCCCAGTTTACTTTTTTATTTCGGTGTTTTCCGCAAGCAAAAGAAGCATATTGCTTTTTCAATATGCTTTGAAGCAAGGTAAAGGGTTAAAATTCCCTAACTTTAACGCTATCCAGATAATCAGTTCTGCTATAGAAGAGATGAATTCACCCACAGATGAATGAGCAAGCAGCACTAATTCAGATAACTTTAGAGGGCAGAAAAATGAGCTATCCTGACCGATACGACCAGGAGAACCTGCTGAACTTGCACAGGGCTAAGATGTCGCTTGAACAAGCTATTGACTTGTTGAGCCAGTAAAATTAATCCCATTACCCCATCCTCTACATCTTTGGAGATACAGGGGATAATTTTTTGAGATTAAGATAAATAAGGTATGACTTATTGGCTAATAGAGACCTAACCCCCAACCCCTTCCCTATTAGGGAAGGGGAGTAAGATTCAAAGCCTCTCTCCTCTTAGGAGCTACGGTGTACACACAAGTCGAATTACCCCCCTTAATCCCCCCGATATATTGGGGGGAAACCGGAAATCTAGTTCAATCCCCTTTATAAGGAGGGAAACCGGAAATCTAGTTCAATCCCCTTTATAAGGGGGGAAACCGGAAATCTAGTTCAATCCCCTTTATAAGGGGGGAAACCGGAAATCTAGTTCAATCCCCTTTATAAGGAGGGAAACCGGAAATCTAGTTCAATCCCCTTTATAAGGGGAGGGAAACCGGAAATCTAGTTCCCTCCCCTTTATAAGGGGAGGGTTAGGGTGGGGTAAAACCTTGGGTTTTTCAGCTATTTCAGACTTGTGTATACACCGTAGCCTCTTAGGAGAGAGGAATGGAAGTGAGGTCAAAGTGTATTGCATACAAACGAGCGAACCTCTATATAAACCCTGTAACTATTCAATTTAGGTATTTATATGTTTCTAATAACTGGAGCAACGGGAGGAATTGGTCGTAGAGTTGTGCGACTTCTACGGCAACGAGAACAGTCTGTGCGGGCATTTGTCCGTCTAACTTCGCGCTACAGCGAGTTAGAACACCGGGGTGCAGAAATCTTTATCGGTGACTTGCTAGAAGAAAGAGATATCCAGAAAGCTAGTCGGGGTGTCAAGTATATTATCAGCGCCCACGGTTCTGATAGCGATGCTCTATCTTTAGATTACCGCGCCAATATTGAACTAATAGACCAGGCTAAAGCCAATGGTGTAGAGCATTTTGTCTTTATTTCTGTACTGGGAGCCGATCGCGGATATGAAGACGCTCCTGTATTTAAAGCCAAACGAGCAGTAGAACGATATTTAGCAGCTAGTGGCTTAAATTACACTATTTTACGCCCATCTGGATTAGCATCTAACTTGCTACCACTCGTAGAACAATTTCGGGAAACGGGATTGTATCTGCTAATTGGCGATCGCAAAAACCGTACCTCAATTGTCAGTACCGATGATTTAGCAAAGATAGTGGTGGATTCTGTGACAGTTGAAGGCGCTCGCAACCAGATTTTACCTGTAGGAGGCCCAGAGATTTTATTACGAGAAGATATTCCCCGGATTTTTGGCCGGATCTTCAACAAAGAACCAGTAATAATTAACTCACCACTATTTGCCGTTGATGGGTTACAAAGTGCATTAGGTTTAATTAATCCCCAAATCCAAAAAGCTTTGGGAACTTATCGCACATTGCTAGCAAATGAATTTTTCTGTACAAAAGATGAAATTGCCAATTTAGAAGCGATTTATAACTTCCAGTTGGAGACATTAGAAAGTTTTTTGCGGCGTTATCTAGCAGTTTGAATAGTCATCAGTCATTAGTCATTGGTCATTAGTGAATAACTATTGGACTTTAGACAAATGACGAATGACAAATGACAAATGACAAAGGACAAAAACATATGGTAAATGCTGCTCAAGCACGTCAGACAAAAGAGCGATTCGCCCAACCAGAGGAACAACTTACTTATGAGTTGGGGAAGGCGGTACAGGAATTGCCACCTCTGTACACAAGATTATTAGCGGGAACGATGAGCGTCATCGTATTTGGAACAATCGCCTGGGCGTACTTTTCGCAAATAGATGAAGTAGCAACAGCACCAGGAGAATTAATTGCTTCCACGCAGGTAAGACCGGTGACATCCTTGGGTGGGGGGTCAATTGTTGCTGTTAAAGTACGAGAAGGCGATCGCGTTACTAAAGGTCAAGTTCTGGTTCAAAAAGATCCAGACTTGCAAATAACCGATGTTTCCCGTCTAGCCAAATCTTCTAGATTGATTCAGGACGATTTGCAACGTTTGGATGCAGAACGCACCGGAGGCAAAGCTACTGGAACGAAACTGCAAGATGAACTTTTAAGTTCTCGCCTGCAAGACTTCCAAGCGCGGCAAGCAGGGGCGGAAGCAGAAGCAAATCGCCAATTAGCACTCATAGATCAAGCCAAAGTCCGTTTGACTCGATTGCAAGACAACTTAGTTAATGCCAAAACCAGCGTTGCCAATGCCAAAACTAACCTTGCCAACGCAGATAGCATCCGAATTAAAATTGAAAGTAATTTGGCACTTGCCGAAGAAAGGGAAAAAAGCCTACGCAGCTTAATGACTCCTGGTGCTGTACCTCGTGTCGATTACTTGGATGCCCAAGAAAGATTAACTCGTGCAAAGACAGAAATCACTAGATCGCAAGATGAAGTGACTAACGCCCAGAATAAAATCACAGAGGCTCAAGATAAAGTTACATCATTAGAAAAAGATATTGCAGCCCAAGTCCAAGAAATTCGCCAAGCAGAACAATCTTCCAATGCTGCACGCAGTCAGGCCCAGCGTGTAGCATCAGAACGCCAAAGTGAAATTTTGACCCAGTTCAACAAGCGTAAAGAAGAACTGACAACTGTTCAAGGCCAATTAGAACAGGCGAGGAAGCAGCAAGCTTTAGAAACGATTGAGGCTCCTGTTGCCGGTACAATTTACAGAGTTAAAGCCACCAAGGGGCCAGTGCAATCAGGTGAAGAATTGCTGTCAATTTTGCCGGAAGGGGAAGAAATGCTTCTAGAAGTGAAAGTTCTCAACCGCGATATTGGCTTTATTCGTCAAGGAATGAAGGCAAAAGTGAAAATGGCGACTTTCCCTTTCCAGGAATTTGGCACTGTGAATGGAGAAGTTATGCAAGTCAGTCCGAATGCAATTGTTGATAAAGAATTAGGCTTAGTTTTTCCCACCAGAATTAGGCTAAATAAACACTCAGTTAACGTCCGGGGTCAAGAAGTAGAATTTACACCAGGTATGTCTGCTTCAGGTGAAATTGTCACTCGTAAAAAGTCAATTTTGACATTCATCACTGAGCCTGTGACACGGCGGTTCAGCGAGGCATTTTCAGTTAGGTAGTGTTTTTAGCCTCTGCTGTTTTTATAGCATTTCCTAATCATACAAGGTACATCAGAGCAAGCTCTTCGCAAGCGGGGAGCGGTTCTTGTACTTAACTCAATCGACAACCGCTAGCTATATCAGGTACGCCTAGCATCCCACAAAATACTGATTTAGTCTTGGTAAACCAAAGCTTTCAAGAATAATTTAATTATTTTTCATATTTAATTTCATTACTTTATCAAAAAAGTCATTTCAACCTGCAATTATTAATTTTATTTGATATGGCGGTTCCCATTTAGATGGAGTACAACATTACATAACGAGGTGTAGGGGCACGGCAGTGCCGTGCCCCTACGGGTATATCTCACGTAAACGAGAACCGCTATAATTAGCGGCAATAAAGGTGTGCTTAATGGCTAGGTCTGCACTAATAGTATCTTTGCAACGCGCTTATAAAATTGCAAGGGCATCGCTCAAAACTGGCATTCCCACCGATGAGATAGTTGATATTTTAAAACAAAGAACCACTCGTCGCCGCTTACTTTATAGTGGTTTGGGATTAGCAAGCGCATTAGCTACAGCTACCTGGCATAATGGACGTGATTCTACGGCTTTTGCCACGATTCCCAAAGTGCTGGTAGTGGGTGCGGGAATTGCTGGCTTGACTGCTGCCTACCGCTTACATCAAGCTGGAGTTCCTGTAGACATCATTGAAGCGAGGAGCCGCGTTGGTGGTCGGATACGTAGTTTAGCTAACGCAGCAGGTACTGGCGTGACTGTGGAACTTGGCGGAGAATTTATTGATGCAGATCATACGAAATTGCGATCGCTTGCTCAAGAGCTTGGTTTAACAATAGTCGATTTACTCCCTACTGATAAAGGATTAGTACCAGAAACATGGTACTTTCAAGGACGCAAAATTCCTGAACTAGAAATTATCAATTACTTCATTCCTTTAGCACAGAAAATTGACGAGGATTTAGTTGCCATTGGGGATGGAGATGTAACTTATCGCTCTTACAATCAGGCAACTTTCGCTTTAGATAATACCTCCATTGCAGAGTATTTAGAGCAAGCAAAAATTAATCCCATTCTGCAAGAAATGCTGTATGTTTCTTATACTACTGAGTATGGACGAGAAGCAGCAGAACAATCGTGTTTGAATCTGGTGTTTTTGATTGGTACTAACACCGATAAATTCTCAGTCTACGGTGAAAGCGATGAACGTTACACCATTCGTGGTGGTAACGACCAAGTACCCCGTCTGCTAGCAGATTATTTAGCAAATACTATACAAACTGAAACAGAATTAGAAGCTATTTGTATCCGTCCCGATGGTCGCTATCGAGTTAGTTTACGGTCTGGGTATAGAACCTTTGATCGTACTTATGAAAGAATTTTGTTGACATTGCCCTTTAGCACTTTGCGTTTAGTGAAGTTGCAAGTCAATTTACCAGCAATCAAACAGAAAGCGATCGCCGAATTAGGATATGGTACAAATGCCAAATTAATTACAGCCTATCAACAAAAGTTGTGGCGCACTAAATATAACTCAACAGCAGCAACATTTACTGATACAGGCTTTCAAAACACCTGGGAACCCAGTCGCTATCAAAAAGGCCCCAAAGGTCTGATTACTGACTTTACTGGTGGTGAACATGGTTTATCTTTGGGCAAAGGTTCAGCAGAATCTCAAGCCGAAATACTATTACCACAATTAGATCGAATTTTCCCCGGAATCAAAAACCTACGTCAAGGTCAAGCCATTCGCGCCTATTGGCCTGGAGAACAGTACACAAGAGCCTCCTATACTTGCTATTTAGTCGGACAATGGACAGGCATAGGTGGAGCTGAACAGGAACGTGTAGGTAATCTATTTTTTGCTGGTGAACACTGTTCTCAGTCCTACCAGGGATATATGGAAGGGGGTTGTAGAACAGGTGAAGTTGCAGCTAAGAGAATACTCAAAGATTTAGGTTGGCAAAATATCTCTGCTGAACAGAAAAAACTAATTACTACCAATCGATTAAATCGCTATCATCCCAGGGTTCCAAGGAACGAACGTTTTTCTGACGACTACACCCAAGAGTCAAGGTAATTGTCTAGCAGCTTGTCATTAGACATCGCCTGACCGATTAAAGAACCGACATCATAACTATTAAAACTAGAAATAGTATCTGGTGTTAGATATTGTGCTGTTTCTGTAATCGTCTGACCGATTAAAGAACCGACATCATAACTATTAAAACTAGAAATAGTATCTGGTGTTAGATATTGTGCTGTTTTTGTAATCCCCTGACCGATTAGAGAACCAAAATTGGAACTATTAAAACTAGAAAATGTCTGTGATGTGAGATGATTTTCGGCTATTGCGTTTAGATTTAGCAAATTGTTGCTAGAAATCACCTGCCTTGCCAGAGAACTAACATTGGAAATCTTAAAATTAGAGAAACTAGAGATTGTACTTTGTGAACTATTTTCTGCTGTGTCTGCGTAGGCGTGGCTCGTCGTAGACATCGACTGACTCGGCACAGAACTAGAAATATTTGAACTATTTGTACTTTGTGTACTATTTTCTGCGGTTTCTGCCACAATCTGACGGACTTGGGCATCAGTCAAGTTGTGGTTAGCACTAAGCATCAGAGCAACTATACCAGCAACATGGGGAGCAGCCATAGACGTGCCGCTATAAGTGGCATATTGATTATTCGGAACTGAGGAATAGACCTTGACTCCTGGGGCTGTGACATAGGAAATTTCATTTGTTCCAGAACGGTTAGAGAAGTCGGCCAGATTATTATTTTTATCCACAGCGCCAACGGCAATTCCCGACTTGGATGCATAGCGGGCGGGATAGTCTGGTGATGAGTCACCATCATTACCTGCTGCCATGACGACAATCACTCCTTTGCTGCTGGCATAGTCAATAGCTGACTCTAAAGTACGGTTGGAATAAGCACCTCCTAAACTGAGGTTAATCACGTTAGCTCCATTGTCCACAGCATAATGAATGCCTTTAGATATGGAACTATAGGAACCGGAGCCAGAGTCATCTAAAACTTTGACGGGCATAATTTTGGCATCATAAGCAATACCAGTGACACCGTAGTTATTATTTTCTCCGGCGATCGTCCCGGAAACATGAGTGCCATGACCGTTGTCATCTAGGACATTATTATTATTGTCAACAAAGTTCCAGCCGTGGATGTCATTAGCATAGCCGTTGCCATCATTATCTTTACCATTGCCAGCAACTTCCTTGGGATTTGTCCAGATATTATTTTTTAAATCCTCGTGGTTATAATCAACCCCAGTATCTACAACAGCAACAACAACGCCTTTACCTGTGTATCCATGTGCCCAGACTTCCGGTGCTTTCACAAGGTCTGCTCCCCAATTATTGCCACCAAGGTTAGGAACATCAGCAAAGGTATTCTGACCAATAGCTCTAGCCACTGCTGCTGCTCCATTAATCAAGCCATAGCCATTAGTGGAGTTATAATTTTGGGCGCTAAAAGCATTAGTAGTAGCATTATTGCTATTTTCAGAGTCACCGTTGTTTAGCAACTGCACATCAGCATCGGCTGAGTTATAGCTACTAGGTCTACTGAAGTTGAGGCTGTGGTCATCTTTCGTCTTAAAGCTATCTAATGAG
Organism: Nostoc sp.; assembly: GCF_036919495.1. Classification (GTDB taxonomy): domain Bacteria; phylum Cyanobacteriota; class Cyanobacteriia; order Cyanobacteriales; family Nostocaceae; genus Nostoc. The sequence goes on from NZ_JBALBZ010000141.1 coordinate 89,003, forward strand.
GAAATTGAAGTGACATTTAGCTGTTGATTTGACAACACATTGTTATTAACATCATCAATGAGCATAAGTATTTTTTCTCAAAGATAGCAATCATTTTTGACGGTTTGAAGCTTTAAAATTTTGATAAAAAATTCAATTTTTCAATAAGCCTCATTGTCAATAATTACTATGAAATTTTAGAAGAAAATGCTAATTTTATTACCAAAAAAGGTTCTGACAACTGTGGTTTTTATTAAGAGTAAATTCATCAAGTGAATCTTAAATCTTTAAAGTGTAAGAATGGACACTAAGGCAATGAGAAGAAAACGTTATGACTGTTACTATTTTTAAAACTATTGCGATCGCTGCCTATAAAATTATTTACACCGCTCAAACTGGAGTGAGGGTAATTATCAAAATCATCAAAATTAAAATGGCGAATGGAGTTATGCTCCATTCGCCAAAGGCTATCCTTAATCAGCTTTCCAAACGTTTATCTTTTATGTAGCCACAAGCTTTGAGTTAGTTAAATATTTGCTTGCTGTCGTTGATATAATGACCAATACAAACCCTTTTGTTGCAACAATTGTGAGTGAGTACCACGTTCGGCAATCACGCCTTGCTCCAATACCAAAATCAAATCAGCACGTTTGAGAGGGGCAAAGCGGTGAGCAATTAAAAACACGGTACGGTTAGCAGAAATTTTTTGCAGGTTTTGCAGTACTTGTTGTTCAGTTTCACTATCCAAAGCGCTGGTAGCTTCATCCAAAACTAAAATCGGCGCTTGGGAAAGAAATAGCCTTGCAAGGGCAATACGCTGTCTCTGTCCGCCCGATAAAGCTGTACCGCGTTCGCCAACATTGGTTTCGTAACCGTAGGGTAATTGACTGATGAAGTCGTGGGCTACTGCTAATCTTGCCGCCTCTACTACTTGCTCTGCGGTAATGTCGGGACTACCGAGAGTGATATTTTCCAAAATGGAACCGTTGAATAAAAAGTCTTCTTGGAGAACTACACTAACTTGTTGCCGCAGTGATGCTAAATCGGCACTTTTTATATCAAAACCATCAATAAGAATGCGTCCTGATTCAATTTGATAGAGGCGTTGCAATAGCTTAGACAGGGTACTTTTACCAGAACCGCTACGTCCGACAATGCCAACAAATTGCCCTGGTTCGGCATTGAAAGAGATTCCCCGCAGAATTGCTTCAAAGTTCGGCCGGTAGCGGAAAAATACTTGCTCGAAGGTGACTTGTCCTTTCAGGGGTGGTAAAACTAGACCAGTTCCCAGTTCAGCTTCTGGGGAGACGTTGAGAATATCACCAATGCGATCTACAGAAAGTAGCACTTGTTGGAGGGTTTGCCACAACTGTACTAAGCGCAAAAGTGGGCCTGTGACTCTACCAGAGAGCATTTGAAAGGCAACAAGCTGTCCAACTGTGAGTTTTTGTTCGATGACTAACTTAGCGCCAAACCAGAGAATCAGCAGGGTGGAAAAATTGGTAAGAAAGTCACCAATATTGCTACTGATATTGGAGGTAGTAGAAGCTTTAAAACCTGTGCGAATGAAGCGAGCAAATAAGCCTTCCCAGCGATCGCGGGCTACTGGTTCTGCTGCATGGGCTTTAACGGAGTGAATTCCGGTGATTGTCTCTACTAGAAACGATTGACTATCGGCACTCCGATTAAAGGTTTCGTTGAGCCAGTTACGCAGAATCGGTGTTGCAACTATCGTCAAAGTCGCAAATAGCGGCAGTACTGCTAAAGCTACAAAGGTGAGTGGGATATTATAGTAAAACATCAATGCTAGGTACACCACAGCAAAGATGCTATCCAGAATCACAGTTAATGCTGTACCTGTGAGAAACTGACGAATTTGTTCGAGTTCCTGGACTCGTGCTACTGTATCTCCGACGCGCCGCGCCTCAAAATAAGCCAAAGGCAAACGCATCAGATGGCGAAATAGCTGTGCTGATAAACTCAAATCCAGACGACGAGCTGTATGGGTAAAGATGAATAGGCGCAGAATGCCAAGTATGGACTCAAATATAGCTACGAACAAAAGTGCGATCGCCATTACATCGAGAGTCGGCAAACTCCCCTGCACCATCACTTTATCAATGACGACTTGCGTAATTAGTGGTGTTGTTAACCCCAAAAGCTGCAAGGTAAAAGATGCTAACAATACTTCTGTGAGTAATCCCTTATACTTCCAAACTGCTGGGGTGAACCAACTGAGGTTAAATTTTTCTTGCTGGGATATGAGTTCTACTTGCCACAATCGCCCATCCCAAGACGCTTCAACTATCGACTGCGGTAAGCTTTCACAAATGCGATCGGGATTTAGAGGGTTAGCGATAATTAAGCGATCGCCTTTAACTCCATAAGCCACCACCCAAGATGGACTCTGGGGTGAATCAGAATTCCACAGCAGTAAAGCTGGAAATGATAACTGTCGCAACTCACCCCAACTCACTTGTAACCGCCGCAACACTAACCCTAACTTTTCTCCTGCTTCCACAACCTGTTTTGGGCGTTGTCCTCTGAGTTGACGCTGCACCCATTCCAGTTGCACAGAATTTTCTAACTGTTGCGCCACCATTGTTAAACAGGCAGCAGCAGTGTTCCAGCTGGCAACAAAAGGATAATTTGAAATGATCAGATTGGCGGCTGGAAGTCCTCTTTGGGGTTGGAGGCTGTGGGGGCTAGAAGTTCCCTCTGAGGCTGGTGCTAGTGAAGGAGTAGAAGAAAAGGAAAATGTGTCTTTCTCTCTTTCCACATTCACTGGTAACACTTGCCAGAATTCCTGAATTTGTGGGTTAGAAAATTCTGCCCACAGCGCTGTATGCCAACACACTACTACTACTTCTTTACTAGCAGCTACAGCTTTAAAATCCCCAGATAGCTTTTGGAAGTCACCAAACCAATCCCCCACATCGAGGGCTGCTAAAGGTTTACCAACTCCCTCTTCTCGTAAGCGGACTTTTCCAGCCACAATTAAGAATTGGTAACCGCCAACATCGTTTGACCAGATTTTCTCTCCAAGACGATACTGACGAGTTTGAGACTCTTTTTCCAATCGGGATTGTTGTTCGGGAGTCAGCCAACATAATGGTGGCTGATTCCAAGGCAAAGAAGCTAGCACTTTTAATCGTAAAGATTCATTATCCAGAATATTTAACTCACTTGTAATTTGACTGTCAGTTTTTGAATTTTCTCTGCTAGCCATTTCTCAAACAACTCATTTTGTAGTGCTTGCTTTAGTTGAGTATCTTCTAAAGACGCTGGCAGAAATTGTTCTACTCGAAACAAACCATAAGGTCCTTCTCCTTGGGGAGAGTCTTTGCCAACGATTTCTATTGGGCCGATCAATTGTCCAGGACTGGCCACATCAATAGCTGCCCGTAATATATCCGGCATACTTCCTCGGCTGACTATTCCCATCATGCCGTTCACAATTCGATCATCTGAAAGGGAATACTCTTTAGCTAGTTGCTCAAAACTACCTCCTTCTTCAATTTGGGTGTGTAGTTCGTCTGCCAATTCTCGATTATCAACAACGATCCGAGAAAGTACCACCCGATCCAAAAAAATTTTACGTTCAATAAAATATTCTGGGACTTTTGCTTGAGTCACTACAGCTTTTAGCTTTTCTAACTTGTAACCAAAAGCTACTGATGTATGAAAGGTAGCGTAATCTGTGTTGTTGGCTTTTAACCATTCTTGAAAACTTTGCGGGTCAATCAGTTGGTTTTTCAGTCTAAAGTCAATAATTGCTTGTTCAGTTATTGCTGTACCAATCTCAATATCGTCTCGTGTTCGGATTTCTTCTTCAATTACGTACTGACGGAGAATATCTCCAATGAACTGTCCCAATTTTCCAGAGGCTTGCAGGTACTTTACTGCTTCCTCAATAGAAATTATTTTGTCATTGATTGTCAAAAATGATAAAGATTCCATGAAATAACTATGTGAAAATGGTTAAGCATTTATAAGACTTTTAAATTAAATCATATAAAAAGTATTTGGTCATTGATGATTAAATATGATAAAGATTTTATGAATTAATTACATCTAAATGGTCAAAAAATTATATAACTAGTAAATAAAATAATTTCCCATGATTACTTTTACGGTCTAATGGGGACAGAACAGGATTTAAAATATCAGTTATAAGGCAAAATCAGTTATGTAACCAAATCTTTATAAATTCACAGAAATAATCAGGTAAGTAGATAGGCGAAAATAAAGCAAAACATATTAAGAATTGTTTCTTACAGTTTTCTATGCCAGTTGCTACAAGTCGAGTGACTGCATTGCTTATGTGACTAAAGTTGTAGCAACTAACATGGAAAACCTTTGTCATGCGATTTAATAAGTAATCCTTTATTCTCACCTGTCTACTTAATTATATTTATCCATGTCCAGGCAAGTAGCACAGCCGCGATCGCACCGATCAATGTATTAAAAATGTTTACGACCTCATTAGTCAGCCAAGTATACTTAGATTGCAATGTTGCCCCAATCACACTTTCTAAGTTAGTAGCAATAAAAGCTGCGAGTACACACCAAGCTACTCCTAATAGATCAATTAAACCAACTCCCCAACCAACAAATGCGATCGTAACAGAAGCCACAATCCCAGCTAAAGTCCCTTCCAAGCTTATCGCTCCTTCTGTACCGCGAGGCACTGGTTGGAGTGTGGTAATTAGAAAGGTGCTTTTACCATAGGCTTTACCGACTTCACTAGCAGTAGTGTCAGCCAGCTTGGTACTGAAACTCGCTACATAGGCTAATAATAATAGGGACTGGGGATCGGGGACTAGAGATTGGGAACTAGGTACAATAAATCCCGAATTTATTATCCCTACTCCCAAAGCACACAGCGCCCCAGTCAAAGCCGAACCCCAAACATTTTCTGGGCCTCTTGCCCCAGAACGCTTTTCGGCAATTCCTTCAGCCTCTTTCTGCGCCATTCCGATACGGGTAACCCCAGAACCAACGAGAAAGTAGAACATTACTACTGCATATCCTTGCCAGCCCAGAGTTACCCAAATTAGGATGGCCAAAAACCAGGCGTGGAATAATCCAGCAGGGGTAAGCAGCTTTTTCGGAGCAATCCAAGCTAAACCCAATAGAATTGTGTTTAATCCTACCGCCACCAACCAGGGATTAACAGAATCAATTAAGGATGACATCAGCAATTAATCAATGAGTAATTTTGTCTGAATATCAACAGAATAACGAATTTGTTACCCTTAGTACCGCAAGGCGGAAGTCAAAAATCAAAATGATACAACGTAAGAGTCTTGTTGATTTGGAATGAGTGTTTTATTTACGTCATGCTGTACTAGTGCTTAATTTATGACACCTCCGCAGCTAAAGTAATATGTTTGTATTATTAACTAAATAATTAAGTGTAAATTATCTAGATGCAGGGCGAAGTCCATAGTTGTAGGGGGCAACAGCTGAAGTGCTACTCAATCTCCAATCTTAGTCATAAGGATAAAGGATATAAGTTAATGTCAATTAAAACTGTGTTCAAGTTGACCACAATGAAGATTTAACAGCATAAATTATAGATAGCATCAACTACTAGTCTTTTCCACACAAGCTATGAGCCAAACTTTATTCCATCTTGCTTTCCCTGTGACTGACATTGCCCAAACAAAAGCATATTATGTTGATGGCTTGGGTTGCATTCCTGGTCGTGAAAACCATCATGCCCTGATTCTTAATCTCTACGGTCATCAATTAGTGGCTCATGTCACCAAAGAACCTTTGACACCGCAACACGGTATATATCCTAGACACTTTGGGCTAATTTTTACCCAAGAACGAGACTGGCAAGACTTACTAGAAAGGGCACAACAACAACAGCTACTTTTTCGTGAGGAAACCAAAAACCGCTTTGTTGGTTCTCCTCTTGAGCATCGCACTTTCTTTTTAGAAGATCCTTTTTATAACCTCATGGAGTTCAAGTATTATCGTCACCCAGAGGCGATTTTTGGAAGTTACGAACATACGCAAATTGGGGATAAAACTTGAGAAATCGGTAATTCGTAATTTCTAATTCGTAATTAAATATGAATCAATCCAGCGTAGCAAGCGTTTTACTACAACTGGCGCGTAAATCAACATACCATTTCAAATGCCGCAACAGCTTGGAATACAATTATGCGTGAATGCATGACTTCCGCCTTGCGGTACTAGCTACTGACTGGATTTCTTATTTATTGAGAGTAGCTTAATAGGTTCTGCTAAAGCTGCTTTTACTACTGCCAAACTCCTGGGGTCTGTCAGCATCCAAGGGTGTAGAGAAACTGGTACTATGACTTCGCTTCCTACAGACATTTGTGAACTATTGGCTGGGACAATCATCAAATCATAAGGTGTCCAGATAGATGTAAAATTTAGCTGTTTTAACATCTCAGCATCAGAATTTAAATCCTTGAGAAAAATGCTGTCAGGGCGCATTTGCACGCAACCAGGACGCCAGGAACCATAAGCAACCACAGTTCCATTATGGGGCGAAGAGATTGTGATAAACCTCTGCACGCGGTTAATTCCTCCCAGTCGCTGGACATAGTAACGGCTGACAATTCCTCCCATGCTAAAGCCTACTAAATCTAGGCGTTGTTCTGGCGCAAAGGTGGCTGTAACATAATCGGCTACTTGCTTTGCCAACTCATCAAGACCCACATTACCATTGTTAGGTACGAGATCCAGGGAATATACAGGCCAACCCTGTAGTCTTAACTGAGCCGCCATTTTATGGAAAACTGCCTCTGTGTCGTCAATCCCATGTATTAACAAAACGGGATTGCGTTGTTGATTTTCAATGTTCATTGACAAAATCTGGCTGAATTAAGGGATGTATTTCACTTTTGTAGGTGCATACTGCTTTACAAACTGAAGCTGTTGCTTTTCGGATTCTTTAAAAAATATTTTTGCAAAACTGAAATGCTCCCAAATATACTTCGTATAAAATTTAACTTATAGCCAGCGCTATTTGCCAACAGGCTATGACACTCCCCCCACTGGTTGAAAGTAAAGCGCTTGCTTTTCTCCAATCAGTAATTTCAAACAATTAAATGTTAATTTTTGTAAAGCCTGCTTTCAGAATCTTGCTCTTAGTTACAGTAAAATTTAATAATTAGTTCTCGGTGTATACAGGTCGCAAGTGCTTGCAAAAGAACATTTGCTCTATAGTTTTACTACAATGTTGATTAAGCACAAACCTATAAGGGTTGTCACCACAATGGGGTGACGCAAAGTAGAAAATGTAACATTTTGTCGTAATTTTTAACAATTACGGTCTAGTTTCAAATATAAAAGGTAAAAGGCAGGAGTAATTGTAATGGATTTTATCAAAAAGTTAATTTCAGGTATTTTGGATTTTGTTACCGGACTGTTACGAGGAAAGAAGAAAAGCAACGGCTACTTCTTGGAATTGGACGAAGCCAAAGATGCTGCTAAAGATGCTGCTAACGAGGTAGCATCGAACGTAAAGAAAGTAGCAGAGACAGTTGTATCGAATGCTAAAAAAGTAACGGCAACAATTGGATCAGAAGCACCAGAAGCAGCAGAAGCATCTAAGCCAGCTTCATTGAACGGAACAAAAACCGCGGCCACTAAAACTAAGGAAAAATCAGCTAAAAATCCCAAACCAGCCGATGTTACCCTAGTGCAGACTGCTGAGGGTCTTAAAGTTGAACCTGGCAAAAATGCAAAAGCCGCAGCAGCCAAAGTCCTCAAAGAGGAGCCAAAGGAAACTACCTTTGCGCCTAAATATCTCGCTCCTTCAGCTACTAGCTCTAATGGCCGTCGGCGTCCAGGGGCAAATATGAGCGCTTACCTAGACATGGCACGTCAGATTAAAACCCCTGGTTAAATCATAGAGACGCGAAATTTTGCGTCTCTATACTACCGATGAGTTAAGTGTGCATACGTAATATTAAGACAAGTTTACCAGTTGTAGATGGGGGAACTCTCCAAAGTAGGAGCGATCGCTTAATTTCTCCACTACAACTGTATCTTTTAGGTTAAGATAGTTTATTTGTATGACTTATTGGCATATTTAACAAATACCAGTCCACTATATAAATGAAAAGCTGAGTCCCAATTAGTCTGTTCCCTACGCAACAAATGAATATGAGACTTAATATGGCCCAACATTTCTGTTTGATCTAATGTTGTATCTGCAAAAGATGTGAAATCTGACCAGATTTGGACTTGAGGCAGTTGCTGGTTAATCCAACTCGATAAACTATTCCAATTAATTCTGATTGTATTTTGGTTAGCTTGGGGAATAATTTCTAAACCTTGTTGAAATTCATAGCCATTATCATAAAGTCGGAGAATGCAACGTCTACCAGGTATGTGTAAATCACAAAACTGAGTATAGTCTTGTGTTTGAGTTTTCCATTCCAGTTTCCGGTAGGCATCAACATCTACAACTTGTTCAAAAATAGGTAACAATCCCACTACTCTTGCTGTTACTTCTGACCAGTCAAAGGTAAGAGAACCGAGTTGATTTGTCTCATTACGGCAAACAACAGTAGCTTGTGGAGTAGATTCTTGGAAATATTTGACTTGATAAACTTGAATTTGTTGAATTTGAGCTATTGTTGCCCAAAAGCAAGGAATGCCAGCCTGCTGTAGCTGTTTCCCGTAAAATTTTAGTTCTCCCACTTGGCCAATGCGGTACAACCTCCAGCCACGACTTGGCAGTAGCAGGCGTGCAGTATAGGGGTCTAGCTGCATAATTTGGGCAAAATTTCGAGACGCTTCTGTTTTGAGTTCGTTACTAAGTGGCTCTAAAATTAGTACCCCAAGTTCGCTGTTATTCCCATCGGCTGTTGCTTGGGAAATAGCTCTTTGTCTTTCTTCTAGTTCGATTTCTTGTAGTCGTCGTAAACCTTGACGTGCGAGCGTCACTATTCTAGTATTCCTCGTATCTCGCAGCAGTTGCCGATAAACTTTTTCCGCATCCTGGAGCTTTCCAGATACTTCATGCAGCCGACCGAGATAAAATTGTACCCAAGGATGTTCTGGCGATTCTACTAGCAGCTGTTTGAGTAATTTAGCAGCTGTTTGATAATCTTTATGCTCAAAGGCGATCGCAACTTGCTCAATCATCACTTACTTTAAATACACGCTGGAGTGATGTCTCACGCAAAAGAGATTTTGCGTGAGCTATAAATCATTTATACTTCACAACTTGCGGTAATCAAGGATAATGCTACTACTGGGGCTGTAACTGCTCTCAGGATGCGGCGACCAAGGGAAACAGGCTGAAATCCAAATGCGATCGCATTTTCAATTTCTTGTGTTGTCCATCCTCCCTCTGGGCCAGTAGCAATGATAATCTCGTCAGAGATGCTACTCAGCACCTTGTTCAAATGGGGATACTCACCGCGAGCCTCACAAATGTAACGGTGATTTGTCTGATTAGCGTTGACAGCAGTGTTAAAAGTAACAGGCTCTAAAATTGTTGGTACAAACGAGCGCTCTGATTGCTCGGCGGCTTCCGCAGCGATGCGCCGCCAGCGTTCCAGCTTTTGAGCGCTAGGATGAAGTAAAGTGCGATCGCTCAATACTGGTGCAATACAAGTTACTCCCAACTCTGTACAACACCGCACTACTTCATCAAATCCATTGCCTTTGGGCAACGCCACCATCAGCGTAATCGATACAGGTAATTCTGTTTCCACAAAAAGCGCTTCTAAAACCTGTGCTTGTTCCCCTGCTAGCTGTGATAACCACCATTTTCCTTTACCATCCATTGCAATAAAGCGATCGCCTTCACGCAAGCGCAACACACGCCCTAAATAATGCTGCTGTTCTTTGGTGAGTAAAATTTGCCCTTGTTGCAGTTGGGAGGGTGCGATCGCAATTCTTTGCAGTTGAGACATTTTTCTTAATAAATTATTGCCCTGCTGTAGACATCTGTTGTCTAACCCAGGTACGGAAAGCACGAGTTGCTGCTATTTGTTCTAGTTTCTTGCTTTCTTGGATAAATCGGGGAATCTCTGTCACCAGAGCTGATGTTTTGCAGCACATCCCTAGTTTCTGCGAATTTTTGCTGTTGTTACCATAGTTCAGTTTTCCTGTGGATGTGTTACCTAACTGTATCAGGACTTACGCGAGAGAGACACAGATGAATTTATCTGTGTCTCTCCTTAATTTCATTATCTTTAATTTTTCGGCTTAAGAAAGATTCTGGAAGTAAGCCTCTAGCGCTTCAGTCACTAACTGAGTCATCGGCTTACCTTGGCTTTCTGCTACTTCCTTCAACTTGCTATAAACCTCTTCTTTTAAATTGACCCGATGACGCGATTTGTTTGCACCATTAGCGGTGTTAGGATCGTAGCTAGCAGCAAACTCGCGGATGGCATCAAAACCAATGCGATCGCAAAAATCACCAAAGCTTTCTTTCGATTTCCGAGATTTCTTAAAGTAAACAAATATCGGCTCTAAGAAGATTTCTAAGTCATTGTGGTGCAGTTTCTCTGTGTAAGGTTGTGCCAGTCGAGTTTGATTTGGCGAACCCCCTAACCATAATTGGTAAGATTCTGGAGCGCTACCGACAAAGGCCAATTCTGCCAAATAAGGACGAGCGCAACCATTGGGACATCCTGTCATCCTTATCACAAAATGTTCTTTTTGTAAACCTAATTTATCTAAAAGGGCGCGAACCCGCTCCAAAATGCCTGGTATTGCCCGTTCTGATTCTGTGATTGCCAAGCCGCAAGTGGGCAAAGCCGGACAAGCCATTGCATACCGCACTAAAGGTTCGATTTTACTAGGGTCGTCTGCGACACCGTGACGGCTGAGAATGTCTTGAATAGCTTCCTTGCTATCTGGCTCAATATCGTAAAAAATCAGGTTGTGGTTGGCACTCAGACGGATGTGTAAGTTGAACTGTTCAACAATTTCCCGCAAAGCGGTTTTCAGTTGAAACGAACCTTCATCTTTGATTCGACCATTGTCTATGGAAATTCCTAAAAATAGCTTGCCATCACCTTGTTCATTCCAGCCGAGGAAGTCGTAATATTTAAACTCTGGCAGTGGTTTGAAGGCTTCGACTGGTTTACCGAAATATTCTTCAACTTGGGTGCGGAATTTATCTACGCCCCAATCGTTGATTAAATATTTTAATCTGGCATGACGACGATCGGTGCGATCGCCATAATCTCTCTGGGTAGCAACAATCGCTTTTACAATGTCGTAAACGTCATCTTTCGCCACATAACCAATGGGATCTGCTAACCTAGCGAAAGTTTCTTCTTTACCGTGGGTTCTACCTAAACCACCACCAGCAAAAATATTAAATCCTTCTAATTGCTTCTTCTTATTGGTAATCACTACCAACGTCAGGTCTTGGGAATACAAATCAATCGAATTATCCCCTGGAACCGTCACGCAAATTTTGAACTTGCGGGGCATATAGTGCGTGCCATAAATCGGTTCTTCGTTGTCATGGATAATTGTCCCATTCCCATTGCGCTGTCGTGCTGCTTTCACCTCTGGGTCTTCTTCAGCACTAATTGCTTTTTCCCCATCTAGCCAAATTTCGTAATAAGCGCCTGTTTGCGCTGTCAGCAAGTCAGCAATATTCTGAGCATACTCCCAAGCATACTGATACTCTGGGCGATTCTTAAAGGGGGCTGGTGGTGCCATGACGTTGCGGTTAATGTCACCGCAAGCTCCTAAAGTCGAACCCAGGTTCTTGACAATGGTGGCTATTGCTGATTTAAGATTTTTCTTTAAAATTCCGTGCAGTTGGAAACCTTGACGGGTAGTTGCTCGTAACGTGTGGTTGCCATACTCATCAGCTATTTTATCTAAAGCCAAATATAGCTGCGGCGGTACTAAACCACCGGGATTTTTTGTCCGCAGCATAAACTGGTAATCTTTTTCCTGTCCCTTGGTGCGGTTGTCGCGGTTATCCTGCTGGTAAGAACCATGAAACTTCAAAAGCTGTACCGAATTTTCGGTAAAATGGGTAGTGTCTTGAAGGATCTCAGTTGCTACAGGTTCACGCAAAAAATTGCTATTTTCCTTGATTCCTTCTACTTTGGAAGGCTTACGGGTTGCGATGGGGGAAGGAGCAGATTTAACCATTAGACTTGTATAGTATTCTCAATAAAGCATTAGTAGACGCCGAATCAGCACCCTTCGGCTATTTGATCCCCGGTAATCCGGCCGGAATAATGAGGAATAATTTAATTTTACCACGGCAAAAGTCGGCTTCGTCAGTGATGTAACACTTAACAAAACCAGCTTTTTGGAGTAGTTTTTGAGTGCTGTTAGCGGTAGCGGGGCGTTTAGCCCGTCCTGAGTACTTAAGTAAAGTATAAAGCGACTGAGGACTCAATAATTTTTTATTTATTTGAAGCAATAGCCAAGACCGCCATTGATGCTAACAGCAGGAGTATCGCTATTTTGATCAGCACCAATTTCTTCCTTGGCGTTAGTGTAGACGAGAAAATTGTTAGCAACTTCCGATTCAACACCAGCACCTACCACAACTGAATCTTTGTTGCCTATAGCAGTTGGTAAGCCATCTTTCTCTACAAAAGAATAACCACCAGTTAAATAGGCATTAGTTTTATTAGCGATAGGCACATCCACAGAAAGTTCTGGGATAATGGCACTTGTCTTATCACTCCAAAGGACATTACCGCGTGCAGAAAATGGCGTAGTTCCTAATTTCAAGCGACCTGTGACATTAGCACCAAATGTTGCATCATCGTTAATACCTTGTCCGCCGCTAGTAACGCCACCTGCAACACCAGCACCAACATAGCTAGCATCAGTACCTTTTTTGGTTTCAGCAGAAGCTTGACCAGCTGATAGAACAAGAGGAGCAATTATTAAAGAAGATAATGCAGAAATTGTTATCAAAGACTTTAGTAAGCGCTTCATAAGTTTTACCAAGTTTTGTGTTTTTTACTTGTATATTCCAAGTAAAAAGTTGTGTGATAATATTCCAAAATTTTCAAAACTTTATTAACTTAATGTTGCTATTGATGCATGATATTTACAGCTTAACTATCCCTGAAAATCATAAATAAGCTGTTATAATTACATTCAATGTCTTTTCATCTGGGTTCTTTGTTCCAAAAATAGACGCTTTTAAAACTGGCACAATATTTGGAACCAAAACTAAGTCGGAAGATGGTAAAAAAAATACCTGGTTAACAATTTTTTGCCGAGCTTTTCACAGATGATGAGAAGTAGGCTGTAGCATCCGTTGCAACAAGCTATAGAGGGAATCTATAAAGTTAATTTTGAGCAATTCTTGTGGAGATTGAATAATGCTAACCGCTACAAAAACGTTGTCTGGTTTGATGGGTTTATGTGTCGGTGATGCGTTGGGTGTGCCGGTGGAGTTTACTAGCCGCGCTGAACGAGTAAAATCTCCAGTGACAACGATGCAGGGTTATGGCACATGGAATCAACCACCAGGAACTTGGTCAGATGATAGTTCATTAAGCTTTTGCTTGGCAGAATGCCTTTGTAGGGGGTATTCGTTGGATGCTATAGCTAATTCTTTCTGGCGTTGGTACAAGGAGGCTTACTGGACTCCGCGTGGCGATGTCTTTGATATTGGTCAAACTACCCACACAGCAATTATGCGCCTGAAACAGGGAGTTGTTCCCCATCAGGCGGGTGGAAAGGTTGAAAATAGTAATGGCAACGGTTCGTTGATGAGAATCTTGCCGATGGCTTATTGTCACAGAAACTTCACTTTAGGCGAATTGCTGGCGCGGGTTCATGATGTTTCGGCGATTACTCATGCTCATGCGCGATCGCAAATGGCTTGTGGCATTTATATTAGTATTGCAGTGGCGCTCTTGGAAGGGGCTGACCCGCAAACAGCTTATTTACAAGGATTACAAGATATCCAAACAATTTATTCTGTGCGGGAATTTTTGTTAGAAAAGCCGCATTTTGGCAGAATTTTCAGTGGTGAGATTGCCAAAGTACCAGTGGAAGAGATTAATTCTGGTGGCTATGTGATTGATACCTTAGAATCATCCCTGTGGTGTTTATTAAATAGCTCGTCTTATTCTGAAGCGGTACTGAAAGCTGTCAATTTAGGCGGAGATACAGATACTACCGCCGCCGTTACCGGTGGGTTAGCGGGAATTTATTACGGCGTGGAAAATATTCCTAAACAATGGATGAACCAAATTGCTCGTAGACAGGACATTATTTACTTAGCAGAGCGTTTTGCAAGGGCTGTTTACGCTTAGTACAACATTTCATTAATTTCTTTGCGTCCCTCTGCGCTTAACTCTGCGCCCCTACCCTACGGGAAGGCGTTCGCGTAGCGTCTCGTAGAGAAGCGCCTATGCGTTTAAATTTCAACCCTCAATTCGCCACGATTTTACGCAAAGCTGTATTTAGAGTTATTAGTTGAAAGTAAAGAGTGAGGAGTTATGAAAATCCTAAGTCCTCAATCTTTACTTTTAATTTGCTGAGAAATCCACTGCAAATAAGCTTGAGAACCGGCAACAATTGGTAAAGCAATGATTTCTGGCACTTCATAGGAGTGCAGTTCCTTAATTTTGGCCTCCATTGCCGGAAATTGCGCCAAATCAGTTTTAATCACTAATTGCCATTCTTGCTCTTTATGCAGTTCCCCTTGCCAGGTGTAAATTGAGTGGATTGGTAACAGACTTACACAAGCAACGAGTTTAGCTTCCACAAGGGCATTTGCAATTGCTTCTGCCTCCTGGATGTTGCCAGCTGTTACCAATACCACACCATAGCCAGCAGGTGTCTCCATGACCTCTAAACCGTCGCAGACAACGAGTAGACCTGACCATCAATGAGCAGTCGGGTGATGCCCTTAGCTTGCAAATGAGTCCGAGCCTTATGGAGCATTTTACTATCAGGAACTTTAATCACGCGATCGCGTTTAGTAGAAAAGCGCTTGGCTACCCGATGGTTATCAAACACCGGCAGAGTTCTTTGCTGGGTTTCCAAGCTGGGAATTTGCCCCAAATCACCAAAGTCTTTCAAAGGACGGGTAATTAATTCCGAGGAACGGTCAATTACCAAATAGCAAGTTTTGGGCAAATTCGCTATCGACAGAGGTAAAACTTGAACTGATGCTTCACCTGGTCTACGTTTTGTGACTAAAGGTCTTTGGTCATCCAGGTCATCGTCATCAAAATCTTCTTCCTCAAAGTCATCATCTTCTAAATCATCATCTTCTAAATCGTCCAAATCCTCCGATTCGTCTAGCAAATCTTCGCCCAGCATCTGCGCGATGACGGCGGCTCCTGGATGTTCATTCTTTAGCGGTGGGATGGGGATGCTGACTATTTCCGGCGGCTTTGGCTCTGGAGTTTCTAATTTCTCTGTGACTCGGAGCTTTGGTTTTTCCGTCGCCGAGGGGCGTCGCCGCAGCCGTCTACTAGCAGCGAGTGACTCCGCCGTTTCCTCTGAGTAAAGTTGCTCCTCTACATGAATTACCCGACGTGGTAGTGGCTCAACCTTTGGTACTTCCAAGGGGTGGCTCTCGATGGGTGGAACTTCTATCTCCGGCTCTGGTTGAGTCAGCAGAGGTAACTGCTCGTAGTTTACCTGCGCCCTACCCTCAGGAGTTCTCGCAGCCCGTTTTAAGGAGACTAAGTATTCATACTCATCTTCTGGCAAAGTGCTTTTGAGCAGGCGACTAATTGTCGAGTTACTCACACCATAGCGGTCTGCCAAAGTTGAGGTTGTTTCGGCAGTCTCTCGATATAACTTCAGAATTTCTTGCTTGTCAGAGTCTGTTAATTTTCTCACGGTAGATACCAAAAATCTTTACTAAGCTCGTTTTCGTCCACTGGTACGGCGCGTTCGTCTTAGTGATGCGTCATATTCTAAGACAGCGCCCATACCAAATAACACTCCACTAAACACCCAAAACACTTCTAATATCTCTCCACTTTGATAATTGGGGCCTTGGGCATATTTAAACCACATATCTGCAATGTAAAGCGAAAAGGCCGCGGCTGCAATCATTCGCCAAGACTGGGAAACTCTTCCCCCCCAAAAGGCTAGTAGCAGAGTGGTAGCAATAATTAACAGAACCACGTCGCTAACTACGTAAAACCAATTTAAAATAACGACTAGTAGTTCTGAGGGTTTTTCCTGTTGCATAGAAATCCACCATGCTAACAAACTACCGAAAACTGCAATTGCTAACACAATTAGCCACTGCCATTTTTCCAGATTGATTCGCCTGGAAGCCACAGCTAAAATCATGCCTGCGCCAAGTAATAGATAAGTCAGTACAAAAAATATATCGCCTACAGACACATCCGGTTCATCTTTTAAAACTATTTCCGTATAGCCGAAAATTATCCCCCCGACGAAATAGGAAAGCATACCTAAGCCAATCAAGAGCCAAACATTTCGACCACTGACGATTTGCGGACTCAGCCAGTTCCTCAAGCATAAGATACCGGCAGCCAAATAAGCTAAAGCTTCAAAAATATTTGTGCCAATCACATACCACTCGGCTCGGCTTTCTATGCCATCTGCTCCGGGAACTTTGGCACTAAACAACAAAAAGTATAGCAGTGCCAGTACAGCCCAGCCAATATTAGCTAAGACAATGTTCTGAGTGTTGAAAATTGATTTAGAAAAGAACGAATTCTCGTAAGAGTTATTCATAAGACTTGACTATGTAGATGCTCTATGGCAGTATTTTGAGTTAAAGAACTGTATATATAGCAGTGTGTCTGCTAAGTAATCCACAATCGAACACCAAAAGCAAGTGCCATTAGTAGGAATTTTGTTACTGCCATAGTTTACCCAGTGGTGATTGATTTAGCCAAGTGATAAACAGCGATCGCTCGGCTTCTGGCATATCTTCTAGCTTATAAATCACTTGTTTGGTAAAATTAGCGTTGCCAAAATAGCCCTTTCCTAATCGATGCAGTTCTTGTAACAGGATCACTACATGATTTTCTTGCCAATCAGGTATTTTAGCTGTCGGTAACGGATTAGTAGATACCAAATATTTAACTGCTTCTAAAGAAGATGCTTGGGGAAATTGTTTCTGCTTGAACACCTCCGCAATATCTTTTTCAAATAATGCAGCTTGCCTAGCACCTAAAAACTCTTCAATGTCGATAGAAACACCCTGCAACAGCAAAATACTGGCTTGGATTAAAATCGCCGTTTTGCCATGACCACCTGTATCACCATCCAGCTGCTCTAAACGGATTTTACCCCAAACACTAAAACGTTCTGGTTCTTCTAGTAAAACACAGGCTTTACCTCGGTTATCCGTTAATTCTCTCCATAAGGCTCTAGCTTCTTCTTCTTGACTAGCTTTAAATACACTAATCAAGCGAAAAGTCTGCCCTTGATAACTGAGGATCGGCACCTGCTGATCCTTTTTTGGGTGCTGAATGCTTGATATTTCAACATCCTGCCGTTTGAGAATAAACATGGCACTAGCAAATAACTCCTCACAGGGGCACTCTTAATATGGAATATATAATGGCATTTGGCAGCATCGCCAAGGCTGAAATTACCTAGCATACTGTGGAAATGGGCCTAGCGATCGCCAGTTCTTTCCCAAAGGTAGCCGCCCAGAGGGCGTTGGCGTTAACAGGCAAATAACCCCTTGACAACTTAATATATCTAAACCAATACCCCATCTGTTTCGTTTTCGGTGTAGATTGCACTAACTAGCGACTAGCATCTTAGCCTTGCTAGTGGTAAATCTGCAATTTTCGATTGCTTCTTGGTAGGTGAACACGATATAATAATGTACGTGACTCCTTCGGGAGCCATTATTTTGTGTTGGGCGCGTAGCTCAGTGGATAGAGCAATTGCCTTCTAAGCAATCGGTCGCAGGTTCGAACCCTGCCGCGCTCGTTTTAACTCAATATGAACCCTCAAGCACCGTGAAGTGATACAATCATTTGCACATTTGAGGGTTCGTTTTGCTGCATCATACTAAGAACAAGGGCGATATTGCTGCTACGAAAGCGATCGCCGATCTAACACTTAAAGGATACTTGATTCTTACACCGCTTGTTTGTGAGCATTTACCTTTTGATTTTGTTGCTTACAAAGATGATAAATTTTACAAAATCCAAGCTAAATATGCCGGAGATAACAGGGTAGTCAATAAAACTATTTGGGTAGATAAAAATGGTACTCATCAGAAGAAGTACAAAGTAAATGACTTTGACTTTTATGCTGTTTATCTGCCTGATATAGATAAAGTTGTTTATCCATCAATTAACTTTGATGGTTGCTACATAACTACCCAAATACCTAATTCAGCTACACCGTTTTACTGGTGGGAGGATTTTACATACTTAACTGAAGCAGCGTCTAAGCGAACCTACAAAGAGTTTGGCATTGATTTAAGAACTAGAAAGGTTAACCCAGACTCTAGAATTCATACCAGAAAAGTTGAAAGGCCATCAAAAGAAGAACTAGAAAAACTAGTTTGGGAAAAGCCAACCGCACAAATTGGGAGAGATTTTGGCGTGTCTGATAAGGCTGTAGAAAAGTGGTGTAAGGCTTATGGGATAGAAAAGCCACCTAGAGGGTATTGGGTGAAAAAGGCTTATGGAAAAGTGGAACGACAGTTAACAGGCCATAACGAAACGTTCTCTAGGATAGAATTTTAGCTTTTTTATAAAAATTCTAGCCTTGGCGATATCACCTGTGGAGGGAGAAAACTTTTAAATATATTGACGTAGACTAAAAAAATATTTATCAAATTAAACCCTCTGGCTTCCAGATGCTGATTTTTAAGGTTTTGGCTAACTGACGCACCCTAACTACAAAAACTACAAAATTATAGCCATATCATAGCCAAAAAACAAGCTGATAGCCAAATCATAGTCAGAATAGCCACGAATGCAACTAAGAGACTTAGCTTTTGAACATCTAAATCTCTTAAAAAGGCTGAAACCCTTGACTTTACGTTAGTTGTTTTATCAATTTAAAAAGCCCGTGACGAGGATTGAACTCGTGACCTCACCCTTACCAAGGGTGTGCTCTACCACTGAGCCACACGGGCAAAATATGATTTTGCTTTTTCAGCTAGAAGTTAAAATGCTGGGAGTTTTGATGCTTACCCAGTCATTATAACTTATAACTTCGTAAGTGGTGGGCCGGGCTGGATTTGAACCAGCGTAGGCGCAAGCCAACGGATTTACAGTCCGTCTCCATTAACCACTCGGACACCGACCCGATTTGTCTCACGATTTAAAATCTTAGCACCACCTTTTATAAATAGCAAGTGATTAGAAAAAATAACTTGTGGGTAGAGATCGCAACAAAACTGCGTCTCTACCATTTAGATAAAAAATACTGGTTACACGCTCATTTCCAACATTCGTTGCATTGGTCGCAGTGCAGCCAGCCGAATATCCTCTGACATGGTAATTTCAGGAGTACGATTTTTCATTGCCCAGTAGAGCTTTTCTAGGGTATTTAACCGCATAAACGGACATTCGTTACAAGCACAGTTATTCATCGGTGGCGCAGGAATAAAACGCTTGTCAGGAGCTAATTTTTGCATTTGATGAATGATTCCCGGCTCTGTCGCAACGATAAATTCCTTGGTGGGGCTGCTTTGACAATACTTGAGTAAAGCGGCTGTAGAGCCAATAAAACTGGCGTGGCGCAATACACTACTTTCGCATTCTGGATGTGCGATCGCCTCTGCTTCTGGGTGAGCAATTTTTAACTGGACAATTTTCTTTTCCGAAAAGGTTTCATGGACAACACAGCTACCTTGCCATAGCACCAAATCTCGTCCCGTCTGTTCCATGACGTACCGCCCTAAATTCCGATCTGGAGCAAAAATAATCGGCTGTTCCTTCGGTATCTGCTGCACAATTTTCACAGCGTTAGAGCTAGTACAAATAATATCGCTCATCGCCTTGATATCAGCAGAACAGTTGATATAAGACACCACCAAATGATCTGGATGTGCTGCTTTAAAAGCTGCGAATTCGTCTGCTGGACAACTATCTGCTAAAGAACAACCAGCATTCAAATCTGGTAAAAGTACTAATTTATCGGGATTAAGTATCTTTGCTGTTTCTGCCATGAAGTGAACGCCAGCAAAGACGATCGCATCCGCATTGGTTTTTTCGGCGGCTCTTGCCAGTTGTAATGAATCCCCAATAAAGTCGGCAATATCCTGAATATCTGGCTCTTGATAATAATGTGCCAGGATAACGGCGTTGAGTTCTTTTTTGAGACTCTGAATCGCGGCAAACAAATCTAGTGGTAGTTCACCCAGTTGGGTGTTTTCTCGTTGAGCTAGTGCAGTGGTAAACACAGTTTAGGGGTGCTTTATGTTGCAAATGTATGTCCTGTGGATTCAATTATAGTAGTTTTTACCAAAAATAGTGGACGGTTGATATTTTGGGGTTGTGTCCAAATCGGGCTGAGTTTCATATCCTGGAGATAGACGGC
>NZ_JBALBZ010000142.1:0-26249 GCF_036919495.1 Nostoc sp.
GTGGGAATGATTGGTGCTGGTTTTATGGGTCGAGGAATTGCCAACCAAATTGTCAATTCAGTGCCAGGAATGGAGTTAGTTGCTATCTCCAATCGCCAGATTGATGCAGCTAAACAAGCTTATTCGGAAGCAGGAATTGAGGATATTCAAGTTGTTGCAACTGTCAGCGAATTAGAAGATGCGATCGCAAACGGTAAATATGCAGTCACAGAAGACGCTAAGTTACTGTGTCGGGCCGAGGGCATCGATGCATTAATCGAAGTCACAGGTGCAGTGGAATTTGGCGCTCACATCGTTATGGAAGCGATCGCTCATTGCAAGCATGTGATCATGATGAATGCCGAACTCGACGGCACCATTGGCCCCATCCTCAAAGTCTATGCTGACAAAGCAGGTGTGATTCTCAGCGCTTGTGATGGCGATCAGCCAGGGGTGCAAATGAACCTCTACCGCTTTGTCAAAAGCATTGGTCTAACTCCCTTATTGTGCGGTAACATTAAAGGACTCCAAGACCCTTATCGCAATCCCACCACCCAGGAAGGATTTGCTAAACGTTGGGGTCAAAAGCCCCACATGGTGGCTAGCTTTGCAGACGGAACCAAAATTTCCTTTGAGCAAGCGATCGTTGCCAACGCCACGGGTATGAAAGTCGCCAAACGGGGAATGCTAGGATATGACTTCAACGGTTATGTCGAGGAAATGACCCATTTATATGATGTTGAACAACTCAAAGAACTGGGCGGCATTGTCGATTATGTAGTTGGAGCAAAACCTGGACCAGGCGTATATGTATTTGCCACTCACGACGACCCCAAGCAACAGCACTATCTCAACTTATACAAATTAGGCGAAGGCCCACTTTACAGCTTCTATACTCCTTATCACCTCTGTCATTTTGAAGTTCCTTTGTCCGTAGCGCGTGCTGTCCTATTCGGTGATGCGGTTATGTCTCCATTAGCAGGGCCACTAGTAGATGTTGTCACCACTGCCAAAATCGACCTGAAAGCAGGAGAAACCCTAGATGGCATCGGTTACTACATGACCTACGGACAATGTGAAAATTCCCCCATCGCCCAACAGCAAAATCTCCTACCAATTGGTTTAGCCGAAGGGTGTCGCCTCAAACGAGATATTTCTAAAGATCAAGTCCTCACTTATGAGGATGTAGAATTACCAGAAGGCAGACTCTGCGACCAACTAAGAACTGAGCAAAACACTTATTTCGCCTCAGAAAAAATCTTAGTAGCAGTTGGGTAATAGCTACAAATGAATTGGCTGTAGGGGCGTACAGCTAGTTGTACTCCCCTATATATTTGTCGCAAGAATTTCGTGAAGAGGATAGGAGTTATACTGCGGGGCACTAAAGTTGTTGATAAGAACTTGCTGGGGAGCGTTGAAACAAACCCGATCGAAACTTTAGGTCAAATTCATGAAAATTGCTCTAGTCCACGATTATTTAACGCAGCGAGGTGGGGCAGAGCGTGTGTTTGAACTGCTTTGTAAGCGCTATCCCGAAGCAGATATTTTCACATCTCTGTACGATCCAGAAAAAACTATTGATCTAGGCGATCGCATAGTCAACACAACTTTTTTACAAAAGATTCCTGGTGCAGTAAAATATTTTAGGTCAATGGCTCCTCTATATTTTCCTGCCTTTCGTGCCTTGGATCTGCAAGACTACGATTTAATTATTAGCAGTAGCACCAGCTTCGCCAAAGCAGTGCGAAAAAATCCCAATGCTCGTCACATTTGCTTTTGCCATAACGTCACCCGTTTCTTATGGGATACAGCAACCTATTTAAGAGAGTACGGAGACTATAGATATTTTGCTCCTTTAATCGAACAAATATTTCAAGTAATGAGAAAGGTAGACCTGAAATATGCACAGGAACCTGACCTTTACATTGCAAATTCTAGTGTCGTTGCCCGCCGTATTGAAAATATTTATGGCAAAAAGGCAATGATGGTAAACTATCCAATTGATACTAGTAAATTTCTTTTTTCCGATATAAAAGAAGAATATTATCTGGCCTCAGCCCGGATGATCAGCTATAAGCGCCTTGATATAATAGTTGAAGCTTTTAATTGGCTGGGATGGCGGTTATTAATATCAGGTGATGGGCCAGAACAAGCACGGTTAAAATCCAAAGCATTAAAAAATATTGAGTTCTTGGGACACGTAAGTGATAGAACCCGCAAAGACTTGTTTTCCAAAGCCAAGTCTATTATTGTCGCAGCCTTAGAAGATTACGGATTAGTTCCAGTTGAGGCTAATGCTAGCGGCACACCAGTCATTGCTTATGGAGCAGGTGGAGTATTAGATACTCAAATACCAGGTGAAACCGGAGTCTTTTTCAAAAGGCAAACACCCGAATCTCTACAAATTGCATTACTAGAAGCCAATGGCATTTCTTGGGATTACGATCGCATCCGTAATCATGCAGTCGCAAACTTTTCAGAAAATGCCTTCTTTAGTAAAGTTGAGCAAATTATTAATCAATCTTGTGGTGTGCATCAATTATTCATTTGATTCCCTAATCTCTTCCCCCCTAAAAGATTACCTATTTATTTTCCTCTCTTCTCCTTGGCGTCCTTCTTTAACGAGACGCTAACGCGTTCGCGTAGCGTTCCAAAGGAAAGGCGGTTCGTAAAACAAATAGGTATTTTTCAGAGAATCTCTTAGCGTAAGTCTTGAAGACAAGGATAATAAAAGTGGTTCAAACTAGTCTAAATCCTCATATAGCTCCAGCTTCGGAAACTGAACCAAGCTACGGACAATTGTTTGCCGTATTTGTGCGAAGATTTCCTTGGTTTCTAGCAGTATTAATTACTTCTATTGCTATTGCAGGCATGGTAACTTTTAAAACCAAGCCAACTTATAAAAGTTCTATGCAACTGCTAGTAGAACCTAACTATCAAGGTAAAAAAGAAGGTGCGGGGATAGACAACCAGTTTACTGACTCTGATATTGTGATAGATACTGCGACTCAGCTTAACTTGATGCAGAGTTCGGGACTTATCCAAAAAGCAGTTGATAAACTTCAGTCTGATTATCCAGATATAAGTGCAGGTGAAATTAAAACTTCTTTGGTCTTAACTCAATTAAGGAGCAAAGAAGATAATGTCGCTACTAAAATATTTCAAGTTGAATACACTGCTGGAGATCCAGAAAAGACACAAAAAGTTCTGGATGCAATTCGACAAGTTTATGTGGAATATAACAAGCAACAACAGAATTTGCGGTTACAAAAAGGTCTGCAAATTATCAGGGAACAGTTAAGTAAAGCCAGTGAAGAAGTAAACGCGGCTGAGACAAATTTACAAAGGTTCCGCAGAAATCAGAACTTAATTGATCCAGAGTCACAGGCCAAAGCGATTGAGACAGCTTTGAATAATATTGCCCAAGAAAGACAGACAACTCGTGCCCAGTATGGCGAAGCATTAGCACGCCAAAAATCTTTAGAAGAACAACTTAACCGTTCTCCTCAAAATGCTCTAGTTGCTTCTCGTCTGAGTCAATCTACTCGCTATCAAGGCTTACTGAACGAAATCCAAAAAAGCGAACTGGCACTAGCACAAGAACGCTTACGCTTTACAGATGAAACTCCGAGTGTGCAAAAGCTCAAAGAACAGCTTCAAAGCCAGAAGGAATTATTGCAACAAGAGGTAGGAAGAACTTTAGGCGAAAAGTCTGCTGGCGCATTCACGAATGGAGATTCTCTTCTCGAAAAAGGACAGCTCGGCCAAATTGATCTCAGCCTTGCTGGTCAGTTAGTAGAAACGCAGACAACTATAGTTGCTTTAACTGCTCGGGATCAAACTTTGGCCCAGAAAGAAAACGAGCTACGTTTTGAAATCAAACGCTTCCCACCTCTTTTGGCTTATTACAATCGGATGTTACCGCAGTTGCAATTTAGCCGTGAAAGGTTAGAGCAGCTTTTAAGAGCAGAACAGCAATTGCGGCAAGAACTTTCCAAAGGTGGATTTAACTGGGAAGTTGTGGAAGAACCTCAAAAAGGCGGACAATTAGGCCCCAATCTTCAACAGAACTTGCTGTTAGGTGCTGTGGTTGGGTTTATGTTAGGAGGCATTGCCGCCTTTATTCGAGAATCGGCTGATGATGCAGTTCATACCACTGCTGAATTAGAGAAGCAAATGGCCATGCCGTTGTTGGGAACAACTCCCAAATTACCGCCAGCTAAACCCAGAGAATCAATGATAAAGTTGCCCTTTGGTAAGCCAGAAGTTCTCGCCCCTTGGACAATTCAGGTATTGCAATCTCCACCGCGTTGGGAATCGCTGGATCTAATTTACAAAAACATTGAACTTTTAAATACTGTTGCTAACCTAAAATCTTTGATGATTACCTCAGCTTTACCCGATGAGGGTAAGTCAGCTTTGGCGTTGGGTTTGGCGATGAGTGCTGCCCGTTTACACAAAAGGGTACTGCTGATTGATGCCAATTTACGCGATCCCAGTCTGCACGAACAACTGAATCTTCCTAATGAACAGGGGCTTTCAACTCTACTGGCTAGTGATGCAACTCTACCCAACCAGATTAGTCTTCAATACTCAGGTTCCGCCTACATCGATATTTTGACTGCTGGCCCCAGACCTGCTGATCCAGCTAATCTGTTGAGTTCCCCTCGGATGATAGAATTAATGGCAGCATTTGAGGAAAACTATGATTTGGTACTCATAGATGCTCCCCCAGTTCTCGGTTTGGTGGATGCCATGCTTACCGCATCATCTTGTCGTAGCGTAGTTATGGTGGCAAGCATTGGGATTGTGACGCGAAGTCAGCTTAATCAAGCTACAGCCATGCTGAGTAAGTTAAATCTGATTGGGGTTGTAGCTAATGGGGTATCAAACTCTAGTAGTAATTACGTACCTTATATCAAACAACAGCAATTAGCTCTGCGGCAAGCTGTAGAAAAATAGCTAGTACGGCGACGAAAGATCCCCGACTTCTTAGAGAAGTCGGGGATCTTTCTCGTTTCTAGCCTCTGGCTGGAAATGCATTAAAAGCGGCTCTGCCGCGAGTAGGGGAGGCGGCAGCCCTCTCATAGGCATTCCCAGTCTCCAACTGGGAATGAGGTAAACTCTCAATACGGTTCGGTTAAGGCAAGAGACGCGATAAATCGCCGTCTCTACAAAGGATTGCGATTTATCGCGTCTTTGCGATCTAGGGCGTGTCATTAAAAAACCTTATCCGAACCGTATTGGGTAAACTCTGATTTTCTGGTAGGGGTAATTCATGAATTGCCCCTACATTTTTATGAACAAAATTTAATTTTATTGCTATCAGGAAAATTTCAGTATATTTATGCTATCTTTATGGGTTATCAGAGAAATCACTGGCTCTTTAAAGAGTAAATAAAGAATTTATTTGAGCGATCGCTATTTCTACATACTCTTATATTCTAGAGATTAAAGCAGCTTCATAAAGGCTAGAAGACAACAGGGGACTGGTTTTGTTAAATTTATCGATACAATCAGCACCTCAGTGCAATTAAACGTCGATATAAATTCATGGGTAATTTACCTCTACACTTTTCTACTGTCAGTAGTTACCGGAAAATACTGATTGCTCATGAATATTGATAGTAACGTTAATTTGTTCACCTCTACACCAGCAGAATTCTGCACAATGTGTGCTTGGCTGAGTGGCAAATAGCAATAAATATTTTGCCCTCAATTATCTCCAACTTTTTGGAGTAACAACAATTCGGATTTGGGTCTTTGGCATTGATAGCCTTTGATAACGCCTCAGCAATTCACTCCTGTATAACCCAAAGACATTATGACAACTTCAATAATTCCAACTCTAGAGAATTTATATGATGTAACCCAGGAACACCAAGATAATCGTGGGTACTGCACACTCCAGTGGCGACGGGGTAAGCTTTTGGTGAAGCCGCTTGGACAAGTTAAACAACCATATTTGCCTTCATTAAATAGTAAGCGATCGCTAGTAGAATGCTTACAACATTCTCCGGTAAGTTTGGTAAGCATAGATCCCAAACTGGGTGAGGCTTTGCTGAGATTTTGGGCAGATGCATGTGAAGAAGCTCAAAAACCGATATTCCTAAGCATATCCGCTAGCAATAAACTGTCTAAGCAACCCTTCTGGCGACTAATTGATTGGATTGCTGCTTTGGTGTTGCTGCTATTAGTAAGTCCAGTCATGTTGGGATTGATTGTGTTAATGCAGGTTTACTCGCCAGGGTCACTTTTTTGCCGTGAGTGGCGTGTTGGAGAACGGGGTAAACTGTTTCGGGCAATGAGGTTTCGCACGCAAAATACCACACCATTAGGGCGTTGGATAGGTAAATCCAGTCTCGACAACCTCCCCCAGTTATTTAACGTGCTGCGGGGTGACATGAGTTTAACCGGATCTCGTTGTTGGACTTTAGAAGATGCAGTACAGCTAAATAAATTACCAGAAATTAAAGCTTCCTGGGAAGTAGAAGCACAGTCTCACCTGTTACATCTAGATAGCCAAACACTGTAATTTATCTGTGCGGTAATTGATGGTTTCATCTACCGCACTGAGGCTAAAGCAAAAATTGATTACATAGCATCTATAACGGTCTATCTACCTTGCCAAACTATTATTATAAAATTGATGCATTTCCAACTTCCTGAAAAATTCCGTAGTCTGCTTAAAGCTTCTAGCTTCTGGCAGGATAACTATTTGCTATTGCGAGAATTTAAACACTTTCGCAAGATTGTAATTTTAGCTCTGATCTTCTCGGTTCTGGCGGCAACTTTTGAAGGTGTAAGTATTGGTTTTTTACTTACGTTTTTGCAAAGCTTAACTAGTCCCGACGCTAAACCTGTCCAAACAGGAATAGAATGGTTTGATAATTTAGTATTGGGGGCGAATACATCGGCAATTAATCGCCTGTACCGAGTATCTTCGCTGATTTTATTGAGTACTTGGTTACGTGTCGCCTTCAATTATTTTGGACAAGTCTATACTGAATTATCTCAACTGCATTTTGGCGATCGCTTACGCAAACAAATTTTTGAACAGTTACAATCCTTATCGTTAAGTTACTTTGCCAAAACTCGTTCTGGTGAACTAATTAACACAATAACCACAGAAATTGAAAGAATAAGACAGGGTTTCAGTGGCGCAGCCTTTTTAATAACTAGGGGAATCACAACTCTTGTCTACTTAATATCAATGTTTTTGATATCATGGCAACTAACTGTAATTTCAGCATTACTATTTACACTTTTAGGTGTAGGTTTATCTAATCTGAATGCCAGAGTCAGAGAATCAAGTTTTGGCATGACAACTGCTAATGCTAATTTTACATCAACAGCCATAGAATTTATTAATGGCATTCGCACAGTTCATTCCTGTGGTACTCAAGAATTTGAGCGCCAGCGTTATTACAAAGCTAGCGATAAGGTAGTAAGTACTACAACTAAAGTTGTATTCACTTGGACACTTGTCAAACCAATTGCCGAAGGGGTGGCTACTACGGTATTGGTCGGAATGATTATTTTAGCATTCACTAGTCTGGTTAGTAATGGAACGCTACAAGTTGCTTCTTTGCTAACATTTTTCTTTGTGCTATTTCGCTTCATCCCGTTTGTTCAAGATATTAATGGCACGAGAGCATTTCTCAATACTCTACATGGTTCGGCAGACAACATTAAAAACTTGCTCAAAAGTGATGATAAAAATTATTTTCAGAATGGGAAGCTTAAGTTTAAGGCTTTAGAAAGGGCAATAAATTTAGTATCTGTAGATTTTGGCTACGATGAAAAAAATATAGTGTTGCATAATGTTACCCTAACCATTGAAAAGGGTAAAATGACTGCATTAGTCGGAGCTTCTGGCGCTGGTAAAACAACTCTTGCTGATTTAATTCCCCGATTTTACAATGCTACAGAGGGAAACATTTATATCGATGAAATTGATATTCGGTTGTTTGAAATTAACTCTCTACGTCGTCAAATAGCTGTAGTCAGTCAGGATACTTTTATCTTTAATGCTGATGTTTGGCAAAATATTGCTTATGGTACTCCACAAGCTACTAATGAGCAAATTCAAGAAGCTGCTAAACTAGCCAATGCGCTGGAATTTATTTTAGAAATGCCTGAAGGTTTTAATACCCAATTGGGAGATCGGGGTGTTAGATTATCTGGAGGACAAAGACAGCGAATTGCTATTGCGCGGGCGCTACTAAGGAACCCAGAAATTTTGATTTTGGATGAAGCAACTAGTGCCTTAGATTCTGTATCAGAGCGATTAATTCAAGATTCATTAGAAAAGCTATCTGTTGGTAGAACAGTAATTGCGATCGCTCACCGTCTTTCTACTATTGCTAAAGCCGATAAAGTCGTAGTTTTGGAAGCAGGGCGAATAGTAGAACAGGGGAAATACCAAGAATTACTCGGACGCCAAGGCAAGCTTTGGGAATATCACCAAATGCAATACTATAATTCGTAATTCATAATACTCGCCTCTGGCGAGAAGCAAGCTACGTAATTCGTAATTTGTAATTCACAAGCAAATTACGAGTTCATTCTCCTAGCCAATTATTTATAATTTTAACCAGGAAAAATAAATGGTAAATCTAGGCTACCACACTGCGAAAATTCAGGGTAAACTTAATCGCTCTCTATATAAAGTAGCCCTTTCTCAGATTGTCAGCATTCCGATAAAGCAAACTCGAAAAGTTCCGGTAAGTGTCTATACCTTCTCATGTGAACGTGATTTACCAGAACAAGTAGCAAGTATTCGCTCATTCATTCGTCATGTCGGTATTCCAGATACATTCACTGTAGTTTCTGATGGGAGTTACACTGAATCTAGTTGTAATTTACTGTGCCGCGTCCATCCCTGCATTAAGGTAATACCTTTACAAAACTTCCAGAGAACGGATTTACCTCAATGTGTTCATGATTATGCCCAACTGCATCCACTTGGCAAAAAGTTGTCGGCATTAATGTCAATTCCGGTTAATGGAGCGACGATTTACACTGATTCAGATATTTTATTTTTCGCCGGCGCTATTGACTTAATTGATTTGAGTAAATCGGACGATAAATATTCTCTTTATCTAC
Organism: Nostoc sp.; assembly: GCF_036919495.1. Taxonomy (GTDB): domain Bacteria; phylum Cyanobacteriota; class Cyanobacteriia; order Cyanobacteriales; family Nostocaceae; genus Nostoc. The sequence goes on from NZ_JBALBZ010000142.1 coordinate 9,088, forward strand.
CTGATTGTTCTATATCGCTAGATGAGCGAATTATTTATGATGATTCTGAAAAGTCAAATCCAGTAAATGGTGGATTTATATTCTTTCGGCATGAATTTGACTGGAGTTTTGCTATCGAACGTTTAGCAAATCTTCAAGAAGCTCCTACTTATTTTACTGAGCAAACAATTGTTCATTTGACAATGCATCACAATCATGGTAAGCCTATATGCTCAAATAAATATGTTCTTAATGTAGAAGATCAGTTCATTTATTCAGACAAATCTGCAAGTAAAAAAATTGCTCTCAGGCATTACGTGAATGATGTAAGACACAAATTCTGGTTTAACATTGGCATATAAGTTAATGGAATTAAGCCTCTATTTAGATGAAGGATGCAATTAGTAATAACGTAAAAAAATGGTGGTTAATGCTTAACTCAATCAATGATACCAAGCGAAATAATGAACTATTGCACAGGGATATTTTTGAAGAAGACCTGATTTATCAATGCTCCAATTTTGATGTAGGTGAGGGCGGAGGTGTTGAAACTTATTTAGCTTCTTTGTTTGAACATCGACCACCTGAAGTTAGCGATCGCGTGATAAAATCGCTTAAGAATGTTGACCAAAGCCAGTTTAAGTTGCTGCACCTCCACAGCCCAGATTTACTCTTGCAGCTTACAGGCGAGTGTCCCACGGTTTTCAGCGTTCATAATCACTCATTGTACTGCCCTAGTGGCACAAAGTATTTAGGAGGACAACGAACAATCTGCGATCGCAACTTCTCTTACTTAGGTTGTACCTGGGGTAAATTAGCAGATAAATGTGGTAGCCGTAGACCGTTAAGAACTCTTAAAGAACTTCAAAATACTCATCAGTTATTAGATGCTTTAAAAAAGGTAAAAATTACTTTTGTTGCTAATAGCGAATATGTGCGTCAAGAGTTGATTAAAAACGGTGTACCCCCAGAGCAAATTGTCACCCTACACTGTGGGATCTCTATACCAAAAATAACAACAGCACCCCTGAGTTTAGAAATCCATAAAAATCATAGAATTTTGTTTGTTGGACGCATTGTTTCTGACAAAGGTTTGGAATGGCTGCTTAAAACATTAATACATACAAATCCGCAAATTCAACTTGATATTGCAGGTGAAGGCTGGGAACGACCACGCTTAGAAAGGTTAGCAAATACACTCGGATTAAGTAACCGGATTACTTGGCATGGTTGGTGCGATCGCAACACGTTAAATAACCTTTACGAACAGTGTTTTGCAGTCATTTTCCCTAGCGTTTGGCCTGAACCTGCTGGTCTTGTAACTCTAGAAGCATACTCTCGTTATCGACCTGTAATTGGTAGTGCAGTCGGAGGTATTCCCGAACATTTGCGAGATGGAGAAACAGGTATTCTTGTTCCAGGTAATGATATCAAAAAGCTGGCTGATGCTATTCATAATTTATATGGAGATTATGAAAAAAGCCGAAACATGGGCGAACAAGGTCATGCTTTATTAATGAAAGAATTTACCATGAATGCTCATGTAAATAATCTCCGAGAAATTTATGCAAAAACAATAGCTGAATTTCCTTCTAGAGCGAAAAAAGTATATAGTATTTCTCAAGTGAAATAAGCTTAGTTTTGTATAGAAAATTGTCCATATTTTAACTACGAAATATAAAGGAAAAAACGATGTCATTGTTTCAAGAATACCAACAGCCTTTAGTTAGTGTTATTATCCCCACCTATAATAGACCAGAGTATCTTAAGCAAGCGATCGCTAGCGCTATAAAACAAACTTATCAAAATATCGAAATTATTGTTTCTGATAATTGTAGTCTAGAAAATCCTCAAGCACTTGTGGCATCTTTTGATGATTCACGCATTAGATTTTGGCGACATCAGCAAAATGTGGGGATGATTGCTAATCAGCAGCATGGCTTCAAGATGGCGCGAGGTAAATATGTCGCTAGTCTTCATGATGATGATATCTGGAATGAAGATTTTTTAGCCAAGCTAGTACCACCTCTAGAAGCAAATTCTGAGTTAATTCTCGCTTTTTGCGACCAATATATTATAGATGCAGATAGCATAATCAATAATGCTGGAACGGAAGAAAATACACGCGGTTATAAGCGAGACAAACTAACAAAAGGAATTCATCAACCTTTTTACAAAATTGGATTGGTAGATAAAAGCATACCCACTGCTGCATCTTGTGTGATTCGTAATAATATTATCGATTGGGATAGTATGCCCTCAGAAGTTGGCGGAATGTGGGATTTATATTTAACTTATCTCTGTTGCATATCTGGTTACGGTGCTTACTATTATCCGGAAAGATTGACGCGATATCGTGCCCATGAGCAAACTGATACTATGCTCAGTGGTAGTCGAGATATGCAGGCAAAAATCCGCAAAGCTAAAAGCGAAATGTTTTGTTATCAAGTCTTTATGGAAGACGCTCGTTTACAGGAATTTCGAACTTACTTTCAACAGAAATGGTTAGAAGCTAATACTACTTTGGGAATTGGTTTGCTACGAAGTGAACAGATAGCCGCAGCACGTCCTTATTTTTGGCAGGCGTTGAATAAACAAAAATTTGATGTGCGAACTATAGCGGCATTAAGCCTCAGTTTTACTCCCCGTTTTTTCGCAGGAAAATTAATAGATATTTCTAAATGATAGAAGGAATAATGTCTGAATTGTAGATTTTTTTAACGAACCGCAGAGACGCAGAGGGCACAGAGTTAATAAAAGTAAGAGTTTTACTTTGCGTCTTTGTTTAAGCTTATTTTACCAAGCAAGGTAGTGTATGAAACTTTGTATTATTACTCATAAAATAAAAAAAGGTGATGGTCAGGGACGGGTAAATTACGAAGTTGCTCAAGAAGCAATTCGTCGTGGTCATGAATTGACATTATTGGCTAGTGAAGTCGCACCAGAACTAGAACAAAATAGCCAAGTTAATTGGATTTCAATTCCAGTCAAAGGCTATCCGACAGAATTTGTGCGGAATTTTATATTTGCCCAAAAAAGCGCAGATTGGTTACGTCAACATCGCTCTAAGATTGATTTAGTTAAAGTCAATGGAGCAATTAATCTGACTGCGGCTGATGTAAATGCTGTACATTTTGTCCACAGTTCATGGTTGCGATCGCCTGTTCATATTTCTCGCAATCGCCGAGATTTGTATGGTTTCTATCAATGGCTATTTACGGCTTTTAATGCCCGTTGGGAAAAGCAGGCTTTCCAAAAAGCGCAGGTTGTCGTAGCTGTATCCGAAAAGGTAGCGCAGGAATTAGTTAACATTGGTGTGCCGCGTTCTCGCATTCGCGTAATTATCAATGGCGTTGATTTAGAAGAGTTTGCCCCTGGTGAAAGCAATCGCCAAAAATTAGGTTTACCGGAGAATGTCACCCTAGCACTGTTCGCTGGAGATATCCGCACACCCAGAAAGAACTTAGATACAGTGCTGCACGCCTTGGCGAAAGTTCCCGATTTACATTTGGTGGTGGTGGGACACACTCAAGGTAGCCCTTTCCCAGAATTAGCAGCATCTTTAGGGTTAAGCGATCGCGTGCATTTTGTGGGATTTCGCCGTGATATCCCCCAAATTATGCAAGCAGTAGATTTATTTGTTTTTCCTTCCCGATACGAAGCTTGCAGCCTCGTATTGTTAGAAGCACTTTCTTCAGGACTACCAGTAATTACTGCCACAGCCACCGGGGGCGGTGAGTTGGTGACACCAGAATGTGGCATCGTCTTATCCGACTCAGATGATATTGATGCTTTGGCTGTAGCGCTAATGTCCTTGGTGAGCGATATCCCGTTGATGCAGCAAATGGGCAAAGCTGCTCGTTCTGTGGCAGAACAACATAGCTGGACTACTATGGCACAAACTTATGTGGATCTATTTGAGGAGTTAAGCAAGAATGCGGAACACCGTTCTGATACCGACTTATCGCCGTCCACAAGACCTATCACGCTGCCTTTTGGCGCTACAGGAGCAAACTAAACCCGTCGAGCAAGTGATAGTGGTTGTCCGCGATACGGATGCAGAAACTTGGCAATTTCTAGCGCAATTAAACGCGCCCAATCTGCCACTGCATACTGTAAAAGTGACACAACCGGGGGTAGTAGCGGCCCTCAACGCCGGACTAGCAGTAGTGGAGGGCGATATTGTTTCCATTACTGATGATGATGCTGCACCTCACCCAGATTGGTTAGAGCGCATCGCCGCTTACTTTACCTGTGATAGTCGCCTCGGCGGACTTGGCGGGCGTGATTGGATATACCACGGCAGCAAATTAGAAAACGAATCCCGCCCAGTAGTGGGACAGTTGCAATGGTTTGGGCGAGTGATTGGCAACCATCACCTGGGAGTGGGAGAACCGCGTGAAGTCGATATTCTCAAGGGCGTAAACATGAGTTTTCGTAAAGAGGCAATCGGACAAATGCGCTTTGACGAGCGGATGCGTGGTACAGGAGCGCAGGTACATTTTGAAATGGCATTCACTCTGACATTAAAACGGGCTGGTTGGAAGATAATTTACGATCCTAATGTTGCTGTAGATCACTATCCAGCAAAACGTTTTGATGAAGATCAGCGAAATAATTTTAATGAAATTGCCTTTATTAATTTAGTCCATAATGAAACCTTAGTTTTACTAGAGCATCTACCATTTATCCGCCGGATTATATTTTTATTCTGGGCAGTATTCGTGGGTACATGCGATAGCTTGGGTTTCGTCCAATGGCTGAGATTTTTACCTAGCCAAGGGCAGTTGGCAGGGAAAAAATTGCTTGCATCCTGGCGGGGGCGTTGGCAAGGATATAAACAATTCGTAATTCGTAATTCGTAATTCGTAATGAATTTAATTTCTTCTTAGCTCTAGTACTCTGTAAAGCTAAAAGTTATGGGTAAAAAAGTGCTTACTACAAACCTTAAAAATTAGCTTAGACATTGTACTAGTTAGCATTGGTAAATCCAAAATCTAAAATTGAATGAATTCTAAGCAGATACTTTTCAATAGTTTTTTACAAGAAAGCTATTCTCCCGAAGAGCGATCGCAACAGGGTTGGATGGCGATCGCAGGCTTTATATTACTGACTGTAGCTTGCTATTTTGCTGGTGCTACTGCTGCATTGCGCCTAATTTATCCGGTGACAGCTTTACTAGTAGCCATATTTTTATACTTACGGCATCCTATTCTCTACATCAGCTTTACCTGGTGGATCTGGTTTCTCACGCCCTTAGCTACCCGCTTGGTTGACTATCGGGTGGGCTGGGACGCTACCCGTCAGATGCTCATAGCACCATATTTAGTGGTGTTTGTCACTATCGCAACATTCTTACGACACTTCCCCCGCGCCTCACGTCAAGGGGGCTTGCCGTTTGTTTTGGCTTTTATCGGAGTCTTCTATGGCTTTCTAATCGGTCTGATTTATAACCCACCGATCCCTGTAGCACGCGGGCTGATGGATTGGCTCAGTCCGATTATTTTCGCTTTTCACTTATTTATCAACTGGCGAGATTATCCCAGCTATCGCCAGAACTTTCAGCGAACATTTCTCTGGTGTGTGTTGATTTTAGGAGCTTATGGCGTATATCAATTCGTTGTGGCTCCTGAGTGGGATAGGTACTGGCTCATCCAATCAAAACTATTCATGAGTTCTGGAAATCCTGTACCTTTCGGGATGCGCGTCTGGAGTACATTGCACTCAGTCGGCCCCTTTGGTTCCGTCATGCAAGCTGGGTTGCTGTTGTTATTTACCAGTTCAGGAAGCTTAATTTTTCCTGCTTCAGTTGTTGGTTACTTGTCCTTTCTATTGACACAAGCACGTACTAATTGGGGAGGCTGGTTATTAGGGATAATTATGATCGTGGGTTCAGTTAAAACCCGGATTCAAATGCGCTTAATGATCATAATTGTAGTGATGGCAATTTGTGTTGTGCCATTGACAACCATCCAGCCAATTGCTGGGGTTGTAGCAGCTCGTTTACAAACCTTTTCTAATCTTGAAGAAGATAACAGTTTTAAAGATAGATCGGGAAGTTACGATAAAAACCTTGGTTTAGCCCTTTCTAATGGTCTAGGTAACGGGTTAGGAAATATTTGGAAAGTTAATGAAAAAACTGGTCAAATCGAAGTAGTGGTAATTGATAGTGGCATTTTAGATATGTTTTTCACCCTTGGTTGGTTTGGAGCCATCTTTTATATGGGTGGATTAATTTTTTTAATTATCAGTGTTAGCAGTTATGGTGAAGGTCGTTTCGATAGTTTTATCAGTGCTGCCCGCGCTATTGGTATCAGTTCTTCTACACAGCTAATTATCGGTAGCGGCATGTTAAGTGTGGCAGGGATGATTCTTTGGGGATTTTTAGCTATGGCTATGGCAGGACATAAATACTATCAACATCAAAAAAATTATGAATAAATACGGAAATATTTGACTGGATGCAAATTATTTTTTGTCGTTAGTTAAAAAACAAAATCTTACAACTTAAATAGGACTGATATATTATGAAAGCAATTATTGTAATGCCACTGGCCGAGCAACGAGGTGGCGGTGAAATGATGCTTTGGGATTTGGTGCAACAGGGACGTAACGCTGGTGTCGAGTGGCTGGTGATATTTTTAGAAGACGGCCCGATGGTAGAACAAGTAAAGTCCCTTGGCATTGATGCGCGAGTTGTGGAAAGTGGACGTTTACGCCAAATCCACCGTTTTATTGCTGCCGTTTTTCGGATAGCTGCGATCGCCCGCCGCGAACGTGCAGATATAATTGTCAATTGGATGTGGATCACACATATATCTGGAGGTTTGGCAGCGATGCTGGCGGGCTTACCTGCTGTGTGGTATCAGCTAGAAGTACCTAGTGATAAAACTTGGTTAGTACGAATCGCTACTTTAATCCCAGCCCGTGCTATTATCACTCTTTCCCAAGATGGCAAGCAAGCACAGGCAGAGATTTGGCCCCACAGACCAACACCTTTGGTTTATCCTGGTGTCGCATTAGACCGATTTGAGCCTAATGCTTTGCCGTCTCCACAAGAAGCACGGCGAAAACTGGGCTTACCTTTACACGGGCCATTGATTGGAATTGTTGGACGATTGCAACGATGGAAGGGAATGCACGTACTAGTGCAAGCGATGCCAAAAATTTTACAGAAGTATCCTGATGCTCATTGTGTAGTAGTTGGCGGTAAGCACGATTTAGAACCGGATTATGAGGACTTCTTAAAAGCAGAAATTGCCGCTTTGGGCTTGAAAGAGCAAGTAATTATGCCTGGGCTACAGCGTAATATCCCGGAGTGGGTGCAAGCGATGGATGTATTTGTTCATGCATCTGATAAAGAGCCGTTTGGGATTGTGATTATTGAGGCGATGGCGCTGGGTAAACCTGTGATTGCTGGTGATGCAGGCGGCCCGACGGAGATTATTACCGATGGCATGAATGGATTATTAACACCTTACGGTGATGCAGAGAAATTAGCGATCGCAATTCTCCGTTATCTTGACGAGCAAGAATTTGCCCAAAGTGCCGGAGTAGCTGCCAGACAACGCGCCCTCGATTTCTCAACGCAGAATTATGCTCAAAACTTTATCAGTGTACTTCGTTCTGCTAAAGCTTGATCCTCCCTCACCCTCCTTATATCCAACTTTTCACAAGGTATCTTAACTCCAGTCCGCAAGTCTTGAGGCAGAGCCTCATATTAGGCATTTCCAGTCTCCGACTGGGAACGAAACGATCTCTAAAAGCTTTTTCTAAAAAGGCTTTGACTTTTATCCTTGCTCTTTGAAGACTTGAGCTGCTAGCAAAGCTAATGCTGCTGTAGCAGCGATCGCACCCCACTGGAGAAACGGATTTTTTTCTAGCCAGTCAGAAACACTAGGTATAACTAAGTGACCATAATCACCCTTAACTCTGTCGTCTTCAGCAACAGATTGATAAAAATTATTTGGTGCATCTTCAGATTTCGGCTCGGAACTATGCTGTAACTTGAAGCCGACGAGCAGTAACAGTGAATCTACTAATGGTGGTGAGATGCGCTGTACTAAATCTAATATTTTAGCTACATCCCCAACTAAGTAGTCACGAGTTGGATGTTCGGCTACGTACAGGATAGCATCAGCTACAAGTTTAGGTTCGTAGTAAGGTGGTATCCCAGAAGGCTTTACGCCTAACTTCGTCAAGCCATTGTTCCAGAAGGGGGTGTTGATCACTCCTGGCTTCACACTTGTGACACTGATAGGCCATTTTTCATGTTGCAACTCAACGCGCATCGCTTCAATAAAGCCCTCGACCCCATGCTTGGCTGACGAGTAAGCACTTTGGTAGGGGAGCGATCGCCTACCTTCCATTGAAGAGACATGGATCAATGCTCCCCTTCCCTCACGCTTCAGATGGGGTAGGGCCGCCATTGCACCATACACCTGTCCCATGAGATCGACATCAATAACATGCTTAAACTCTTCTGGTGTTGTATTGTCGAAAGTCGCAAAGATGCCGACGGCGGGGACATGTACCCATGTATCTAGTCGCCCGTATACTTCTACAGTTTTATCTGCGATCGCTTTAACTTGCTCAAATACTTCCACATCAGCTACGCAATAAGTTGCCTCGCCGCCAAAACTACGAATCTCTTCTACTAAAGACTTTAGCTTTGACTCACCGCGAGCGGAGACTACCACTTTTGCCCCGCGTCTAGCAAACTCAAGAGCTGTAATCCGTCCGATACCACTGGAGGCTCCAACAACGGAAACAACCTGCTGATTGATTGGCTTTAATTGCATAAGTGTTACTCCTTAAAAAAATAGGGATTCGAGATTAAAACAACTGTTTCCCAATCCCCAGTCACAAGTGACAAGCAATAAACTGGTTCAACGCATCGGTCAATAACTATTGAAGACAAATCTGCTAATACACCTCCAAATCTACCAAGTGACGTGCGTATTGCTGAGACAATATAAACTTCTTCCATACTTATCATTACTTTAGAAAACTTGGAATTGAAAATAATGAAACAACTTTGAATTTTAAATCAATTATTTCTAGCTCTTGTAATAAATTGCTTTTGCTTGAATGATTTATCTTGCAATAACAAGCTTACTTGTAGTTAAACTAAAAGTAAAATTAATCCATGTCATATTACTTTACAATAGTGTGTTTAACAATAAATCATTCTAAAGAAGGAAATCAATTTTTCTAAAAAAATATAACATTTAATATAAAACAGACAGTGTAAACAAAATTCAATAGGATTAAATATAATTAATAACGGAAGATAACCTAAAAAACATCTAAGAGGATATTTGAAAAGTCCTCTTCTTGGTATCAAATACTTTTAGATCCCCCTAAATCCCCCTTTTTAAGGGGGACTTTAATTCCGGTTCCCCCCTTTTTAAGGGGGGTTAGGGGGGATCAATAAGTGCAAAGATACAGCCAACCACTTTTCAAACAACCTCTGAAAAAAGCAAAGTTCAAGCCTTAGAAAAATATGGCAGTGCTTTCACCCAAATAAGGGCTTTTGATTAACTAAAAGCACTACCATATATTTTGCTGAGGATCGTGTTATGTCTGAAATTTTTCAATTTTATCAGAAAACAAAAATTTTCTACTTAAAAAATAGGTTTAAAACCGAATAAGCCCGTAATAAGCACTTGCCGCAGCTAGGATAATTGTTAAAACTCCCAGTGTTGTGCTAAGTAGAAATTGCACAGAGGTTTTTTTATTGAGAGCTTCTTTACTTCCACCTTCGAGTGTTGTTCGTTCGGTATTGGTAGGATTGGTTACGTTGTCAGTTTTCATGGTTCTTATCTTGTTTGATTATTTCTTACATTTTTGCCTCTAATCTTAAAAATTACATCTAGCTTTAGGATTAGCAAAAAAGGTAGAAATAAGTAGATGTAATTAAACCCGAATTTCACAGAACTGATTACAAATCAGCACCTCAAGCAATACGGTTTGGATAAGCAGGAAAGCTCTTGAGGAAAGAAGGTTTTGGTTCAGTAATTCTTCTAGTTTTATTAAGAGAAGCCCCACAATAACCGTATAAGAATTCGTTAAAAAATCTGGATTCAATGCACAGATATAGCAACACCTGTGAAAAGCATTTTTGTTTGAACAAAGCGCTAATTTACTCACCATTTGAAGCCTGTGGAGAATCATAAACGCCCCAATATTCAATACCCCGATCGCGTAATAAGTGCGTCCATATATAACCTCGGCGTTAGACTCGAATTTACGAGTAGGTTTATTACAAGGCTCCTAAATTGTTATTTATTGAATTGTTCCCCCAAGGGGGGATAAATCATCCCTGAAGAGTTAGCGAACCAAGTGGAGTACGTCACGTACTAAGCTATAGCCAGCTAAATCCCAAAGTAGGTAAGAAACAAAGCCAATCATCGCTAAACGCCCATTCCACACTTCTTGCTGGGGATTCCACCCAAGAATCCAAGCATTGCGATCGACACCGTTATAGGCTTTAGCTTTAGTAGATAATTCAATCGTTTTGTTAGTTTCAGTTGCCATTGTAAATATTCCTTAATAACTTTCATACATTCACATATTAGTTACTATTACGGTTGTAGTTCTCTATCTATTGGGGAATCTGAAAGCGTCACAGGAAGTATCTGTAAGCATTTTATAGACTTTTGATCTTTTGACCGAAAAAGCATCAGAAAGTTGCTCAATAAGCTTTATAAAATCTCATTTCTCGCCGTTTATCTACTTCAAACTCAACTTTCAAATGAAGCAATATCCTGATGCTATTTACTTTTTTTACAAACAGCCTCTTAATCTGATTCACTCCTTAAGACAGATGCAAACGCAGATTTAATTGAACCTCCTGCTTCCTTGATTTTCTGGGCGATGGGTTGCTCATTATGCAAAAACACACGCGCACAGTTACGTCCCGGCAAACCGGAAATTGAACCACCCGGATGAGTTCCAGCACCAGTAAGATACAAGTTATCAATTGGTGTTTTGTAATTAGCTAATTCCGGCAACGGACGGAAGCAAAGCATTTGTTCTAAGGTCATATCAATATGGTAATAATTACCTTTGTAAGTCCCTAACCGTTCTCCCAACTCAGCCGGACTTTCTACATGACGGGCGATGATTGAATGTTGAAGATTAGGCGAATATTGCGCCAGTTTATTAATCACCTTGTCTGCAACTTTGTTTTTCAGTTCATCCGTCCAACCCGTACCTTTTAAACCTGTACCCTCTGCACCAGCAATTTGATAAGGGGCAAAAAACTCTATCCATAATGTGTGTTTACCTTCCGGTGCCATCGATGGGTCAAGTCCGGTAGGCATAACCACATACATTGATGGGTTTTCATCAGGAATTTTGCCCAGAGTAATCAGACTATGAGCTTGTTCTACATGATTGACAGAATCAGCAATCAGAATAGAACCCATCAAATAGCTATCTTGGTGATTGTGGTGGACAAAGCGCAACGGTTCAGATAAAGCACAATCAATTTTGAGGATGGTTTCATTGTTGTTGATGATACGGCGATCTAATCTTTCGCGCAAGTTGGCATCGCTATTATCAACATCGCTACTATCCATTAGTTGCAAGAATAAGCGCTTGGCATCAATACTTGAAATTACACCTTTGTTGGCACGATATTCTTTACCACCAGCAACCCGCACACCCACAGCTTTACCATTATCTACCAAGACTTTTTCTACCTTTTGGTCGGTGAGAATCGTACCACCTTTACTTTTTACCAGTTTCACCAAAGCTTCCACAAGTCCACCACTACCACCACGGGGTCTTGCCATACCGGGATTATGACGCAACATCATCATCATCGCCCCAAAGGACATAGCTTTTTGTGAGGGAGGGGAACTCAGTTCGGCTGAGAGTCTAGCCAGAGGTGCCTTGACAAACTCAGAATCGAAGTACTCGTTAATATTATCTGTGGCACTGCTGAGTAGGGTACGGAGTAAATCAAGGGTTGTGTTAGAGCCACCTAGAAGGGAAAATAAGTCTTGCAGACTATTAAGATTGTAATTGCCAGCAATATCAACAATTGATTTGGGTGGTGCATTGAAGAAAGGAGCAATCCCTGTGATAAAGCGCTGCCAAAAATCGGCATATTCAGCGTATTTTTCAGCATCACGCTGACTGTAACGGGCAATTTCCGCACAAGTCTTTTCCACCGATTTGTGAGCTAAGAAATACTTCCCATCTGGATGGGGGCAAAAGGCAACTGGATCGCAGCTAAGATATTCCAAGCCGTATTTATGCAGTTCCAACTCTTGGATAACTGGCCCTAAGAAAATAAACAGATGGTTAATCGCGCAAGGACTAAATTTAAAACCAGGTGCTTCATCAGGCATAAGTTCTTCAGTTGTAGAACCGCCGCCGGGGAGCGATCGCCCTTCTAATAATAGGACGCTGTAACCAGCTTTCAGCAGGTAGCCAGCACAAACTAAGCCATTATGACCAGCGCCAATAATTACAACGTCATACGATTCCATGAGTGCAATGGGGGGATTAAAGTATATTCCCTGATATTAGAAAGTGCTGAAGATATCTAAATCTTTCGTGGGTTATAGAATATTTATATATCTAGTAGTAGTGTTTTTATCACCAAGAAGTAAATTTATTTTTAACCCACTTTTGTTACTATGTTGTACCCAACCAAGAAACACTATAAATAAATCCAGAGTTTATCTTATTTATAGCTTGTATCAGTTTTTACCTATATTCTTGTAGTCATTTCTTCTAGTTCCTTGAGGTGCTGTGCGTTCACAAGCCATTTATCTTCATAGTTAGATTTATCTGTATCATATTGACTTTGTTGCTCTTTTAGTGTTGCAATTTCATGATTAATTATTGGTAACGCTTTTCCTTGGATAATTACTTTTTTTAGCAATTCAAACCGTGATGTTTCATTGATTTGAAGCAAGAGTTGCGAGATACAACGACTAATGATAACTTCATTGCTAAAAGCAAGAATGCTATTAGACTCATCATCTTGAGATAATAATTTTTCGCTTACATCAAACAAAGCTTCTACAACCGAAGGGATGTAATTCACAGGAATTTCTTCAGTGGAATTTTCTAGCTGTTCTATAAACACCCTAGCTTGCGTTGTGCCGTTTGGAAGTTTTTGTTTAGTAAGTTCTATCAAATAACTTCTAAATCTCTCTGTATTTTCAACCAAACCAAGGATAATTTTTATCTGAATATTAGACAATTCACCTGCTGATAACGACAGACGAAAGTAAATAGGAAATATTTCTAAGCTACACACACGTAGCTGTTCGCGCCATTCCAACTCTTGCTTTTCATCTACATAAGTATTACCCAAAATGAATTTTAACTTAGGAAAAAGGTGCATTAGTAGGTTTTTAATAGGCTGCTTGTCTTCATCTCGCAGTTGAGCAATCCAGGTATTCAGAAGATTTTTGAGTTCGTCTATTGAAAGGTTTACTTGTCCTATAAAAATATGAGGATTTTGATGAATTAAACTATAAATTTTTGGGCAAAAGACTCGCAAAGACTCAATAGCAATGAAATCAACAGGGTTTACTTCATCTTTTACTACTGGATATGTCACTGTTAAAGTGTTAACAAAACGAGTAATATCGCGGATGTTAGTAATAAAGTGTTCTATTCCTTGAAAGTAAATATCACCCCAGCGAGTTTGGTTGATTTGTTGTTTTGCTGTTGGAGAAAATATATGATCCAGCTTTTCAAAAAGCAACCTGCGAAGTGAGGTTTTATCAGGATTAGGTAACTCAAAACTAACTTGAATAATCTGTTCTAAGTATGCTTCTTCAGATATTTCTTTAGTATCTGCAATTGTTCTCATTACAACTTCTTTATTAAAAACCAGCAGATAGACAAGATTAGTAAAATTTCGCATTGCTTTGAAAATACGAAATAACTGCTTGATATCTTCCGCAGCCAACCGATCAATATCGTCAATTGTTATAACTATTCGCCGTTGCTGCTGTACTAGCGTGTCTTCTACTTCTTCTTTTAATTCGGCAGCTTCCTTGTCCTTATCGTCCAATAATGCTGCTAATGCTTTGCCAGTTTGAGCATAAGGTAGAGGAATGTCTGAAATAATGGCGGCAAAATCAGCTACTCTCTCCCTCAAACCTTTTGGCACAGATGACTGTTGGCTTAAAACGTTTTTTAATTGGTCAAAAAAGCGCCTTGTGATATTTTCGTGTCCAGACAATAACCAGGGATTAAAAGGAACGATGATTGGTTTCTCCTCCTCTGGCTTTTGCTGAAGATAGTGAACTACAAAGTTTAATAATGTAGATTTGCCAGAGTTCCAAGAACCGTAAACTGCAATAACGAAACCTTCAGGAAAGGTCATTTTGCAAATACTGTCCGCTAGATACTTGGCAAAGTTCGCATGTCCTAGTAGGTCTTTTTCTGGATCGACTAAGGAACTATCTGCCGATATATCGTTAATTTCTGTCTCTGCCATAAAAAAATTTTTTACTGATGTTGCGATCGCCTCCATCGGGGCATAGCCCATCCTTGCACATTCCGTAAGATGAGCAATGATACCTCACGATAGAAATTTCCAGTAAATAATTTCCTCAAGGCTTATACAATTGGTTATATATTAGTTATTTAGTATCGCTGGAATTAGCAGGTCAAATAGACAAACAGCGTTGGGGTGGAAATTTTATCTCCATGTCATCTATAGCAATCCTAAATGAGTTGTAAGAAAATTTACCCCCCGGCTAACGCTGTCTCCCAAAGCATCGGGGGGACTACAGGGAGCTATTTGATAGTCTCAATTTTTCACGAATGATTTAGGATTGCTAAAGTAAAATTACTCATAGAAGTTCAACTTAAACCCCAATCCTAACTATTGGTTATATAAATTCAATCTTATTTATGTCTATATGTACTAGTGCCAGCTAAATTTTAAGATTCCTCTGCAAAGGTATTAATTCTTAAGAGTGAATTTGGCAAGTATCGATTATTCGATTGCCACAAAATAGTAATTAACTGCTAAAAATATATATATAAGGAAGCTTTTAGCGAAATCTGTATACATAGAATTAAATTTATGTCAATTAATTGGCTTTTTTGATTAGAAGCCTAAGCGCTGGTATATGATGCCTGTTTTTTCTGCAAAAGTAGCCTATAGTCAATACTTACTATGAACTAGGGCGCATTTTTAAATTCTTAGATCCCCCAAATCCCCCGATAAATTGGGGGACTTTAAGAGACTCCGATGAAGCCTTTTTAAGGAGAGTCAATGCTATCTTGCGGTTTCCCCAGCAAGTGGCGTGGATTTAGGGGCATCTAAAAATTTAGCAGGGAAACAAGTAGTTGGAAAACACACTCTAGTCTTTTGGCCAAGCAAGGAATTGTAATGCCGTTAAAGCTTATTGATGAAATATTATATAAGTTTTACTAATTTTGGCTAATAGTAGCCCCGTAAGCAATTTAACTCTTTAAATATTGATTAGATAATATGGTTCAGTCCCAAGAAGATGACATTTCAGTAGAGGCTAGTTCTCTTCCTCCTATCCCCATTCAAGAAGTCTCAGAGGATAGGGCATTAACAGAGACGGTACTTTTTCCAACTCCGAAACTGTTTTTGAAAATTTCTAAGCTAGAAATTCGCAAAAGCCTTCAAGCGCTAACTTATGAGAGTGTATTTGCTACGATTTTTTATAGTGTCATCGGCGGCGCGTTGCTCAGTAATTTCTTGCTAGAGTTAGGTGCTGGGCCAGTACAAATTGGTCTATTGGCGGCTATCCCTCAGATGGTAAATCTGCTGCAACCACTGGGAGCGTATTTAGTAAACCGAAGTACCAGTTTTCGCTGGTATTTCCTGTGTATTTTCATCCCATCGCGGTTGGTGTGGTTGATTCTTCTGCCGGCGATTGTGTTGGTTACTTCATCTCATCTGACTGGATACCAAGTAGTGCAGTTGACTTTGGGAATTCTCTTGGTAGGTAATATCATTGAAGCTTTCGGTCGTGCGCCTTGGCTTGGGTGGTCAGCTGTGTTAGTACCTCAACGATTGCGGGGGCGATATTTCGGCTTTCGCAATAGTCTTGTCGGCTTGACTAACCTTGTAGGTGTGCCGTTGCTAGGTTTAGCAGTATCGGTTTGGCCTGGTGGAACAGTTCAAGGCTATGGTGCAGTCTTGATTCTAGGAATTTTGCTGGGATTAATTAGTCAAATCTGTCAGTTCTGGATGACCGATGTAAATCCACAGCTTTTAAAAGCCACGGGTTCAGACCCATCCCAACCGCAGTCTCAGGGGATAGATTTTAGTTTTCTCAAAGATGCTAATTTTTGCAAGTTTGTACTTTACTTGAGTATTTGGTGCTTTGCTGTTAACATCAGCGCTCCCTTCTTTAACCTCTATATGCTGGATAACCTGGATATAGATATTAGTGTGGTAACGATTTATCACGGTTTAGGAACTGGTGCGAATATGTTAATGCTGCTTTTGTGGGGGAAACTGGCTGACCGAATTGGGAATCGTCCGCTACTGCTATTAGTGGGAGTCTTGGTGGCGGTGACACCTCTCTTGTGGCTGGGAGTTGGAAGCGATCAAATTTCTTTTTGGATCTGGTTACCTTTATTGCATATACTAGCTGGCGGGACGTGGGCGGCAATTGATTTGTGTACTAACAATCTAATGATGGAAATATCACCGGTGCGTTATCAATCTACTTACTTTGCGATCGCAGGTGCAGTTGCTGGTATAACTGGAGCAATAGGTATCACTGTTGGTAGCTTTCTAGCAACTCTGCCTGGTATTGCGGGTTTGCTAGGGCTGTTTGTTCTCTCAGGCTTATTAAGAATGGCTGCACTTGTGTTTTTGGTTTTTGTTCAAGAGCAGCGCTCAGTACCGATGGGTCAGCTAATGAGAGTCCTGTTTCCAATCAGACAATCACCTAATCTGATTGAAGTTGAGGAATAAGTATTTAACTCTTAATAGAGGCAGGAGTTGCTTTTTCTTACCTGCCTCTAATATTAAGTTCAGACCAACACTTATTTCAACAACATCCCAGCAAAATATACAATTTCCGAGCATCACGAATAGCATGTCGGGGTAAATATAGCGAAGACACTGTTGGCGAAATATTTCTTCACATTAAAAAGCGATAAAAATTAATCAATTTGGAGAAATCGTAAGTGACTTCTTGCAGCAGTTT
>NZ_JBALBZ010000143.1:0-33110 GCF_036919495.1 Nostoc sp.
GACGAATTAACAGAACCCCAGAAGAAGCGTTCTTGGGTTTTGTGGGAGCGGGACAGCCATTTGAAATTGTTGCTCAATCACCATTCACACTCCAGTCCTACGCCCATGTTGACCAAACTGCGGTGTTGTGGATGTACTGGCATGACTTAGACAACTGGCCTCACTTCCGTCGTGAAGTTATGGATGCCTTTAGGTATCAGCACCAGCGTAAGCTACTGTGGCTGAGTGCCTTGGGACAACGCCGCACAATTGACCGACTCTTAGGATTTCTCA
This sequence comes from Nostoc sp., assembly GCF_036919495.1. Taxonomy (GTDB): domain Bacteria; phylum Cyanobacteriota; class Cyanobacteriia; order Cyanobacteriales; family Nostocaceae; genus Nostoc. The sequence continues at coordinate 274 of NZ_JBALBZ010000143.1, forward strand.
CATTGTTAATTGAGGAATATGGAGAGCCAGCAATGAGCGACACTGATCCTGATGTGATTCGCGGTTATTGTCTGCCCTTCCCCCTCACCCATGCCCAAATTGGTAGTGCGATTGGTTCCACTCGTGTTACTGTCACCCGCTTGATGGGTAAGCTGCGTCAACGTGGTTTAATCCTGACTCAAGGCGATAATCTCATTTGCTTGCCAGCAGAGTCGATTAATAGAGCTGGTTAAAGCACAGTTCAGAGCGGCGATTTCCGCCACTCTGTCTTGAGCGCGATGGGCTACGCCCCGCCGGAGACGATCGCAAGAGTCAGCGAATTTTGACAAACCCAGCTTGGGAAATAAGTTCCTGTCCCTGCTCAGTCAGCAGTAAGTTGGCGTAAGCGACACCTGCTTGCTGCTCAGTCTGACCATTCTGTTTGACCACCACAAACAGATTTCGGGTAATTGGGTATTTTCCTGACTGGAAAGCCTCAATGTTCAATTTGTTCCGTTTACCAGGACATTCGGACGGGAGGACAGATGGTTCTTGGTATGGAGCAATATATTGCCCTTGCGTCCGCCCCAACGGCAAGGCTTTGATTGAGCATTGAGGAATCACCTCTGGGGCAGAAGCGTAGTAGATACTACCAGGACTACCAGCCAATTTTTGCAAGGCTTGGGTGGTTGTGGAGATAAATTCCACATTGGGACTGAAAGGTTGACCACCCAAGATATCTTGGACAAAAAGTTCCACCGTACCGCCATCAGCAATGCGACGGGAATAGGGCTTAATCGGAATATTGGGGCCGCCCACCTGGCTCCAATTATTGATTTTACCTGTGTAAATTGACTTTAACTGGTCTACAGTTAGCCCTTGGATGTTAAGGTTAGGGTTAACTGCAACTGCTAAACCATCAATTGCCACAGGAATTTGTTTCAAAGTGAACCCACGCTGCTGGGCACGGTTTAATTCCTGATCTAGAACTGGTCGGGAGGACTGGGCAAAAGCTAGTTGACCGTCTATCAGAGATTGAATGCCAGTACCAGTACCAGGAGATGCATTACTGGGTTCTACATAGCGCAGCCGAAACTCTGGCCGCGCGGCTTGAAGTGCTGGATCAACTACCAACCGAATCGGCGCCCAAGATGTACTGCCTCCGTAATTAAATAATCCTGTAGGAACATCCTGTACTGAAGTAAAATTATTGCCACTAGCCTGTTCTGATGCGGCTTGGGGCGTTTTGGTGCTACTAGAATTAATTGTATTTAGGTTAACACCAGACTTTTTAGTAAACCACCAAAAACCGCCAGCTATTAGCCCGACCGTGATTAGGATGGATAATACAAGAATAGTTGTTTCATTTTTTTGGGACATAGTATAATTACTCACGCGTCCATTCAATACAAATGCTTAACTTGATAAGTGCTTGCTATTTGAAATTGTATTTGGAGGACGGGTGTTTTATTAACAAATGCTGACAAATCCTCACTTTTGACTACAAAAGATGCCAAGGTATAATAAATCTCCCTTGGATTATTGTGTGTTTTTTAAATTTGAGCGCTGGTAAGAACAAATTGACAGTAAAGTTTTTCCCCATAAAGTTCAATTTCTCATTTTGAGGATTTTTCCAGGTTAAGTATTGGTTAATTTTTAATTTTTTATTACTGATTATCGGACTGGTTCAAAGTCATAATTCGTGCCGGAGCGGGAACCAGGAACAATTTTTACAAGTTGGACTGGCGCATTGCGATCGCCTGATGCTAAAAACCGAATTGTACCAGAAGCACCAGTGGCAGAAAAGTCAGAGGATAAGAGTGCAAGTTGTACTCCAGAACGTGTAGGATTGCGTTTTAATGCCTCAATCAGAGCTACAGTGGCATCATAGCTAAGGGCACTTCGCCAACTCACGTCACCGCCCCATAGCTGCCCCGATTTCTGAGGAAAATCTGACTTAGGATCGCTATGAATATGCCAGGGAACTGCCAATACCATCCCCACAGCTTGTTCTCTGCCAATTTCTAAAGTTTTAGGGGTATAAACATCATCTCCCGCCAGCAGAGTTAACTTTTTCTGGTTAATCTGAATTACTTGCAGCGCTTTATCGAGAGTTTCAGTGTTAGCAGCTAACATCAATACTTCTGCACCTTGCTTAGTTGCTTGTTCTACACTTTTAGCCGCACTAAAACCCACCTGAGACAAATCAAATTCGCTGGATACTTGTCCACCCTCTAGGGAAACAGATGAAACAAACTCGGACTTTAAGGACTGGCTATAGTTACTCTGAGAATTAAAGAAAATCACTGCATTTTTTTTCTGCAAGGTTCTCACCATATAGTTGGCTAAACTTCTAGCAGCCATAAAATCACTGGGAACCGTGCGAAAAACGTAGCGGCTAAAGTTAGAAATTTTTACAGATGTACTGGTAGGGGAAATTGTTACAAGTTGTCCTGAAGTATAAATAGTACCGGCGGCTAAGGTGGAATCGCTAGTATTAGGCCCAACTACACCTAATACTTCTGAATTACTAACTAGGTTAGAAGCGATTTGCTTGGCTATTTGTGGATTATCATCATCGTTAACTATCCCTACCCTTAACGGTACTCCCTTAACTCCTCCAGAGGTATTAATTTCATTTTGGGCTTGGGCGATGCCACGCAAAATCTCTAAAGCAGCATTGGGGTCAGTGCCGAATGGTACAGAAGCCATAATGGTGTAGCTCTTGGAAGAACCAATGCGGGCATTGTTCAGAAAAATTAGCGTCTCTGGATCGTTACGGTTGAGTTTTAGGGCATCTGTAAAATTAGCGATCGCTTTATCATAACTTTTAGCTGCGATCGCCTGTACTCCTTCTTTTTTCACTGGAGAAATGTCACCCAAAGTCAAGGATTTTTCCCCAAAACTAATGCGGTCTTGTAAAGATAGATTGCTACCTGTTTCTGGATTTTGAGTGATACTATTACTAAATTTGACCCCATTGTTAGTAAACCACCAAACACTACCGCCAACTATTCCAACGGTCAACAGCAGGGTCAAAGCTAAAATTTTAGTTTCATTTTTTTGTGACATGAACAAATTTAAATAAAATAAAAATGTTTATTATTTGTAGAACTTATGTCTGAAGGTAAAAAACGAACTATTCCAGATGCACGATAAATAAAAGTTTAAGAGAGTTTTTGTATAATTCCTAATTTGATTATTTCGATAATTTTAACAATTTGGATCATTTAATTCTGACAAATCCAGCCTTTTCGATCAGTTCTTGACTCTGAGGTGTCAGCAGCCAATTTGCATAAGCTTCTCCAGCTTGCTGATCTGTTTGACCATTCTGTTTAACAATTACAAATAAATTGCGAGTAATTGCATAATCTCCACTACGAAACGCCTGACTATTCAACTGGTTACGTTTATTGGGACATTCAGATTGAGGTACAAGGGGTTCTTGGTAGGGAGGCACAAATTGACCGCTTGTCCGCCCTAGTGGTAGGGATTTAATCATACACTGGGGTACAACCTCTGGAGCAGAAGCATAGTAAATTCCACCAGGACTTGCAGCTACTTTGCGTACTGCTTCTGTGGTTGTACTAATGTAATTAACGTTATTACCAAAATTCTCTTTATTTAAAACATTTTCTACAAAAAACTCGACTGTTCCCCCAGCTTCTTTACTGCGAGAGTAGACTGTAATTGGTAAATTTGGCCCACTCACCTGTTGCCAATTAGTAATTTTGCCAGTGTAGATATCTTTGAGTTGGGCGACAGTTAAACCAGAAACATTAAGATTTTGGTTAACTGCGATCGCAATTCCATCAATCGCCACCGGAATCTCTTTCAAACTAAAACCTTTTTGTTTAGCTTCGGCATTTTCTTCTGCCTTAATTGAGCGAGAAGATTGAGAAAAAGCTAGTTGATTATCTATCAACATCCGAATCCCAGTTCCAGATCCTGGTTGACCTGAAGGAGGTTGAGTATAACGTAAAGTAAATTGAGGGCACAGGCTTTCTAATACAGAGTCTACGTCTTTACGAATGGGTGCCCAGGTTGTGCTACCTCCATAGGTGAATGTTCCTTCTGGAAGATTTGGTACGTTACATTTGTTGTTGACAAACTGCTTTGTGGAATTATCTGTGTTGCTACTCCCCGAAGGTTTAGGAACAGTTCCATTTAGTTGCGCCCACCGTTCCATAAAAAACCATAAGCCACTAAAGATTAAGCCAATGGTGATGATAGCAGCTAAGAAAAGGCTAAGTGTTTCGTTTTTCTGAGACATAGTTAGCTGTTAGCACCAGGAGTTTTTTAAAGTAAGAGGGATAATAATTTATAAATAAGTCGAAACACGGCTGTTAAAGAAATGGCTACTAAGGCTGCTGCAACTGATAAAATTACTACTTCCTGAATACCATGACCCCCCCGTAAAAAAGGGATAAAAAAAATAATAGCAAAACTAATTGTTGGAATAATTAATAAATCGAACTTTTCAATCCACCGCCTAGTTTGGGCAAATATCAGTATGCCCAAAATCACACATGCAACAGTGAAAGTAACTATTGGTGATTTTACTAGACTGAAGAGGGCGATCACAATTAATGCTCCTTCAAATCCACTAAATGCCGCCCCACCCAGCAATTCCACTGTCGAAAAGGCTGGTTGAGTTGGTGAAGGGCGGGGGACGACGGGACTAGAACTGGGTGGTTGTGGCGGAAGTGTTACAGAAGGCGAATTTTGTTGTGTAGAAGCATGAGCCGCCTGTGAGTTAAGTGCATCTAAAACCTCTTGGGCTGACTGGAAACGCTGATTAGCAGCAGGTAGCAGCATCTTGTCTAAGATATCAGCAAGGCGAGGGCTGACAGTCACTTGGGTTCGCCATTTCCACTGGTTGCTATAGGCATCAAAGAGTTGAACTGCTTCTTGATTTGTCAACAAAATAAGAATAGTTACAGCCAAAGCGTATAAATCCGTAGATGGAAAGACTTGACCCCCAGCCATCTGCTCAGGCGGTGCAAATCCCATAGAATAAATTCCTGTGGAAGAAGCAGCAGAACCAAGTGCAGCATTTGTTACTTGCTTAACTGCGCCAAAATCTAGTAAAAAAAGTTTACCATCACGACGGCGCATGATGTTAGAGGGTTTAATATCTCTGTGAATAATGCCTCTATAATGGACAAACTTTAGCACCTTCAGGATTTCTTGCAGCACCTCCAACACTTGCTGTTCAGAAAACTTGCCTTGTTGAACTAATTCTTCCTCTAAGTTTTGCCCATCAATGTATTCTTGTACCAAGTAAAAAAACTGGTCTTGCTGTCCTGGTTGTAAACCATTAACTATCACTGGAAAGAAAGCAAACAAGTCAGGGATTTGCTCGTGATCGTTACCCAGTTGTGATAAAACTTCTGCCTCTCTCTCAAACATCAACTGTGCTTGTTGCAGTTGATTGAAGCTTAAATTTCCCGCCGGTTGAAACTGCTTTACTACGCATTGGCGCATTCCAGGTATTCGGCGATCGCGTGCCAAAAAGGCTGCTCCAAATCCCCCCCTTCCCAGCAGCTTTATGGGGACATATCGACCATCTAGTAGCAGTGGCATACCACAGCTAGTACAGTATTTTTGCTGCGTTGTTTTCAGCGTCGTAATATCATCTAAATCGGCAAAATAGTTTTGTGGGCGTGGGCAACGTGGACGAGTACAGTAAACTTCCATTTTTGTGATTAGTCATTAGTCAAAATAATTCGTAATTGATAATGCGTAATTCATTTAGGTTACATAGAAACTAAACTTCTTTATCAAGAACAGGAAACTTTTTTACTGATGTCAAATTCTTAGCTTGCCTACGTTACGCTAGGTGAAAAGCTATGAAATAATAATTACCAATTACGAATTACGAATTATTTGTTCATTGGTGATTCACAAAAAACATAGGACAAATGACGTAGACCCCCTAAGGGTAGGACTAATCACCAGATTTTAGTCTTCGGCGGCAGAGGTAGACGTTGCTATATCTAATGTAGATATCACTATGCTTTTTTGTGCCAATGTTAACACATCTTGACTCCATCCAGGATTAGCAAACTGGGGCAAAATTTCCCGGCTAAAAGCTTCTGCGGCCTTGGATCTATAGCGATTAGGATTAAAAATCAGCCACAGTGTCCGTTTGACAACAACTCCTTCAATGGGGGTACGATGCAGAACACCCATTTGTAACTCTTTAGCGATCGCGCTAGTTGAAACAAAGGCAGCCCCCAAACCAGATTGCACAGCATTTTTAATTGCTTCAATGGAATTTAATTCCATTTCAACCTTAAAACGTCTGGTATCAATTTCACAGCGTGCTAGCACTTGGTCAATTACTTTGCGGATAGTAGATTGGGAATCTAGGGCAATGAATTGTAATTTGTATAGGTCTTCTTTTTGGATTTTTTCCAGTTTGCTAAAGGGATGAAAGACAGGTAGAATTAACGCTAGTTCGTCTTCAGCGTAAGAAAGAACTTCCAAGGATTCTGATAATTCACCAGGAATTTCACCACCGATAATTGCCAAATCAACTTGTCCGTTAGCGACGCTCCAAGCAGTCCGCCGGGTAGAGTGGACGTGTAATTGCACTGCCACATCTGGATATTTTTGTCGGAACATCCCGATCATCTTGGGTAAAAGATAAGTGCCAGTGGTTTGAGAAGCACCGACAATTAAAGTACCGCCTTGGAGATTTTGTAAATCCTCGATCGCGCGACAGGTTTCCTGACACAGACTGAGGATTTTTTCACCGTAACTTAGGAGTAGATGCCCTGCTTCGGTTAATTGGGCGCGTCGTCCTCCCCGGTCAAATAGGGGGACATCTAGCTGCCGTTCGAGATTTTGCACTTGCAAGCTGACGGCAGGTTGAGAAACGTAAAGACTATCAGCGGCACGCTTGAAGCTTCCTTCTTGGGCGATCGCTTTTAAAATACGTAACTGATCTAAAGTGAAAGGAAGGTCAGACATAAGGCTCAAACCACAAACTTTAAAAGGAGCGGATGCACACAACAAATCAGGTTTGGCAATAATTAGCCAGGTATGATTTGTTGCATATTAAACTTGAAAACTTGACTCGAAAAAGACAGTAGCACAACATCTTGACTAAAGTCTCCCTTTGAATACTTTGTGGTATTGGTTGTACTGAGTTCCATTTTCTTTAAATTATTTCACCCGTGTATATGCTGTTGATTTCTTGGTTGACACCCAGTCATTTTGTCATGCTGGGGCTACAAATAGTTTTTGCGATCGCTCACAGTGGAGGCGCTGCTTTGCGTCCTTGGGCAGAAAAATATATTGGCCCAAGGCTTTATCGCGTTCTCTTTGCATTAGTCAGCCTACCGTTGGCTGTGATATTAATTATTTACTTTTTTGGGCATCGATATGATGGTTTGCAACTTTGGCAGGTACAAGGAGTAGCAGGAGTGCGAGAATTTGTTTGGCTGCTGTCAGCTATCTCGTTTTTATTTTTATATCCTGCTACCTTCAATCTACTAGAAATTGCTGCCATTCAAAAGCCCCAAGTTCATCTCTATGAAACAGGAATTATTCGGATTACCCGTCATCCTCAGATGGTAGGACAAATAATTTGGTGTGTTGCCCATACTCTGTGGCTTGGTACTACCTTCACACTTGTCACTTCTATTGGATTAGTGTTGCATCACTTGTTTGGAGTTTGGCATGGCGATCGCCGTTTAAGCGATCGTTATGGGGAAGCCTTTGAAATTGCCAAACAACGGACTTCAATTATTCCCTTTAAAGCAATTATCGACGGGCGTCAATCTATCAAATGGCAGGAATTTATTCGCCCTTCCTATTTGGGAGTTGCCATTTTTATAGCTTTGCTTTGGTTATCGCACCCTCTGTTGCTGGAAGCAACTAGTAAGATAAGATGGGAAATCTAGACGATCCCCAGTGTCAGCATAAAATCCAAAATAGATGAGGATTTCAGCTTATCAATTGCCCTAAATCAATGTAGGATAAATTCAAACATCTATCGATGGGGTGGTCTGAGTCGAGTTAAGATTTTAAATTGGTAGTTATTGGTTAGTTGCTTTTCCTTGGGGAAAAATGCTCAGATTCAGTCAGATCCCCAGGTGTACATGGCAATCAGGAGCCTAACATCCAAACAAGCCACCATGAGAATGGCGCTGGCTTTTATTGTCAGAGACACATCAACACGCTCAATTTTTGCCTAATTATTCTGTGTCCTGAGATTTGGTTCCTGAAAGCATCTATCGGCAGTTACTGACTTGCCAATGTTTCACTTCTATGCTGATAGGTAGTTTAATATAAAAACCTTATAATCCAAGAGGCGTCATGGTGTTGTCGGTTAGTGAGCAGACATTTACTCAAGAAGTTTTAGAATCTCCTATTCCTGTTTTAGTTAATTTTGAAGCACCTTGGTGTGGCTTGTGTCGGATTATCCACCCACTGCTATTGCAATTTCAAGCCCAATGTGGGGAAGAAATTAAATTAGTTGGGGTTAACGCCGATCAAAATTTTAAATTGTCTACTACTTATAGGCTCAAATCACTACCTACTTTACTATTGATTGAAAATGGCACTATTCGCCATCGCTTGGAATGCTTTCGTGGTAGAGAAGATTTACGTATAGCTTTAGAAGACATTAAAGGTAGGTACACCAATAGCTCGAAAATTTACAAAAGTTCAAAAACAGTGGACTTAGAGTGTTGGTCAGCCTAATGGATATTGGGTATTGGGCATGGGGCATGGGGCATGGGGCTAAAGACTAATGACCAATGACCAATGACTAATGACCAAATCTAAAACCATGCTTAACACCCCACCCAACTCAGTCTTGGGTGGGTTATTTTATCCTAAAGGGTGTGTGTCACAATTATTAACAGTTTCGACACGCTAAATCAAGAATTCTAAAAGTAGGCGTCAGTGATGGAAGTAATCTATCAGTATGCCTGGCTGATTCCGGTGTTCCCTCTTCTTGGGGCAATGCTGGTCGGTCTAGGGTTAATCTCGTTGAATCAGGTGACAAACCGCCTCCGCCAGCTTAATGCTGTGGTGATTATCTCCATGATGGCAGCAGCTATGGGGATGTCGTTTGCCTTGCTCTGGAGTCAAATTCAAGGACACGCGCCTTATTTACGCACCTTTGAGTGGGCGGCAGCAGGTAATTTTCACCTGAGCATGGGCTACACTATTGACCACCTGACAGCCCTAATGCTGGTGATTGTCACAACGGTAGCCTGCTTAGTCATGGTTTACACCGATGGCTACATGGCTCACGATCCCGGTTACGTGAGGTTTTACGCCTATCTCAGTTTATTTGGCTCTTCAATGTTAGGTTTGGTGGTCAGCCCCAACCTAGTACAGATTTATATATTCTGGGAACTCGTCGGGATGTGTTCCTACTTGCTGGTCGGTTTTTGGTACGATCGCAAGTCAGCAGCAGATGCCGCTCAAAAAGCATTTGTAACCAACCGGGTGGGCGACTTTGGTTTATTACTCGGCATTTTGGGGCTGTTCTGGGCAACAGGAAGCTTTGATTTTAATATCATGGGCGATCGCCTCGCTCAACTTGTCGAATCAGGTTCTATCAGCAATTTTCTCGCTGTCCTGTTTGCGATTTTAGTTTTCTTAGGTCCAGTTGCAAAATCAGCGCAATTTCCCCTCCACGTCTGGCTACCAGATGCGATGGAAGGCCCCACCCCCATTTCTGCCTTGATTCACGCGGCAACAATGGTGGCGGCTGGTGTTTTCCTGATTGCCCGGATGTACCCAGTATTTGAAGACGTTCCAGCCGCAATGAATGTCATTGCTTTTACTGGGGCGTTTACGGCGTTTTTGGGGGCAACTATTGCCATTACCCAAAACGACATCAAAAAGGGCTTGGCTTACTCCACCATTTCCCAACTTGGTTATATGGTGATGGCAATGGGAATAGGTTCCTACAGTGCTGGACTATTCCACCTGATGACCCACGCCTATTTTAAGGCGATGCTGTTCTTGGGTTCAGGTTCCGTAATTCACGGTATGGAAGGTGTCGTTGGACACGACCCCGCCTTAGCGCAAGATATGCGCTTGATGGGTGGACTGCGGAAGTATATGCCCATCACAGCAACTACCTTTTTGATTGGTTGCTTGGCAATTTCTGGTATTCCACCCTTTGCTGGTTTCTGGTCAAAAGATGAAATTTTGGGGAAGGCTTTTGAGGCTAACCCACTCCTCTGGTTTATCGGCTGGCTAACTGCCGGGATTACGGCTTTCTATATGTTTAGAATGTATTTCTCGACATTTGAAGGCAAATTCCGGGGTAATGACGAGAAAATCAAGCAAAAACTCAAGAGTGCTGCCGCGACAATTGTCCTGGAATTAGAGTCAGCAGAACCAGCCCCGAATTTTGGGCCTGGGGCGATGAAGAAAGGAGAATTGGCGGCAACTAGTCAGCATAATGATTCCCATGACTCCCACGGTCATCACAGCGACTCCCCCCACGAATCGCCGTGGACAATGACGCTGCCGTTGGCACTGTTGGCTGTGCCTTCGATTTTGATTGGTTTGGTGGGAACTCCCTACGCCAATTATTTTGAAGAGTTTATCTTTCCTCCTAGTGAAACCCTCTCCGAAGTTATAGAAAAGGCTGCCGAATTCAATCCGACGGAATTCTACATCATGGCGGGTGCTTCAGTCGGAATATCCTTGATTGCGATTACCCTGGCTTCGCTGATGTATTTGCGCCGTAAAATTGATCCGGCTGCGATCGCTGCTAAAATCCAACCACTTTACGAGTTATCCCTCAACAAGTGGTACTTTGATGACATTTATCATCGGGTTTTTGTCCTCGGCTTGCGTCGCGTAGCTAGACAAGTTATGGAAGTTGACTTCCGCGTTGTTGATGGTGCTGTTAACCTCACAGGCTTTTTCACCCTTGTCAGTGGTGAAGGTCTGAAGTACCTAGAAAACGGTCGCGCTCAATTCTATGCCTTGATTGTGTTTGGGGCGGTTTTGGGCTTAGTGATTGTTTTTGGTGTTACCTAATTTTAATCGGGGTGGGCGATCGTCCGCCCCTAAGTTTTTTAAGAGTCTAAGTTAGACTCCTTTTTTTTGGCTGATAGTTCAGTAATTCGATAGTTTAGAAAAAGGCAGTGAATAGGCACATGACAAAGAAGAAATACATTTACTGGCAAGATGATGATATGTGGTTAGGTTATCTCGAAGAATATCCTGACTATTGGACTCAGGGTGAAACAGAAGAGGAGCTAAGAGAAAATCTACTTGATATTTACAGCGAATTAACAAGTGGAAAGATCCAAAATATTCGTAGAGTTGCAGAACTTGAAGTCTCATGAAACGAAGAGATTTAATTAGTAAGCTTGGCAGTTTAGTGTTCTTATTTGTGTTTCTGCTTTAGCGATGGGTTATTCAAAATATGGAATTTTATTATAAGTGGTAAATCAAATAGCGATCCTGTTATGAAAAAAAGCTTTCATAATCGTCATGGCTACCTATCCAGAACCATGTAACTGTGTCACCCTCCAAAACGCCAATTGCTCGATAATTGCGAGTTATTCTGACAGACCAAATATTCTCCTCCTTATTTATACATTTGAAATGCAAAGACGGATGAAAAGGATTTTCTCTCCATAACTGATAAGCTTTTCTTGCACTCTGTCTAACTTGCTTGTCAAGGGACTGATATTTATCCCAAAACGAAGGAAGAGTTGCAGACTTCACAAATTTTCATAGTTCATTGGTTTTGCAAGCCCTTCTGCAATCTCTCTTTTAGCAGATTGGGCAGATGCGATCAGTTGTTGTTGAGTTTTCTTAAATGATTTATTCCATTTCAATTCATCTTGCAAATCTTCCAGGTACTCTCGGAGATGTTCTGCAACTCTTTCTTGCACATCTTCAGATAAAGATTCCATCATCTTAATTACAGTAGCGATCGCTGGAGATGACATAATTAAATTTCCTTTATCAACTTTCCCTGTCTATTTTACTAATTTACTAAAAAAACTCAATCAAATCACCTATTGTCGTGATGAGAGCGATCTATTGCCAAAGTTATACAGGGACGAGTCCATCTGTTGTTTCTCCATTTACGTTGGTGACATAACGAATTTGACTTTCAATTTGTGGGATTATCATTATGGTTAGGGACTTCCAAATAAAAAAATATCCCCAAATTGACACAAAAATCCTCTCTATTCCTCTTCTCTCTGTGTTCTCTGCGTCTCTGTGGTTCGTTTATTTGGATAATTTATTTCTTGGAAGTCCCTTATTTCTCCTGCTATGCTTTTTTGTACCAAATCGCTTTTTTCAACAACCACCAAACAGCATCGTGTATTTTTAGCGATGGGTTGGACTACGCGTAGACGCGGAGCGGCTTATCGTAGACATCGCACCCCTCAACTATAATTTTACCAACTTTTTTAAGGTAAATTTTTGACTTAGCTGGGAGTATCACAACGCACATTCCGCACCCGCAACTGTCAAAAAAGACTCCCAAGAGGAAAAATAGGGGATTGCCAATTTAATTAAATCAACCTAACGAGGAAGACGAAATCCTCAAAAAGCTGTTACTTAATAACTAGTGACTTTTTGCCAAACATGATTTTGATAGCAGACGAATTGTGATGAATACAGCTAATTTTCCGTGGCTGACGACGATTATTCTGTTGCCGATAGCCGCTTCACTACTGATTCCCATCATCCCGGATAAAGAAGGCAAAACAGTGCGCTGGTACTCCCTCATTGTAGGGCTGATAGATTTTGCACTAATTGTTTATGCTTTTTATACTGGGTATGATTTCTCCAATCCAGATTTGCAGTTGGTCGAGAGTTACCCCTGGGTACCCCAACTAGATTTGAATTGGTCAGTAGGGGCAGATGGTTTATCTATGCCCCTAATTATTTTGACTGGATTCATTACCACGCTGGCGATTTTAGCAGCTTGGCCTGTTACCTTCAAGCCGAAGCTATTTTACTTCTTGATTTTGGCGATGTATGGCGGTCAAATTGCCGTGTTCGCTGTCCAGGATATGCTGTTATTTTTCCTGGTGTGGGAACTGGAACTAGTACCGATATACTTCTTGCTGTCGATTTGGGGAGGCAAAAGACGGCAGTATGCAGCGACTAAATTTATTTTATACACCGCAGGCGGTTCGCTGTTTATTTTGCTGTCTGCCCTGACAATGGGATTTTACGGCGATACGGTGACGTTTGACATGCGATCGCTCGCCTTAAAAGACTTTGCCCTCAATTTCCAACTTGCGGCCTATGCTGGCTTCCTGATTGCCTACGCTGTCAAGTTGCCGATTATTCCCTTGCACACCTGGCTACCTGATGCCCACGGTGAAGCCACAGCGCCCGTACACATGCTATTAGCAGGTATTCTGTTGAAAATGGGCGGTTACGCCTTAGTTAGGATGAATGCCCAAATGCTCCCCGATGCCCACGCTTATTTTGCACCAGTGTTGGTGGTTTTGGGGGTAGTTAATATCATCTACGCTGCCTTAACATCCTTTGCCCAGCGCAACCTGAAGCGAAAAATTGCCTACTCCTCAATTTCCCACATGGGCTTTGTGATGATTGGGATTGCCTCCTTCACCGATTTGGGATTGAGTGGGGCAGTGTTGCAAATGGTTTCCCACGGATTAATTGGGGCGAGTTTGTTCTTCCTGGTTGGCGCAACTTACGATCGCACCCACACCCTGATGTTGGATGAAATGGGCGGTGTTGCGAAGAGAATGCCGAAGATTTTCGCTATGTTTACCACCTGTTCAATGGCTTCTTTGGCACTGCCAGGGATGAGCGGTTTCGTGGCAGAATTAATGGTATTTGTTGGCTTTGCTACTAGCGATGCTTATAGCTCTACCTTCAAAGTCATTGTTATATTCTTGATGGCAGTGGGAGTAATTTTAACTCCGATTTATCTGCTGTCGATGTTACGAGAAATTTTCTACGGAGAAGAGAACAAGGAATTAGTTTCTCACCAAGCTTTGATAGATGCTGAACCCCGTGAAGTATTTATCATTGCCTGTTTGTTAATTCCAATTATTGGTATTGGTTTCTATCCCAAATTGCTGACTCAGATGTATGACGCTACAACTGTACAATTGACAGCAAGATTGCGTGATTCCGTGCCGACATTAGCACAGAAACAAGAAGAAACGCTAAAGGTTTCTTTGAGTGCGCCCCAAATTGGTAATTAAGTAGCGATCGCTACTTTAGTTTAAACATTGATTGCTTTGAGGGCGGGTTTTCTACCTGCCCTTTTTGTTAATAACTCGAAATTTTTGATTCGGTAAAGTAAAAAAGAACCCATCGAACTGAGTTAAAAAAACTTTGTATTGGTAAATAATGAGATGTATTTTTTACAACTATCATAAAAATAGATTTTAAGCTGATTTATTTGTTTGCAACCAGTTAAGTAAATCTTCCATAGCAGTAAAATCTAACAAAGCTTCGCCAAGGTTTTCTAATTGATTTAAAGAAAGAGATTGGATGCGCTCTTGCAATTCTGGTGATAATTCTCCCACTCGTCTTTGTAGTAACCTTAAAATAAGCTGTTGTTCACCTTCTTGTTTTCCGCGCTTGTAGCCGATGCGCTCACCTGTAGTTATATATCTCATAGCCCGCTCCTGCTCAAATTGTTTAAACTCTTCCCAAAACTGATTTTCTAATGCCTTTGGTAATATCATAACCCAATCGATAAATCGATACAGATTGCGAATATCCTGCTCTCCTAACCCCAAATCATATAGTCTGCGAATTAAGCTAAATTTTCATATTTTGCGTTGTTCGGGTGATGAGCGCGTCTGCTGTGTTTTCAAATGCGCCATGACAACAGTTGCAAATGGATTATCGCTATTTTCTAACTCGTGAAATCGATTTTCGTAATCCAAAAGTTTAATACTGCCAAATTCAAAAGTTAAGCGAGTATTGGGATAATTGTAACTGTAATTGCTTGGTCGCCATTCGCGGTTTGGATCGCAGAGAATTGCAAGGCTTATTGCTGGTCGATCAAAGCGGTCAAATATGCGAAAATTGTAGGTAAACATCCGCTTGCTAAAGTTATCTTCTTTTTGTCCCTGAATTTCGACATGGATTAATAACCAAAGTTCTTCCCCTTGGGTTTGCCAAACTTTGACTAATTGATCGGCATATCTTTTACCCTGTTCAGCTTCATGAGCTATTTGTTGAAATTCTTTATCTAGAAATTCGTAGGGACGTTCCCAATCAATTAATACAGAAGTTTCTGGAAAAAAGAAATGCATTGCTTGGGTAAAATAAGCTTCTATAATTTCTTTCCAAGGGCTATCAAAATCAGCGCGCTCACTAATATTAGTCATGAATTGATTGCAGATGATAATTTTGGAAAATTCTTAATATTGAGCTTCGCTTTGCTCAACTATAGCATTCATAAATCATGCATTAAAAATTGTGCCGATATTAGCAAAAAAAAATAGGCGCCAAAGATTTTTTTGAATGCACTCAAAATTGCTAATTAGATAGCGATCGCTATTTTAGTTTAAATATTTATTGCTTTGAAGGCAGGTACAAAACCTGCCCTTTTTTGATAAGCTTTTGAAGCGGTACATAGCAGAAGAAAAATATTCCGCCTTTTTTTGCTATTGTCAGTTAGAGACTCTGGTAATCAGTATCGAAAAACCATGAATTTAATGTAAAATTTTGCAATCACAAGTCTGTGACTACTGAGAAAGATCCACAGGCGATGTCTAGAACAGGCTACGCCTAGACTAAAAATGGTTATTTATTCTTGCACTGCGATCGCACATCAATAGATTACTTACAATCTATCTAGAATCAAATTTGGCAAAACCGCTCATGTTAAACTACAATCCACTGCATTGTTTGCCATCTTCCGAAGAATTACCCGACTCAGATGATACTGCTGTGGATAATGAACTCCAAAATTTAATTCCCGGCTTGCTGAAAACGACACTGGCTTTAGTTTGGTGCGATCGTTGGGATTGGTTCTTTGGTGTTGACATGGGTATTTATTATCACCCAGACAAGCCAGCCATTGTCCCTGATGGATTTCTCAGCTTAGGAGTTAAACGCTTCATTGATGAGGACTTGCGCCTAAGTTATGTGTTATGGGAAGAAAAGAAGCAGCCAATTTTAGCACTAGAAGTTGTTTCCCAAATATATCGGGAAGAATATAGCACTAAAAAAGAATTCTATGCCAAAGAATTAGGAATTTTGTACTACGTTGTATATAGTCCGCTTCGGCGTAGAAAGACACCATTTGAGGTGTATCACCTAGTTGATGGGGAATATATCTTAATGTCAGGAAATCCCGTTTGGCTACCAGAGATTGGTTTAGGAATTGGGCGAGAACGGGGAATTTATCAAGGTATAGTGCGGGAGTGGCTGTACTGGTATGACGAAGAAGGGCAAAAATTACTGGCACCAGAAGAACGCATCAGAGAAGCGGAAGAACGTACAGCTTTTGAAGAACAGCGACGGGTGGAAGCAGAACAACAGGTGAAAATGTTACTTGAAAGGTTGAATGCGCTTGGTGTTGATCCAGAAAGTTTGTTATAGATTCACTAGATTTTGGAATTTTCGCTGCCTTAATGTTAATTGGCTTCCTGGTTAGGGAATTATATCTATAAAGCAACTCATAGCTTGATGGTGCAACTCGTCATGGCTGGTTGCTCAATAAATATATTTACCAAAACCTGCATCAAAAATATGGAAGTTAAATTAGGATTTGGAGCAGTCCCAAAACCTCAATATGTTTTTGTCAGCAAAGAATTGGATCACTGCTGGTATATGCTATCCGACGATACAAGACAAATCCCAATTTATGAGAGAGCCTTGGCTGGGGTGATAACTGGGATAGAAGTTAATAAAAAAGTGGAAACTTCACATGGAGAAGCAGAAAAAACTGATTTGCATATTCTGGCAGACAAACCTTATGTTATCCGCTCAGGAAGTGAATCTTACTTTTCTAAAAGTTTGTTGCTTTCACTTGATGCCTTGACTTCTGAACAATTGCATCATCCATTGACGATCGCAGTTAGTCCTGGAGAAAGAACAATTGTATTTTGTGCAATTTATAATCCAGTCACTTATCGTTCTATAGGTGTTAGTTGGAATGGACACAGGGAAATTGACTGGCAAGCTTTAGGACAAAAAGTAAGTTTAAAAATTAATTGTATTCAAAATTTACATCAAGATGAAATCCAAATATCTGCTAATACAACGGCATCAGAAATTCATGCAGTTTTAATAGCTCAAACTGACAGATATTTAACCCAATTAAATTGGACTCCAGAGCAGGGAAGAGACTATTTACAACAGAAATATGGCAAGCGATCGCGTCTACAACTCACTGATACAGAAATTCTGGATTTCATTGATTACCTAAAGCTACAACTAACCCAAAACTGCCCAACTTAGCTGCTGTTGGGTTAGTGTGCGATAACTGCGATTCCCCTGTTGGTACACCCAGATGCTAGGCTGGGGTAATTGCGATCGCAGAATTAGAGTTAAATAAAAGTACCTGATATTAAAATACTTGCATGAACTCAAGGGTTGATTTGTTGACTCGCATTACTCAAACTCCTGGTCAGTGTGGTGGTCGTCCTTGTATTCGAGGCATGAGGATTCGTGTGAGTGATATTTTAGAAATGTTGGCTGAGAATGTCAGTGTTTCTGAGATTTTAGAGGATTTTCCCGATCTTGAACTCGAAGATATCCAAGCCTGTCTATTGTTTGCAGCACGGCGAACTGACTTTCCTCGATTGACAGCATGAAAATTTGGATTGATGCTCAGTTGCCTCCTACATTAGCACTTTGGCTGACTGAGACTTTTGACGTAGAGGCTACTGCCTTACGAGAGCTTGGATTACGAGATGCTAATAGATGTGGAGATTTTTGAGGCAGCACGAGTCGCTAAGGCGGTAATCATGACCAAAGACAGCGATTTTGTTGACTTGGCCTGTCGGTTAGGAATACCACCTCAAATTCTCTGGCTAACCTGTGGTAATGTCACAAATCGCAATTTACAGCGACTACTTGCGATCGCTTTACCTGATGCAATAGAACAACTGCGGCAAGGAGAAGCAATTGTAGAAATTACCAGTAGTTCTTGAGCGCAGCAATTGCATCTTGCTCTGTTTCAGGAAGCTGTTTTACTCGTGCGATCGCTTGTTCAAGTAGCTTGGTCATAGCTGTTATGCTGCTGTCAAAAAGACCTGCTGACTATCTATTCTACGCTTTTAGGGGAAATTGAAGCCTGCGTACTCCACAGTGATGTGCGATCGCACTCAACACGAAACGGATTGACTACTGTATTCATCGCAGCATCAAATTTATCCCTTCTGAATGTTAGTTAATTGGTATCGCTGGGAAGATTAGTATAAGGTAATGCTTTGTTTTTATATTTAACCCGTAGACATGTACTAACTAAATACTAATCACATCAGGAGTATTTCATGATTCCACTGATTTTGGGTGCTGCTGCTTTGGCTACTGGAGCTTTCGGAGCAGTAAAAGGTGCTGAAGGCATTGGCAATATGAATCAGGCAAAAGAAATTGGTGAACAGGCTCAACAAAAATACGAAAGTAGCTTGCAAAAATTAAAAGCAACCTGGGAAATTACCAACCAGTCAGCAGAAGTTTATGGTCAAATGCAGCTTCGTATCAAGCAGGGTACAATTTCAAACTTTATAGCTTTTATTGAGAGAATTGGTCAGCGAGCTTCCCAAAACAATCTGGACATTCTAACTGGATTAGACATCTCCACTCAACAAATTCAGGAGTACAAAAAAGAAGTTATCAAAGCTGAACAGTGGTACAAGGTGGTGTGTCAGCAGCCGTGGCAGCCTCAGTAGCAGGTTCTGCTGCAATTACCTTAGCAAGGAATGTAGGTACTGTTACTGTTTCCAGGTTTTTTGGATTGTGGGCTAGTGAAGTCGCTATCTCACAAGTTGGTGGTGCTGCGGCTTGGACTGGAGCCATAACTTGGTTAGGTGGTGGTACTAGTATGGCGGTTGGTGGTGCTGTATTGGGAGGTATTACACTCGGCCCCGCGTTGATGGTTGGGGGTTTTCAACTTGCTGGTAAGGGTGAGGAAGCTTTGACTAAAGCGCGAGAGTATGAAGCTAATGTCAACGTAGAGATTGCCAATATTGAAGCAGCTCAAGATTTTCTCTTACAGGTTAAACGACGAACAGTGGAATTGGCTAATTTAATATGTAATTTAAACAACCGTGCTAAATCTGCACTTCAAGAGCTTGAAGCCCAACCTTTTAATCGCGATCGCGATGCTAGCAAATTTCAAGAGGTAGCACTTTTAATTAAAGCACTTGCAGAAATTATGAAAATTCCTATTTTAGATAATGAAGGACTGTTAAACCCTTCTACTTTAACCATCCAAGCTAAATACAAAACTCTGGGAGGTATTTAGCAATGGTTTTAGCAAGTATCAATACAATATGTACTGCGGTTAACGCCACAAAATCGTTAGTAACCATTGTTTCCAGTTACAAGCAAATTGGAGAGCAAGAACGGACTAAAAGGCGTGAGATAGCAGCTTTGGAAAAAACACAATGTGTTGATATAGTTTCTTCAGCTTATACTGAATATAAAATAATTGCCGAACAAGAACAGACAAAGAGACGAGAGATTGAAGCTTGGGAAAACGAAACAATCACCAAGATTAACACCCAGCGAGAGTTGCTGATGGCATATCTAGATCGCTCTTTTGATGAACGTGCAGAAAACTTTCGCGCTTTGTTTGCTGTCGTTGATAATGCGATCGCATCCGGCAATAATGAACAACTAGCCCTTACATTAAACTCAATCACAGAAATAGCTAAATCCTGCCCATTCAAAGAACTTGCAAATTTAGCTTCTGTTCGCGCCGCTCTAGATGATCCAAATCACGAATGGACATTTTGATTTTATAACAGCGCGATCGCTCTGCCAAAAGTTTCTAAAAAAGCCTACCAATGTAGGTTTTTTTCATTTTGTGCAAGGCTTACAGGCTACAGGCGCTCTGAGATAATAGCGATCGCCACTATAACCATCTTGCCTTGCAACATATTACAATACAACATATTGCAATACAACTTTCATAAGATAATGAGCAAAGAAAATATTACGTTTCGGATAGATAGTGATCAGAAGGCTGCACTTGATGCGATCGCAGCCGGAATGAATCGCGATCGCAGCTACGTACTTAATGAGGCGGTAGCCACTTATCTAGAGATGTATCAGTGGCAAATTGAGGAAATTCAAAAGGGGATTGCTGAAGCGGATGCTGGAGATTTTGCCAGTGATGAAGAAGTAAAAGCGACTTTTGCAAGGCTCACCAATGCAGATTAAGTGGCTGCGTCGTGCGCTTCGTAATTTGGAACAAGCCCATAGCTACATCCGGAAAGAGAATCCACAAGCAGCGCAGGAAGTGATATTGAGGATTCAACTTGCTGCCAGTCAACTTGAGAATTATCCTTTTATAGGGCGAACTGGACGTATAGAAGGTACAAGGGAGCTAGTAATTTCTAGCACGCCATATATTGTTATTTATCGAGTCAAAGAAGAGTCAATAGAAATTCTTCGAGTTTTCCACACCTCAAAGCGCTATCCAGATTAGCGATCGCCCCTCACCTCATTTTCCGATGCGCTCAAGTTCCTCTGGCAATACTCGCCGTAATGTCTCTTCTAACGGTTCACGGCGCTGCTGAATGTACTCACCCAAGGCATCGTTAATCAAAGTTTGGTAATTTCCCCCACCTGCTGCGTAAACTTGGTCACGAAACCATGCTAGTACTTCATCATCTAGGCGAATTGTAATTCGAGTTATGCCTGTTGGTGTTGATTCAATCGCTCCCCGCTTGCCCTGGCTAAAATCATACTCAGCTTCCATAATTTCCAAATCTAATACAATTTGACAGTCCCAAATCTGGATTTTTGTCAAAAGCTTGGATATCCTCTACATGCGATCGCAAAATCTCTTCAATTTTTCTGGTTGAACAATTGCCATAACGCATCCAAATGAATTATCTTTTGATCGTAAATAGACCAATGCTGTAGTGGTTTAGCATTGCTAAATCCCTACGAAAGATGTAGTTTTCACCAGACTTATATTTAGTATTTATTGTCAAGGCGTAAGTCATAAGGTTATGGTCAAACAATAACTTCACGCTTGCATTGTCAGCATTTACCGTTCTCGATCAGCCGCATAGCTTAGGCAACCCAATATATCTTCTTGTGTCAAATAAGGAAAGTCATCAAGTACTTCCTCGTAGGTCATCCCAAAGGCAAGATAAGATAAAACATCATATACAGTAATTCGCATTCCTCGAATACAAGGCTTACCACCTCGTTTTCCTGGTTCGATTGTAATAATGTTTTGGTACTGCACAGCTATCAAACCTCAAAAATCTTCATCATCAACAAAAAACTCCGCATCGTCTTCCAATCGAGAATTAGCCTGCCCAATACCAGCAACGCCCCAGAGAGGTTGCAGCAGTGCCATGCCAATTAACCCTACACCAGCACTAAAAGCCAGCACTAAACCCATTGGTATCTGAATGGATTGGAATGTTAAGAATTTTAACGATACGGGTGTGGCGTTTTGGACTGAAATAATTGCGATCGCGATTACCCAAACCGCTACAACTAGAGATGTTAAAAAAGGAGCGATTTTCATAGTTTGATAAAAGTTAGGAGTGAGGAGTTATTAATTTAGAACTCATAACTCATAACTGTTAATAGCATTTAAAAGTGAAGAATTGTAAATTTACAACTTTTTACTTTTAACTCTTAACTCTTAACTCCTAATTCTTATCCCTCTAGTTTAGCAATGGCACTCTCTAACTCTTGGGCGATTTGGGTGAGTTTTTCGGGAGTGTTGGTTTCTAAATAGACGCGCACCAGTGGTTCTGTACCGGAAGGACGCAATAAAACCCAGCTACCTTCTTCTAAATAGAGCTTAATACCATCTTTACGCCCCACTTCCTTGACTTTAATTCCTGCTACTTCTGTAGGTGGATTTTTGGTAAAAGAGTCGATGACGGCGATTTTGTGCGCCTCTGTGAGGTGCAAGTCTAGACGGTTGTTGTAAAGTGGGCCATCGGCTTCGGCGATCGCTTCTTTGACAAGTTGACTCAGAGGTTTACCTTCATAAGCGATCGCTTCTGCCACCAGCATATCGGCTAATACCCCGTCTTTTTCGGGAATATGCCCGATAATACTCAAACCCCCTGATTCTTCTCCACCAATTAACACAGCAGTTTCCCGCATTTTTTCGCCGATGTATTTAAAACCAACTGGTGTTTCATAAATTTGCAGCCCATTTTTAGCAGCGAAATTATCTAGTAGGTGAGTTGTCGCCACAGTGCGGACTATCGCGCCAGTTTTACCTTTATTTCTGATTAAATGACGTGCTAGAACTAGCAGCACAGTATTCGGAGTAAGGACGGTTCCTTGTTCATCGACGATACCAAAGCGATCGCTATCTCCATCCGTTGCCAAACCCAAATCAGCGCGATCGCGAACTACTGCTTCCACTAACTCAACTAATTGTTCTCCTTTGGGTTCTGGCATCCCACCCCCAAATAACACATCCCTCCAATCGTGGAAACTTTCTAACTGAACGCCACTATGTTGCAAAACTTCATCTAAATAGCCACGAGAGGTAGAATACAAAGCATCGTACTTTACCTTTAAATTAGCGCTTTTAATTTTTTCTATATCAAGTAGAGTGTAGATAAATTGCAGGTAATCTGATTTCGGATCGAAAATTGAAATTGAACCTGATGGGTTACTTCCAGGCAACTCATCCGATGCACTTTCTATATTTGCCACAATAGTATCAGTAATCTCTGGAGTGGCAGGCCCAGCATAATCAGGTATATATTTAATTCCACAGTAGGGTGCTGGATTATGACTAGCAGTAAACATTAATGCCCCAGCAGAATTTAGATGACGGGCGTTGTAGGCAATTACTGGTGTGGGACAATCCCGATCAGTAATTTTTACAGTCCAACCCAAGTCTGCCAAAACTTGGGCCGATGTTTGGGCAAACTGGTCAGCTAAAAAGCGAGTATCGTAGGCAATAAGTACTGGTCTATCTTTTTTGTAGGCTGTATTCAAGTAAGTGGCTATTGCTCTTGTTACTTTCCGCACATTGGGGAAAGTAAAGTCATCGGCAATAATCCCTCGCCATCCATCAGTACCAAATTTTATCTTGCTGGACATTTTTGCTACTTGCTCCCGTACATTATCAGTACTATAAAAGCTTCCCGCAAAGCGCGTGTAGCAGCAACTATCCTCCGAAGTTCTTTTCTAAGCAAGCCTTAGTTTAAACTTCTCCTCACCGTATTTTCTCTCACTGTTTCTGAGCAATGTCAACCCCCGATCGACCTTTTGCCAGTTATCACCTTTGGTCTCTAGTTGCCCCAGCGACTGGGCAAGAACGCTGGCATTGCCAGATGAGACGGGGGTTTATCAAAGCACGGCAACACGAACCACAAGTCAAAGCGCTTTTAGGGCAAGCCACCGCGCCCCAGAGAATTGGCATACTTGCCCAAAAAGGCATTTATGAGTTTCATCATCACAGGTATCTGTTGAAGCAAGCAGATGGTGTAGAAAGAGTTGCACAGTTACTTAAATTAGGCAACTCAAGCGTTCAAGTCCAGCAACGCGTGCTGCAAATTCTGAAAAAATATCACGATGCGCCGTTGCTTTTGGATAAAGATATTATCCAATTAACTCCAGGTGATGAAGGCTTTCCTAAACCGATAGTAGTGGAACAAGAAGATTATTGCTTTCGCTTATATGCGGCTATGGACTGCGTTTTTCTTGAGAGCGATCGCACAATACATATTTTAGATTTCAAAACTGGTAAGTCGGCTTTTGACCGACGACAGGCATTAGTTTATTTGGTGGCTGCTCGTTATCTTTACCCTGGACAGGAAGCTGTTGCATCATTTTATAATTTAGAAATATGTAAAAAGTCTGAGTTAATTAGCATCAATAATAGTGAATTAGAATACTTAAAATTTGAGTTAGCTAATATTGCCCACAAGCACCAGCACGATTTGCAAAAATATCAGGAAAAAAGTAGTAATTTCAGTAAAATATTTCCTCCCAATCCTGGCTCTCACTGCCGTTTTTGCCCATTTAACTCAATCTGTGAGTTTGCCGATTTTAAGCAGTATAAATCGTATCCATTGCCTAGTTTAAGGGTTAATAGTTAATTGGGAAAGGGAAAGATAATTTACAAAGTTTGCTTGTGGGAGACATCGTATCCCAAATAAATACCTGAAAATATTGACTGACAAGTATTTAGAACCAGGAATTTAAATGCGTCTTATTTACGCCTTTATCTTCGTTAAATCTTTAAGAAACATCTGCTAAATACTCGTATTTTTACTGACCTCATTCTCCACTCCTGTCAGACAACCTAGGCGCCCGATCAGTCAGGAAAAGTTACTCCTGAAGTTCTTCAAGACATCCGCGATATTGTAAGTAAGCACGAAAATTGGTTTTGTGTTGAATGCGCTGATGAAATTGAGGCTTACTTGAGACAGCAAGGTATTCATGGAGAGCGAGTTAAACTTGATACAACCAAACAAGAGCCAGAAGATGATTATATTATGGATAATAGTCTCCCAGTAAGTGCAGATGCTATTTCAATGAATGGGCATCATGAAGGGATTGCGATTAAAATAAATGGAGAAGAAAAAGTTTTTGACAACCACCATAGTGATGGACTATCAAAAGAGCAGTGGATGAATAATCTCACATTTTATAGCAAGGAATATAACCGAGCAAGTTTTCAGAAATCAGGGTACTCATTTTAAATTTAGGTGAAGGTAATCAATATGAATAATCTTGCTAAACTTCTCCAAGATATAAAAGATAACCCCACTCTATATTTAGATAGACCCTCGATTACTTGTCTTCACTCATTCTTGGTTGGGTATTTAGGCACTCTAAGTAAATTGGGGTTTACTCAGGAAGGTTGGGCAATGGAAGGATTTCAAGAGTGGATACAAGAAAGAGCAAAAACTAAGGTTTCACAATCATGGGCGGGAATAATTCTTTTTGGCGGGAGCGAGAGAAGTGCCTTCTATAGTTTTTTTAAACTATTTGATGAATTTTTGAAAAGGGAGGAAATTTCAAAAAATGAAATTAATGAAGTTGGAGAAAATTTAAAATATAATGTGGATGATTTGAAGCCCCGCATATATGATTACAATCTTTCCGAGCTTCTAGGGCGTATTAAAAAAAGCCCAGGCATGTTTTTAGGTACTGCTTCAATTACTAAGTTTGATATGTATTTAAGAGGATACATACTTGCTAAAAGAGAACTTGGTTTAGCTCTAACCAATCAAGAAAGAGAATTTGAAGGTTTTCAATCTTGGGTTAAAGAAAAATATGAAATTAACTCAGGTCAGTCATGGGCTAAGATAATTCTTTTCTATTCTATAGACGAGTACGAGGCACTACAGAAATTTTTTGAATTGTATGAAGAATACTTGAATAGAAACAAGAGTTCAGAAGTAGACGAAAATAGTGGTTAAGTAGCGAGTAAGGTGTGTTATGCCGTAGGCTAACATACCCGACTCGTTAAA
Source organism: Nostoc sp. (assembly GCF_036919495.1). Taxonomy (GTDB): domain Bacteria; phylum Cyanobacteriota; class Cyanobacteriia; order Cyanobacteriales; family Nostocaceae; genus Nostoc. The sequence goes on from NZ_JBALBZ010000143.1 coordinate 25,863, forward strand.
TTCAATTGGAGTAATCAATATGAAGAATCTATCTAGACTTCTCCAAGATATTAAAGAAAATCCAGTCATGTATATAGATAAGCCATCAATTACTCACCTTAGTTCCTTTGTAAGTGGGTGGTATTTCAGTCAAATAAACCACTTCGGATTCAATCCAGAAGGTTACCCAATGCAAGGATTTGACGAGTGGATGCAAGAAAGAGCAAAAACTACAGTTTCACGATCATGGACTGAGATAATTCTGTTTCTTTGTCGGACTGATAGAAATGCCTTCTACAGATTTTTTGAAGAATATGAGCAGTTTCTAAAACATAAAGATGATTCCAAAATTCAAGAAAGTGAAGAAAAAGCTAGCCCTACTGAAGATAATTCAAAGTTTCGTCAATTTGATATTTACAACGAGATTCTAAAGGGCATAAAGAAAAGACCGGGTATGTACTTAAGAACTAGTCCAATCACTGAACTAGATATGCTTTTGCGAGGATATAGTCTGTCTCAAAGAGAAGTTAGCGTACCCCCAACTGAGCCAGAAAGGGAATTTGAGGGATTTCAATCATGGATTGAAGATAAATATGGAATTAACTCAGGCCAGTCATGGTCTAAAATAATTCTTTTCTATTCTGTAGATGAGTATGAGGCACTACAGAAATTTTTTGAATTGTTTGAAGAATACTTGAATAGGAACAAGAGTTTAGAAGTAGACCAAAATAGTGGTTAAGCATAGGGTATTAAGGTGCGTTAGCCTACGGCATAACACACCCTACTCACTTAGCGCCTTTCCTCAATGCCCTAATTTAAAAAGGCGGTAATTCTTTAAGAATTGTGAACCGGATATGATTTATTGCCAAATCGCCAATGGGGATATCTTCTTTGGTTAGCCGCTCACCTTGACTTGTCACAGTTTCAAAGGTGATACCTTTGCCAATTTCAATGTGATACCAGCACAAGCCCATAAAAAAGCGCGTCGGATAAGGGCCACCTTCACCGATATCATCAGGATTTGATTCCATTGGCAACCAACCAAAATTCGGGACGTAGAACTCCAACCAAACATGATTAAAGTCGGGTTGTAGCGGTACTCCTAGTAAATCACTATGGGGAGGACATTTGTATCTACCTACGGTGCGGCAGGGGATGCCATTTAAACGGGATAGGGCAAGTAAAACGCCGACATATTCGCCACAGGAACCAACGCCCCGTTCTAAAACTGTATCTGGCGTGTCAATGTAAGGTTTAATACCATAAGACAACTCATCATAGACGTAGTTGCGGATGCTGTGCATTTTTCGTAGCACATTGGTTTCAGAACCAATCGCTTCTCTGGCAGCACGGCGAACAATGGTAGTATCCATTGCTAAATCGTCGTCATCCACTAGGTAGCGTGTTTCTAATTCTGAAGATAATTTAGGTATATTTTCTACATCCCTGGGTGTGATGCGATACTTAATTCCGCGAACTTCCAAAAGTGCTTTCCAGCCAAATATATGCCGTTCACCTGGGGCAAGAGAATCAAATTTAAAGACTGCTACACGTTGCCCCTGTACCACTTCTTCGGTAAAGGGTATACCAATAGGTTCAACGTGTTTTACCTTTTGACGCTCAGTTTCCGATGGTAAGGCGATGCGCCATTCTACATCAGGTAAATGCACCTCGTCTAAGGGTGCAATTTCCTCAGCGTAGGACATTTCAATCAGATAGCCGTTAGAGAGGGCGTAGCGCTTATCTGGATCGTAATGATAATACAGAGGGTGAATAAAAGTGCGATCGCGGAATGTTAGCTCATGACTCGGATCAGCATTTGGATTGTCCCGAATATAAGCCTCCTCTGAGGCGTAAGCAACGTAAATACTTTCTTTGCCTGTTTCGGCATTTTTATGTATCGCTATGCCTGTGGGACATTCAAATGGTGTCAGGACGCTGAATTGCAGTTCTCCTGTGGCCCTGTCCATCGCGTAAACTGATTGTTCGGTGCGATCGCAAATCCACAGCATTTCTTGGGTGACTGCTAAATTCTCTATCCCAACACCTGGGGCATAAAACCTGGTAATCTCTTTTCGCGTTTCGCGGTCATAAATCAGAATGTAGCCTAGCCTTTGGCAGCTGACATAAACCGTTGTTTCCCAAACAGCAACGCCGTCAGCAGGATAAGGTAATGTTACAAAATGTTCCAGATCCAAATCATTGAGATTGCACAAGTAAACACTATTTTCTTGGCTCACCCACAGGGTATCTTCCCACGCAGCTAGACCAGTGACATCAGTAAATTCTTTAACTTGATGCGGATTAATAATTTTGCTGTTGTCAGAAGTAGGATCAATTTCTAGTAGATGCCCTTTAATACTGTCAATGGCAATCAATCTGTCTTTAATGAAAGTAATGCCACACAGGGTAGCAGCAGTAAGTGGTCGAATTGTCTTTTGCCCAAACATCTGGCTAACGGTCAAAGTGGGGAGTGCAAAACTCATATTAATTCATCATATTTCTTGAATGGTTTAGCACGCTTAAGCAATTCAAAATTCAAAATTTAGCTTCACAAGTTGGCTAGATTGGGAAATCCTACTGGCACACCAGTTAGCTTGAGCGGGGAAATACACAAGCGACTAACTCAACTTTGGGCAAAATTTCAAATGTTCGCGTAGCGTCTCGTAGAGGATAAATGCAATCGTGCCATGCATTCTGGCTATTGACGAGATATAAATTAAAGCAATGACAGCCTAAAATTAATTGTGGCATATGCTCTGTAACTAAGCTTTAAACCTCTATAACTCATAATTATCGGTACAATGTGTTCGGAAAAACTCTTTCGTGAGAAATAACACTACCTCAAAAAAGTATAAATTTACAAATGTTAAGAATTACAGATACACTCATGCAACTGGGCGATCGCCTTAATGTAACTTTAGAAGATGGAATTCCTGCCATCACTAAATTATGATCGAATTTTGTAACCATTTCCTGTGACCTACACGATGTCTGCTAATTCTCTGCCTGAAGGTGCCGCCGTTTGGCATAGTTTAGAAGTTGATAAAGCGCTAGACCTGCTCGATAGTAATGCAGACAGTGGCTTAACACCCCAAGAAATTCAACAGAGATTACAAAGGTACGGCCCCAACGAACTTGAAGAAACTGCTGGCCGTAGTACTTGGGAAATCCTGCTGGATCAGTTCAAGAACATTATGTTGTTGATGCTGATTGGTGTAGCTCTGATTTCTGGCTTTTTAGACCTGATGGCTTTGCGGGAGGGTCGCTTGAAGCCTGGTGAAGTGCCATTTAAAGATACCATCGCTATTTTAGCAATTGTCATCCTCAATGGCATACTTGGCTACGTTCAAGAAAGCCGTGCCGAAAAAGCCTTGGCAGCCCTGAAAAAAATGACCTCTCCCTTAGTGCGCGTCATCCGCGACGCTAGATTGGTGGAGATAGCAGCCAAGGAATTAGTCCCAGGGGATGTAATGCTGCTGGAAGCTGGGATGCAGATAGCCGCAGATGGACGCTTGATCGAACAGTCTAATTTACAAGTGCGTGAGTCGGCATTGACTGGTGAAGCCGAAGCGGTAAATAAACAGGCATCATTAAAATTGCCGGAGGAAACATCATTAGGCGATCGCCTAAATGTCGTGTTTCAAGGAACTGAAGTAGTCCAAGGGCGCGGCAAGGTTCTGGTGACTAACACTGGAATGACTACAGAACTCGGCAAAATTGCCACCATGTTGCAGGCGGTGGAAAGTGAACCGACACCGTTACAGCAACGGATGACTCAACTGGGTAATGTCCTAGTTACGGGTTCTTTGATTCTTGTGGCGATCGTCGTTATCGGTGGTGTAATCAAGGACGGAGGTTTCAAAAATATCCAAGAACTCTTGGAAGTTTCCTTGAGTATGGCGGTTGCTGTAGTGCCAGAAGGTTTACCTGCTGTAATTACCGTCACCTTGGCACTGGGAACCCAGCGAATGGTGCGCCAGAATGCCTTAATTCGCAAATTGCCAGCAGTGGAAACATTGGGTTCTGTAACTACCATCTGTTCTGATAAAACTGGTACGCTGACGCAAAATAAAATGGTGGTGCAATCGGTTTCCACTAATAACAAAACTTTTCGCGTCATTGGCGAAGGCTACACTCCCACAGGAGACTTTCAGTTAGATGGTCAAAAAATTTCCCTAGAGGACTCTCCAGAAATCTCAGCGCTATCAGTCGCCTGTACTGTTTGTAATGATTCGGTGTTGCAAAAAGAACAAGGTGAATGGGCGATTTTGGGAGATCCCACAGAGGGAGCATTGTTAACAATGGCGGGCAAAGCTGGAATCGAAAAAGACCAGTGGAACAGTAAATTACCTCGTGTTGCAGAGTTTCCCTTTTCCTCAGAACGGAAGCGGATGAGCGTGATTTCTCAGGTGGAGGGAGTCGCTACAGGTGACGCATCTTCGAGAGGCATTGACCCAGCGATCGCTAGTTTGATCGAATCTGAACCTTACTTAATGTTTACCAAAGGTTCTCCAGAGTTAACCTTGGCACGTTCCACTCAGATTCATTTGGGCAATCACTCAGTCCCCTTAACTGAAGAACAACGCCAGAAAATTTTGGCAGAAAATGACCTGATGGCGAGTAAAGGTTTGCGGGTGCTAGGTTTTGCCTACAAACCCCTGGCAGAAATTCCACCAGAAAGTTCAAGCGAGACATCTGAACAAGATTTGGTATGGCTGGGATTGGTGGGAATGCTAGATGCGCCACGCCCAGAGGTAAGGTTATCAGTTCAAGAATGTCGAGATGCAGGTATTCGCCCAGTGATGATTACAGGCGACCACCAATTAACAGCACGAGCGATCGCTACCGATTTAGGAATTGCCAAAGAAGGCGATCGCTTACTAACAGGTCAAGAATTGCAACGGATGACTGACCAGGAACTAGAGCAAAATGTTGATTTGGTGAGCATCTATGCCAGAGTTTCCCCAGAACACAAATTGCGAATTGTCCAAGCACTGCAACGCCGGGGTCGATTTGTCGCCATGACAGGCGATGGTGTTAACGATGCCCCAGCCCTCAAACAAGCTGACATTGGTATTGCGATGGGCATTACTGGCACTGATGTAAGTAAAGAAGCCAGCGATATGGTATTACTTGATGACAACTTCGCCACCATTGTCAGCGCCACCAAGGAAGGTAGAGTTGTTTACACCAATATTCGCCGCTTTATTAAATACATTCTGGGCAGTAACATTGGCGAAGTTCTCACAATTGCAGCAGCACCCTTAATTGGTTTGGGAGGCGTTCCCCTTACTCCCCTACAAATTTTGTGGATGAACTTGGTAACAGACGGTTTACCAGCTTTGGCATTAGCTGTGGAACCTCCAGAACCGGATGTGATGCAACGTCCGCCTTTTAGTCCCCGCGAAAGTATTTTTGCTAGGGGATTGGGTTCTTACATGATTCGCATTGGTATCATTTTTGCCATTATCACCATTACCTTAATGTGGTGGGCTTATCAACATACCCATGCCCCTGGCTATCAGGGAAATCCCGAAGCTTGGAAGACAATGGTATTTACTACCTTGTGTATCGCCCAAATGGGTCATGCGATCGCTATTCGCTCCAATAACCGACTGACCATCGAGATGAATCCTTTCTCTAATATATTTGTACTAGCGGCTGTTGTTGTCACCACGATTTTGCAGTTAATGCTAATCTACGTCCCACCCCTGCGAGATTTCTTTGGTACTCACTACCTGAATCTGCAAGAATTGGGCGTTTGTATTGGCTTCAGTGCCTTAATGTTTGTCTGGATTGAAGCAGAGAAGATATTTCTGCGGATTATGGGCAAGAAGGCCGTGTAAATGGGGGATGAGGGGGATAAGGGGGATAAGGGGGATAAGGGGGAATAATTGCTTGCTTCCTCATCTCCCCTGCTTCCCCCACTCCCTACTCCCTACTCCCCACTCCCCAATATGTACCTCAAAACTTTAAGCCTCCGACAATTTCGCAATTATCAAGACCAGCAGGTTGAGTTTACTGCTGCCAAAACAATTTTGGTAGGTAATAACGCTCAGGGAAAGTCAAATTTGTTGGAGGCAGTAGAGTTGCTGGCGACATTGCGATCGCACCGAATCACCCGCGATCGCGATTTGGTTCAAGAAGGGGAAGCCATAGCCCAAATTAATGCCACCCTTGAGCGACAAACAGGCATCAGTGACCTGACTTTAACCCTCCGCCGCAATGGTCGCCGTAGCGTTGCCCTCAATGGTGAATCTATCCGCCGTCAAATGGATTTTCTCGGCGTTCTCAATGCAGTCCAATTTTCCAGCCTCGATTTAGAACTAGTACGCGGTGGCCCGGAAGGTCGTCGTAACTGGTTAGATACACTCTTAATTCAACTCGAACCAGTTTATGCTCACATTTTGCAGCAGTATAACCATGTGTTACGCCAGCGCAATGCTTTTTTAAAACGCCATGTGGAGACTTTGGATGCAACGTCTCTACAGTCAGAACTGGCGGTGTGGGATGCACAGTTAGCTACTACAGGAACCAGGGTAATTAGACGACGCGATCGCGCCATCCAACGATTAGCTCCCATTGCTACGGCTTGGCACGCCAGTATTAGCGGCAGTACAGAAGCTCTACAAATCAAGTATTTGCCGAATATTCCTTTAGAAGATAACCATCCAGAAGAAGTGCAGCAAGCTTTTTTAGCAAAAATTCAGCAGCGAGCGATCGCCGAAATGCACCAAGGCACTACTCTTGTCGGCCCCCATCGAGATGAAATAGAATTAACTATTAACCAGACACCCGCTCGTCAATACGGTTCTCAAGGTCAACAACGAACGCTGGTTCTAGCCTTAAAGTTAGCAGAATTACAATTAATTGAGGAAGTCGTCAAAGAGCCACCATTGCTATTACTTGATGATGTGCTAGCCGAACTAGATTTATCCCGCCAAAATCAATTGCTTGATGCTATTCAAGACCGCTTTCAGACCCTAATTACTACTACTCACTTGGGTTCTTTTGATTCCCAATGGTTGAAATCTTCACAAATTCTTTTTGTGAAAGCAGGAGAAATAATCCAACATCAATAATTATAAAAATCATATTTATAGTAGTTGAAGCATAGTTTATACCAATTCGTAATTCGTAATTAATAAACTTATACCGTTTATTTGTGAAGCTGCATACAGCACTTGCGTCTGTTATGAGGTACAATAAAATAAAATATAAATACATTTAAATGAAGTCATACTCTGTCGATCTTCGAGAAAAAAT
>NZ_JBALBZ010000144.1:0-6223 GCF_036919495.1 Nostoc sp.
CGGCAATCCCTTTTCTCCCGCCTTAAAATGATTATCATTCTTGAGAAAACCTGTCTCTTGTTTTTCTTGGAATAATTTATTCTTTGGAAGTCCCTAAGTAAGCCGGTAAGAATAAATCAAACTAGATTAAGTAATGTAAAAAATCTTGAGATTAGTTTGTAGTGAGCGGCTCCAGACCTCGAAAGAGGACTAAGACCCTCTCTACGAGACGCTGCGCCTAGCTTGCTCTTGCTTCCCCGCAGGGTAGACTATTCACGCCGCTCTACTTATACCAGAACGAGAAGGCGGTAAATAAGTCACCCATTTGGATGAGAAGCAATTCAACCATTTGAGTGAGTCAATTGTATGAGGTTAGTTTTTATAAATAAGGGAAAGCTATTAGTAGAAACTATCGATTCTACTTTACTCTAGTTAAGGAGTATGTTATGAAATTAACAACATTGATAAATTCTACGGTTATTATTGCCTCTCTTGCCCTCACATCTGGCATTGCTAGCGCTCAAACAGCCACAAATAAAAACTATATGAGTGCTGATGCAACTAGTGAGAAATCAATAAACACAGCAGTTAATCTTAATGCATTAGGCAGTAATTCCACCAATATTAGCTACATTAAACCCTTTAATCTTGTTAATCTTGCTTACCAAGGTGGTTTTAAGCAGCAAGGAGTTCCTAGTGGAGGAAGTTTTATTTTTGAAGTACAGCGCGGAAATATTACTCCCGAATATCTAGTCAAGACTGCGATCAATGCTCATAGGCTACCAGCACAAGTTTTAAGCGATAAAGATTACATAAGCGCTGTTAGTTCACAATTGGGGATATTAACCGGAATAAATTATCCTGTATAAGTACAGCTTTGCCTATGGCTATCTAATTGGATGAAATACAAGTTTACCTTTCTTTTGTCCCCTTCTACCTAAGCTGAGATAACCCCTATACCTTTAATGTATAGGGGTTTTAAATTAGGTTTTTTGGTTATATTTTATTAAGTAATAATATTACATGTATACTATCTGAAATTGAATTATGCCATTTAACTGTTGAGCAAAAGCGATCGCAATCCTATCTGAGATGTGAAAATTGTAACCGACACTGGTTGTTAACGTCCTTAACATTTTTAGGTTCAATTGTTTTAAACTTGAATTACCGTCGTAAATTTGTGTATAGCGCTCGATCATGACACAAAACACATTGAAAATTGATGCATTTTGGGATAAAGATGCAGAAGTTTGGGTAGCAACTAGTGAAAATGTACCAGGATTGGTAACAGAAGCTTCTACGATTGAGTCTCTTACGCAAAAGCTTAGAGAAATGATTCCAGAACTCCTTGTTCTGAATCAAATTGTGCCTTCTAATTATGTGGGTTCTATCAGTTTTGAATTAACCAGCCATCGACAAGAATTGATAGAGGTGGCTTCATAAATGAGTGTGTCTTTCACTCCTGAGTTGAAAAAGATGCTTGTAGAAGCTGGATGCTACTTTGAAAGGCAAGGTAAGGGAGACCATGAAATTTGGTATAGTCCAATTACAGACCGTCGTTTTGTAGTAGATAGTTATATCAAATCACGCCATACAGCTAACGCAGTTTTAAAGCAAGCAGGACTGTCTAAAGCGTTTTAATTTTAATAATTTTTGTGTCGAAAACCTCAATACTGGAAAAGTTGTAGATAATAGCGATCGCAAAAAGTAAATAGATAAGCATGAATAAACCTAACTATTTAAATATTTAACCCATAGCGGTATTTACACATTTACACCTTCATGTATATTTGTTGTTTGCTTGTATATTATGAACAATAATTAGTAACGTTATTTTAGGGCAAAAATAAACTAATTTGCTTATTTCGTTTGATAGAGTTAATTAAACTTTAACAAGGCAAAATATAGGATAGATAGCTAAAAAGCAAATTATCAACTTGTTAATTTATGCAAAAGATTTATGGCAATACTCAGGGGATAAAAGCTAGCCAAATAAAACAATTACAACGGCTTTACGAGGAAAATCAACCAGCAGATAGATTAATTACGCCGGAATTTGCCCAAGCTTTAGCTGCAATTACTAAAGAAATCCATCACCCGATTTGTTGTTATATAAATCGGCGTGGGCAAATTATCCGAATTGCTGTAGGAACACCAAATCAAACTCAAATTCTGGCTGAAGAATTACACCGCCGCAGTGCCGAACGCTTGAGCGGAATCCGTTGTGTTGCTACTCAATTTAAATCAGAACCACCCGATGAAGCATCGTTAATTGCAATGATGCGTCAGCGCTTAGATGCTCTTGTAATATTAATCGCAACTGATAGCGAAGTAAAAGAAGCTTTTCTAACTTACCTTTTCCCCGATAGGGAAAGTCCTTGGGTAATTTCACCTCCTCTAAGTTTAGATGACTTAACCGAACAAGAATTTGATGAGCTAGTTCACGAATGGGAGAGAGAAATTGCTGATGCTGGGGATGGAATATTCCTATCTCAAGAAGTTGTCTCTGACCAAGACAGGGTGCTGCTGGTGGGAGTTCAGACAGAAGATGTATTTGTCCAACGGTTTGAAGATGGGCTGGCAGAACTAGTGCGTTTGGTGGAAAGCGCTAAGGGTATTGTACTGGATACAATGCGGCAAAAACGCGATCGCATCCATCCTCAAACAGTAGTCGGTAAGGGAAAAATTGAAGAAATCACCCTTTTGGCTCAAAAACTAAGAGCTAATTTAATCGTTTTTGACCGAGATATTTCTGCATCTCAAGCCCGCAACTTAGAACAGGAAATTGGCATCCGAGTTGTAGATCGCACGGAAGTAATTCTAGATATTTTTGCTCAACGCGCTCGCACTCAAGAGGGTAAATTACAAGTAGAACTGGCGCAACTCGAATATATGTTACCTCGGCTACGCGGTCGCGGTCAGGAAATGTCTCGATTAGGTGCAGGAATTGGTACGCGAGGCCCTGGTGAAACAAAACTAGAGACGGAACGGCGAACAATTCAACGGCGAATTGGTCAACTACAGGAAGAAGTAAATCAATTACAAGCACATCGCGCCCGCATTAGACAACAACGACAACAGCAAGAAATTCCGGTTCTAGCATTAGTTGGCTATACCAATGCTGGTAAATCTACTTTGTTAAATGTGTTAACTAATGCAGAAGTTTACACCGCAGATCAACTATTTGCTACCCTCGACCCAACAACCCGCAAGGTAGTAATTACAGAACCAGAAACACAAGAACGTCGCTCGATTTTGCTCACAGATACTGTAGGGTTTATTCACGAACTCCCACCAGCACTGATGGATGCATTTCGCGCCACATTGGAAGAAGTAGTTGAGGCTTCAGCCATGATTCATGTTGTGGATTTGTCCCATCCAGCTTGGGAAAGCCATATTGCAAGTGTGCTGAAAATACTCGAAGAAATGCCTGAGATTCCAGAAAAAAGTTTGATTGCTTTTAACAAGGTTGACCAAGTAGATAGCGAAACCTTGGCTAGAGTTCAACAAGATTATCCCGAAGCTGTGTTTATATCAGCAACTCAGCGCTTGGGTTTAGAGACTTTAAAAATGCGATCGCTGCAATTAATTGACGAACCCGTTCAGGCGATGCCTGCGGCGCTGCCCGAAGCGCAGAACGCAGTCCCACAAAATTCATACTAACAAGAAGAAATTATATGACACCGACCATCATTGTTCACGGTGGGGCAAAAACCATCACAGATGATAAAGTTGCAGCTAACAATGCAGGCTGTACAGCAGCAGTAGAAGCTGGTTGGGCAGTGCTAATCAGTGGAGGTAGTGCCACAGAAGCTGTTGAAGCAGCCATTCGAGTTCTGGAAGCTGACCAGACATTTAACGCCAGTCTAGGCGCAACTCTCAACAGCGACGGAGAAGTGGAATTAGACGCGGCGATCATGGAAGGGTCATTAAGTTGGGGAGCAGTTGCAGCAGTTCAGGGTATCCGTCATCCTATCTCAGTGGCACGGAAGATTATGGATGACAAACCCAGGCTACTAGTGGCGCGAGGCGCAGAACGGTTTGCCGCAGACTGCGGAGCCGAAATGTGTAAAAAAGAAAACTTGATAGCTGATGAACAGTGGCAGCAGTGGAAGGAAGATCAGAAAGTTATCGATCGTCCCAACACCATAGGTTGTGTAGCTTTGGATGCTAGCGGCATCCTAGCTGCTGGCACTTCAACCGGCGGTACTACGAAGCAGCAACAAGGTCGCGTCGGTGACACTGCGCTTGTTGGCTGTGGCTTATACGCTGATAATAAAATCGGCGCTTGCTCAACAACAGGTGATGGCGAGTCCATTATCCCCGTGGTTTTGGCTAAAACTGCGATCGATTTTTTGAGTGGAGATAGACACCCAGATGAAGCCGCACAGATGGCAATTGATGCTTTAGTTTCTAAGGTTAAAGGTGAAGCTGGGTGCATCCTTATAGATCGTCAAGGACGTGTTGGCTGGGCGTATAATTCATCACACATGGCTTGCGCTTATATGACTGAAGGACAAGACAAGGTAGCTTTCTTTACCAAGAAATAACTCATACTAATTCCTAATGGGCTACGCTAAAGTAATAGGTAATTAATGAAGCTAAATTACAGCTTTGTTTTTTCAAGTTTGTGTTACTTGGAAATCCAGAAAACTTGTTTAATATAAACAACCGCATCCCTTTGTGGATGCGGTTTCTCGGAGGAGCAGATGTCAAAATACGACTTTCATTATTTTCAAGGGAGTACTCTTTCTGATCTGTTTGCTCAAGATATTACAGATGGATCTTATGGGTTTATTTTAAATTACCCTGCAACTGCTAGTTGGGCTGCTTACCCCAACCGGAACAAATATTTTATTCAAGATGGCAGTAGTGAAGCCACCAAAACCTCCTTCGACAAGATTTGTCAGAAAGAACCTTGGAAAAATTTGGCTGTATTAGGCGATCGCATCCCAGGAATTGTGACTATTCCGCCGCCAAAGTCGCTAATTGGCTACTGGCAAGAGCATTTCGACAGCCACTCCAATATTGAAATGATGGATTGCTCGACTTATCTGGATGATCTCAGCCATAGCGAACGCTTTGACAAACTCATTAGTCTATTTCCCTTTGATCGCCTCAAACCTGAAAAACACGCTGTTGATCCAGACACACATTACCGCTTACTCAGCAAAGTAACGCTAGCCGAATTGGGGGTGCAATGTCCGAAATACAAAAGCTACAATCTGCACCAACTCAATATCGAAGACATTCAATTACCACAATATCCTTACTTAATTAAAACCTCCCACGGACTCTCAGGAGAAGGCACTTATATCATCAAAAGTCCCAGCGATTTGAACTACTGCCTTGAAGAAATTAGGAAATATCTTGATATTAAGTTGCTTGATACGATTATTGTCTCGGAGTTCGTCAAGAATGAAGTACAGAATTACTGCGTACAGTTCTATGTCAACAAACTAGGAGAGATAACCCTCATCGGCAATACCAGCCAACTCGTCACTCCAGAAGGTAACTATTTAGGCGGACTGATTGATTACCGCAACACTGACATGAGCAAGTTCTTTGAGATGATTGCTAACGTTGGTCAGTATGCTCACAAACAGGGTTATTTCGGCGTGATTGGCTTTGATGTACTCGAAGATCAAGACGGACAATTGTATGCCATCGATGCCAATTTCCGAGTTAATGGCTCGACTCCGTTGTGCTTGCAGCGTAATACCCTGGTGGAATTGGGAAAGGGAATAGCTAAATATTCCAGTGACTACCGCATGGAAGGAACGCTGGATTCAATTTTAGTCACCTTAAAACCAGAACTAGAACGCAAAGATTTGATCATTCTGTCGGCTTTAGAGAAGATAAAATACGGAAAAATCAACACTGACATTTATGCGATCGTTACTGGAGAAAATACCCAGGAAATGCAGCATATCGAGCAAAAATTACAGAATAAAGGATTACAATGGCTTCCTTAAACAGCACCACTGCTGTGTTATCTCTGCATTTACTAGAGATATCTTTAGTATATATAAATACTTTAATGATTCAGCAGGTTTTGTCCCAACCACAATGGATGAAGTTGATGAAGTTGGAAGATTTGCCGACGCTTTCGCCTTTAATTTGAGGTCACGTTAATCCGGGTATCTTGTCCCTGGTGACAGCTTCGCTGACACTGTTGGCGAAATATTTCTTCACATTAAAAAGCGATAAAAATTAATCAATTTGGAGAAATCGTAAGTGACTT
>NZ_JBALBZ010000145.1:0-38745 GCF_036919495.1 Nostoc sp.
ATTGCTTCCATTTCACTAAAACTGGCAACTATATCAACTGCTATTCTTACTTTTTGATTTTTCTGGTCTCCCGTTGTTAATAATCTTTCCAAAGACCCATTTTGTAAAAAATGAGCAGGTATCAAATTAACTTTACATACTCAATATCAATATCAAGCAACCGTCCCAAAACTCCAGTGAGCAACCATCTTACGTACCGCGACACTAAACCACCAAGAATGATTAGGATGATGCTGCCTACAATATATGCCAATACGCCATTAATAAGAAAATTAGCTATAGTTCCCACAAACTTTTAATTATCCCTAATTCGTTAGTATTAATAGTTATTGCTGTTGTATCTGCTTTTGTACCCAAAGACGAAAAGCCTTGAGCGTTGCATTTCTGCCTGCTGTTGTACTTTGCTCAAGATATTTGGGAATTGTTTCAATTAATGGGAATACAGGAAAATTTAGGCTTTGCTGAGACTCTACATAATGCCCGTCTTGCAGAACATTAATTTGGAGCTTTCCTTTATCAAAACGCCAAAGCTCAGGTACTTTTAAAGCTTCATAGATATTAGGATGAGTGCGAGAAGTAATATCAATTTCTAGAGCTAAATCTGGAGGGGGGTCTACTGTTAAATCTAGCCGCTTCTTGCCGCGAATCTTGGCTTCATTTTTTATATAGAAACACTGGTCAGGTTCTATACCTTGAGCCATTGCTTGGTTTTTGAAAGTGGTAGAACCAAGGCTGATAAACTCAGTATTTAGCTCTTCCAGAAGGGCTTTGACTAAATCACTAATAATTTCTTTGTCATATTCATGTTCTGGCAGTGGTGCCATAATCTCCAGTATTCCCCTGTCATAAGCAATTCGTGCTGCACGATGCTCCCCTAAATCCTCTAGAATTGCTTCCAATTCCTGCCAGGTTACATCTCGCAGTAATACCCTTTGTCCTGGTGGAACATGGATGCGCTTTAATTCCAACAACATCATCTTCACTCCCAGTAGCTCAAACCTAAATTTAGCTTACTCCAGTTAATGCGACAATTGTTTGCTGCTTCATCACTAAATTGTCGGATGCTTGGACACGCAGCAGTTTGTTGTCGGATCTCGCATATCGCATACTTAATAAACCCTTTTATTGAAGTGTATGGGGCGATCGCTCTTAAAAAAGCGTAATTAAAAAAAAACCTCTGGAAACTCCAGAGGCTTTGGTTCCTGATTTAGTTTCTACTGCTTACTACAATTTGTCCTCAGTCATTTCCCGATAATAAAGGAAATTATCACAAGTACTTATAACATCACGCTGATTACCAGGAAATCTAGAGGAGGATACCTTGTTAATAGCGCAAATTAATTCTTCACCTGTGGCTGCGAACCAGGAATCGTTACATCTATTGGTATCACCTTTGCTGCTAGCTGCGTCAATGGCGGTTGAATAGCGGTTTGATTCCCCACCACTAGAGTTACGATCTTTTCTGGCTTGAGGTATTCTCGTGCTACTCGTTGCACATCAACAGCTGTGGTGGCGGCGATGGCTTTTTGATAGCGAAAGAGAAAATCAGCAGGATAGCCGTAATATTCGTATCGCATCAACCGTGATAAGGTTTGGGCAGGGTCTTGAAAGTTGAATACAAAGGAGTTGAGTGTAGACTCTTTCGCAAAAGCAAGTTCTTTTGCTGTTACTCTTTGAGCTTGGATGCGCTTGATTTCATCTTGTAAGGCTTTGACAAACTGCACAGTAGCATCCGATCGCGTTTGTCCACCAGCAATAAACATGCCAGGATAATCGAAACGGGGACTCCACTCACCATAAACAGAGTAAGCTAAACCTTGACGCGATCGCACTTCATTAAATAAGCGTCCACCAAATCCATTTAACACTCCATTCAATACATCAAGTGCCGGATAATCAGGATTGTCAAACCGTCCACCTAAATGGCCAAGAAGCACACTACTTTGTGTTAATTGTGGCTGATTGACAAAAAAGACTCCACCTGTATTAGCTGGCGAAACATTTGGTAATTTGGGTTTAGCAATACCTGGGTTGCGGTTCCAGTCGCCAAAATTAGCTTGAATGAGCGATCGCATTTTCTTAGAGTCAAAATCCCCCACAATCCCTAAAATCATATTATTGGGGTGGAAATATTGCTGATAAAACTTGAGCAAATCTTCACGCTCAACCTGATCCACCGTTGCATACTCTATTGTGCGAGAGTATGGACTATCTTTTCCATAGATCAATTTCTTAAATTCTCGACTAGCAATACTATCTGGATTGTCATTGCGACGGGCAATGCCACCCTTAGCTTGAGTTTTCGCCAAGTCTAGCTTTTCTTGAGCAAATACTGGCGATCGCAGCACCTCGGCAAACAGCCCAAACACCGTTTCTAAATCTTCACTGAGTGCGTCAAAGCTAGCACCACCAGAAGCTTCACCAATACTAGCTTCCACAGATGCCGCCCGTTGTTCCAATATCTCGTTGAGTTCATCAGGCGAATGCTTCTTAGTTCCTCCAGTTCGCATCACCGCGCCTGTAAAACCAGCTAAACCAACTTTTTGTTGTGGTTCCAAGCGATTCCCTGTCCGCACAAACGCCGTTCCATTCACCAACGGTAATTCGTGATCCTCCATCAAATAGACAACCAAGCCATTTTGGAGAACAAATCGCTCATACTTGGGTAACTTAATCTCCGGTAGCGCTGGCAATTGCAATTCAGTATAATGCTTTGCCTCAGTCGTCGCCGCCAGAGAAAAGTTACAAGTTAAAAGTAAACACGCAAAAACACCAACCAAAGCATAAATTAACCCTTTCCCATTTTTGATTTTGAACGCTATCTGCTTTTTACCCTTCACCTTGTACCTCTGCATATCTCTCTACCTTCTCTACGAGACGCTGCGCGAACGCGCCCTTTGCGCCTTCGCGGTTCGTTTCTCTTAAGCTTCTTTCGACAACAGCTTACCAACCGTGCGATTTTTTGGCGTAAACGTCTCCTTTGCCACCCGCACAATATCAGCCGTTGTCACTGCCGAAATATCATCCAACTGCTTAAATAAATTCCGCCAAGAGCCAGTTTTTACCTCATATTCCAATAATTGTTGAGCCATCCCCATATTTGAATCGAGGGTACGTAATAAACCGGCCCGTGCTTGGGTTTTCACCCGTTCCAAATCAACCGCTGCTACAGGCTCAGTTTTTAATTTGTCGATTTCTTGGCGCAAAGCCACCGCCAGCTCATCAACCGTATGACCAGGAGCCGTGAGAGCATAGAATAACATCAGGTTTGGGTATTTATCTCCAGGAAATCCGCTAAAACCTTGAGCATTTAGTGCCAATCGTTGCTTTTCTACCAAAGACTTATACAACCGCGACGTGCGCCCATCACTTAATAAACTACCAATGATTTCATAGACTGCATTATCTGGATGGGTAATTGCCGGACGATGATAACCTTCTAAATACCAGGGTTGAGAAGGTAGCTGTAAAGTAACTTCCTGTGTTTGTTGTTGTGACGGTTCCACCGGGATTTCTTCAACAGCTTTGGTTTTTGCTTGATAGCGGCCAAAATAAGTTTGCGCCAGTTTTTTCACCTCAGCCGGGTTAACATCTCCGACAATGGCAATGGTTAAATTACTCGGTACGTAGTGAGTATCAAAAAACTTTTGGACATCTTCTGGTGTCAAATTGCGGATATCTTCGTCATAACCAATCACTGGACGCCTGTATGGATGAACTTTGTAAGCAGTATCAATAAATTTCTCCAACATCAGCCCAATAGGTGAATTCTCCACCCGCATCCGTCGTTCCTCTAAAATTACATCTTTCTCTTTATAAAACTCACGACGAATTACAGGATCGAGAAATCGTTCCGACTCCAGCGACATCCAAAGTTCCAGCTTATTGGCAGGAAAGCTGTAGAAATAACGGGTAGCTTCGGTTGAAGTATTGGCATTTAAACCTACACCTCCCGCTTGTTCGACAATTTGCCCCAATTCGTTTTGCTTAACAAGCTTGGCTGCTTGTGATTCCACTCGCTTAAACTCAGCTTCTAACCGAGCAACCTCATCTTTTTTGCCATCGGCTTTCGCTGTTTTAATTTGGCCATCCAATCGTTCTAAGGTTTCTAATAGAGGTTTTTCTGCCTTGTAGTTTTCTGTACCAATGCGCGTTGTGCCTTTAAACGCCAAGTGTTCCAGAAAGTGAGCCACACCAGTTTTGCCATCTGACTCATCCACACCACCGACATTGGCATAAGTAATAAAAGACACTACAGGCGCTTGATGTCTTTCCAAGACAATGAATTTTAGACCATTGTCGAGGCGAAACTCCGTTAACTCCTTGATAACTCGATTTAGATAAGGTTGGATCGAATTTTCAACTGGTGGAGTTTGAGTTTTTGTAGGTTGCAACACTCTTTGGGGAGGGGGTGCTGTCTGAGTTTGAGCCAGAGCAATTTCTGGCAGTAATCCCCACCAGAGGATAATCAAAGCCAACAAAGCGACAAACAACCGCCGCAATATGACAGATACTTTATCTGACCAATCTAAAATTCCCAATCTAAAAACTAAAATTGACCGACTGATCTGGTTCATAAGCAAAAATTAAGATAAAGTTACACTACCTAAAAAACTAGGTACTTAGCAAAAAGACGTTAATCTTGTATTAAGCTTCTTAGGCTTTTTTACTTGACGTTAGACAATAATGCTACAAATCCTGTTCCGCAAATTTCACCATAACTGTTATGCGAGTTTTTAATTCTTCTCCACCCTCAGAGGCTCAAACGCGCACCCGGATTTTACAGGCAGCACAACGATTGTTCGCCGCTCAGGGATTTGACGGCACTACCACCCGCGATTTAGCACAAGCGGCAAGTGTAGCTGAAGGCACTCTCTTTCGTCATTTTCCCAATAAAAAAGCAATATTAGTGGAAGTAGCGACGAGTGGATGGGTGGAGATTCTCACAGATTTGCTGACAGAATTAAGTGAAATGGGCAGCTATAAAGCCGTAGCTCAGGTGATGCGTCGCCGGATGTGGAATTTTCAAAAAAATGCCGATTTAATGCGCGTTTGTTTTATGGAGGTTCAGTTTCACCCCGACTTGCGCGATCGCATTCAATTAGAAGTCATTACTAAAATGTCCGATGTGGGCGAAGCATTTTTTCAAACAGCGATGGATAAAGGCATTTATCGCAAAATGGACGCCAAGCTGGTAGCCAAAGTTTTTTTAGGAATGTTTGCGATCGCAGGTTTTTCCAACAACACCCTCATGGAACCTGACGCCTCTCCTCAACAAATGCAAGAAATGGCAGAAGGACTTGCTGATATCTTCCTTAATGGTGTTTTAGCCAAGGAGTGAGAAGTTAAAAGTTAGGAATTATGAATTATGAATTATCTTAACTCCTAACTTTTAACTAATGATTGCTTTGGCTTGCTGACTCCATTGTTGTACTAATTCAATCGCTGGACACAAATCTCGTCGCTGCATTGTTGCTACCTGCAAGCGCATGATTTGTTGGTGCAATCTATGAGTGGGAGTTTGAGCCAACTGTGCTACAGAACCGATACCTGCATGGAGCAATAAACCACAATATTGTATGCCTACACTGGGAATACGGGCTAAGTCAGCTAAAGCCATCCATTTATTTACATACTGAAGATGAATCTGTAGTTTATTGGCTAATGCTAGTCTTTCCTCTAAAGTTTTCCCTTGTTTGATTAGCACTACTGTGCTAGGAATTCCACAATTGTGCAGTTGAGATTGTTCCTCGTGGCTTAGTCCAGGTAATTGCTCAATTGGCCAGTCACGAGATTGGATACGACTTTGATTATTTGTATTTTTAGCAGGCATTTTTGAAATTAAAATATAGGCTTATTTAGATATTGTGACAGGAACAAGACGCGATCGCCTCGTATAGCCTCTGACGCAGGACTTACGCAAAATACCTCTTAAACTATTATTACTCCGTGTTCTCTGCGCCTCTGTGGTTCGATTTTACGTTATTTGTGCATAAGTCCTATGACGTTAAAATGGGCGTAAAATCTCTCCAATTTTGCTCGTCTACGGTGATTGCAGGAAGTTTATGACGCTGATTCCGAAAAGCACAGCCTAGTTATATGAAACAGATTTTGTCGCATGGACAGAAAAAACTGTGCAACTCATTCGTGCTGGACAATTTGAAAAAAATGATCAGTCAGAAGAATTATTATCGTCTGGCAAATCAGGAAACAAAAGATTTTAAATGGCTATTAGCTATTCTTGCGCCCCAGCTTTTTGCAGGCTTTGCACCACATTTTTATAACCATTAAATTCTGCAATCATTAAAGCAGTATAGCCACCCCGGTTTTTCAAATTCATATCTGCCCCAGCTTGGAGTAATAACTGCACAATTTCGCCGTAACCTGCTGAAGCAGCCCACATCAATGCTGTTGCTTTCGCTGAGTCTTGAAAATTCACATCTGCCCCATTTGCCAGCAACAAATGTATTATCTCCTTGTGCTTGCGTTCGGTTGCCTTGATCAAAGCAGTTTTGCCATCATCGCCCGCAGTGTTAGCATCAGCACCATAGTCTAGCAGCACTTTCACTGTTTGGGTGTGTCCCTGTGATGCAGCCAGCGTCAAAGGTGCTTCACCAAGGTTTTTCTCACTAATATCTGCCCCGGAATGCAACAATGCTTCGACGATATGGCTGTGTCCCTGCAATGCTGCTACAAGCAGTGGCGTATCGCCAAGGTGGTTCCTAATTTGGACATCTGCACTCCTGTTAAGTAACACTTGCACAACATCAATGTAGCCTTCTACAACCGCAAGGTGTAGGGCTGTTTCACCATCTTGGTCTTGGAGATTAATTTTAGCACCTCGATTTAGTAAAGCTGCTGCGATCGCACTATGTCCAGCCGCTACTGCTGCCGATAGGGCAGTTGCACCATCGGCGTTTCTCACATTCACATCAGCCCCGGCCTCTAGCAATGCTTCCACAACCTCTAAATATCCCAAATCTGCCGCTAATGTTAAGAGTGTTTCACCTTCCTCATCTCGGATATTGACATCGACACCAGTTTGCAAAATTGCTTGTAAAACTTCTATTTGTCCCTGCTTAATGGCGAGTTTCAAGGCAGTATCATCATCTTTATCTGCGATATTCACCTTTGCACCAGCAGCCAATAAAACTTGCACTACATCGACATGACCTTTAACTACAGCTGCCATTAAAGCTGTGCTGCCATCTTCATTAGTGGCATTAACATCAGCACCTTTGGATAGTAAAAGCTGCAAAATGTCAAGCTGTTTGGAACTAGCCGCCAACATCAAAGCTGTCAAACCATAGAGTTTTCTGGGCAAGTTGATATTTGCCCCAGCATCTAATAGCGATCGCACAATTTCGGTATAGCCTAAATTGGCAGCAAACATTAACGCCGTCGTGCCTTGGCGATCGCACGCGTCCACCCTCGCACCAGCAGCCAGTAGCGCCCTCAGATGCTTAATATCTCCATTTTTAGCTGCTTGTAGCAGCAAAGTATCGTTATTTTCAGTCATGAATGAGATCCCACACAGGGGGTTTTGTTCGTCTACCCTCAAAATTTAGTCTGAGATTGTTTATCCACTTTGGCAAGAGGTTTAGGCAATTCAAAATTCACTCATTCTAAATTAAAATTCAATAAAAGCAGTCTTGGCAAACATTCTAGCTATTGAGTTGATAAAAATTCTTCTCTTTTTTAGCCTCTTTTTATTTGTGCAACTTTAAGCACAGAAAATAGAATTATGCTAATTTTTATGAAGATTTTATAATTGGGCGAGAACACTATGAGTCTGGAACTTTCCGCGTCGGTGAAATATTGGCTGAATTTCTTTCATCCGGTGCTTATGTGGGCGCTATTAGTAGTTTCAATTTATGCTGCCTACTTGGGGCTGCAAGTACAGCGTACCAGAAATGCTCAGGGGGAAGAAAAGAAAGAACTGATTAAAGGTAAATATAACGTCAGACACTACCAAATCGGATCTATACTCCTAGCTTTGATGGTGGTAGGTGCAATTGGAGGGATGGGTGTCACTTACATCAATAATGGCAAATTATTTGTCGCGCCTCACCTGCTGGCAGGACTGGGTATGACGGGTATGATTGCATTTTCTGCTGCTTTGTCGCCTTATATGCAAAAAGGGGCAAATTGGGCGCGAGCAACTCATATTCTGGTGAATTTTACCCTTTTGGGGCTTTTTGCTTGGCAGGCTGTCACCGGCGTGCAAATTGTCCAAAGAATTCTCACTAAAGCTTAGTCCTTTGTCATTTGTCCTTTGTCATTTGTGTATGAGCAATGACAAAGGACTATTGAGTCATTGCTTTTGTTTAGAATTAGCAGGAAGGGGTATTTCCAAAGATTTCTGAAAATCTTGCTGAACTTTGCGGGTTAAACGACGGGAGACTTGGCGGACAATTTGGTTAAGTAGGCGATCGCCTGTAGATTGAATTATAGACTTGGGTAATCGCTGAATAAATCTGGGAAAGTGCAAATCAACTATTAAATCCAATTCCCATTCAACTCTGGTAATTTCACCAATGCTATTGGAATTATTATTTTCTATTAACTGTAGAGATGCCCGATAGTCTACGTCATAACCAGGCGGTTGGTAGTCAGGGATAGGGATTGTACGGATGCGGTAAATACCCTCCTCTGGAGGCAACAATTCCAAACCAATTTTAGGTTCTACATCATAACCAAAAGCACCAAAACGACCAATTACTAGAGCGTAGCCATTTTCTCCAAGTAATTGCACCTTCATGGGTTCAGCGCAACGCGAAAACCATGAGGCATGATTATTAAGATACTGGGCAACCTTCTCTGCTGGGGCAGGCATTTCCATAAAATCTTGATAACGACCGTAAAATTTTGTGACCGTCGCTACATTTGCTTCTGTTAATGTGTCCTCGGCTGCTTCATGGCTGGAGGCTACAGGTAAAACTGCTTCTGTTATTTCCCAGGATTTATATTCGCTTTGTCTTGAAAGCATAAATGCATTAATGTATATTTTAGCGTTCGTCTATATTAATAATTCCCCACGTACCTGGGTCATTTCACACTAATATCCTATTTTTACCGAAACCTCATTAATCTGCCATCAAGTCCATAGAATTACTAAAATAAAGAACTGAACAAGCACACAATAGTTTCCCAGGATAGCATTTCTCATGAAAGCATTTGTAGCAGGGGCAACGGGTGAAACAGGTCGCCGGATTGTGCAAGAGTTGATAGCGCGGAATATTCCCGTCCGGGCTTTAGTGCGGGATATAGAGAAGGCTAGGGGTATTCTCTCTCCTGAAGCCGAATTAGTGGTAGGCGACGTATTACAACCAGAAAGTTTAACTGCTGCATTGGGAGATAGCACAGTTCTGTTGGTTGCTACTGGGGCAAAACCTAGTTTTGACCCCACTGGCCCCTATAAAGTAGATTTTGAAGGGACTAAAAATTTAGTAGAAGCTGCTAAAGCAAAGGGAATTGAGCATTTCGTCTTAGTTTCTTCTTTGTGTACTTCGCAGTTATTCCATCCACTAAACTTGTTTTGGCTGATTTTAGTGTGGAAAAAGCAAGCTGAAGAGTATATCCAGAAAAGTAGTCTTACTTATACGATTGTGCGGCCTGGTGGGTTGAAGAATGAAGATAACTCCGATGTGATCGTGATGCAGAGTGCTGATACACTGTTTGACGGTAGTATACCCAGACAAAAAGTCGCCCAAGTTGCTGTTGAGGCGTTGTTTGAAGCAGATGCACGCAATAAAATTGTCGAGATTGTGGCCAAACCGGAGGCTACTTCTAAAACTTTTGGGGAATTATTTGCTAACGTCGCTTAATCAACCAATGGGGAGTTAGGAGTTAAAACTCTTATAGCGTGTCTTGGTTTACAACATGCGTGGGCATAGCATTGCTGTGCCCCTATCAACAGTCAGTCTCTATTGGAGTGAACTTTACCAGAATGGGCGCGTCAATCAATGTTGTTAGCGAAGAGAAAAAATTTGAAGGAGTCGGATTCTGAAAGGCTTTGAATTCAAAGGTGTTGAAAAACTTATTGGGCCAATAGCCGCGCTTCTTGGCTTTGTGTATTTGTTGCAATGGTATATTGGAGACTTGCGATCGCCTTCTGATCCCATCTTTGCAGTTCAACAGCCGCCTTTGGTCATGAAAAAGGGCGACCCCTATATCCGCGCTTTAATGCGAACCATCTCGGCGAGTGAGGCAAGTGGTAATCGTCCCTATTCGCTGTTATATGGTGGGCAGCAAGTCAACGACCTTAGCCGACATCCTGAGATATGCGTCACAATTGTCACAGGACCCAACATAGGTAATTGTTCTACTGCTGCTGGCAGATATCAAATTATTAATGTTACTTGGTATCGTTTAGCCTCCCGTTATCATCCAAAACCGATGCAGATGATGTTTTGGACTGCTTATAGTTTTGAAGCAGAATATCAAGATATAGTAGTTTACCGTTGGTTAAATGATTCTAAAGTTTGGGGAGCTGATCTTTCTCAACTGTTGCGTCAAGGAAAGCTAAATGAAGTTTTGCGGCGGCTCTCTCCCACCTGGACAAGTTTAGGATATGGCATAGAAACTAATTCTGTTAGTAGCTCTCTGCCTAAACTTTATCAGAAAATGCTGCAAGAGGAATTGACCGCAGCTAATCAACCAATAGCACCCAATTTAATACCATCGCTAACTCCTTCTAGCAAGGCAGTGAAAAAGTTACCCAGTAAGCAATGAGATCATCCTAACTTTTAACTTGCTGCATAGAAAAAATCTTTGATATTTTCTATAAAAGCCGAGGTATTTTCAAAGTGAATATTATGTCCAGCATTACTAATTATTTTTAGTTGGCTAAATTCACAAATTTGAGCTATTTCTGTATTAATAGATATAAATTTTTTATCATATTCACCTACTAGTAAAAGCAGAGGGATTTTATTCTCTTGTAGCTTTTCCCAGAAAGAAGGTTGGCATCCAGTTCCCATGAAGCGCAATGATTTATCTAATTCATGCGGATTATTCTGCAAGCGACTTTCTATCATGCGATCGTATTTTGGATGATTTTTTATATAACCAAAAATCGGTTGATTGTACCAATTTGAAAGAAAAGCAGCAAAATCAGTTTGAATAATACTTCTGCTTAATTTTCTAGCTATTTGAGCATCACGCCTAACTCTTTCTAATCGTTCTGCTTCTGTTGCTAAACCAGGGGAAGCTGATTCTAATACAACTTTAATAAAACGTTCTGGAAAATGTAGAGTTAGATATAAAGCCAACCTTCCACCCATTGAATAACCAATTAAGTAGCATTTATCTATTTTTAATTCATCTAATAAATTGATTATTGCTTGAGCAGTGGGTTGTATTGTATAGTATTCATCACTTCCTAAAATTTGGGTTTTACCATGTCCGGGTAAATCAAGAGTGAGATGAGAAAAATCTTCACTTAGCATTTTTATAGCTTCATCAAATTCATTAATGTTTCCCATGAAGCCGTGTAACAAAATAATTAGAGGTTTGTTTATATTGACATTTAAACAATAGTTAAACTTATATCTTAAATTCATTTTTCAAGGAGATATTTAAAGGCTCAGTTGATATGATTTTTCATTATCAGTGGAGCAAAGCAAAATGTTCGCAGATATTAATAAGATCAAAAAAGTTAATTAGTTTCAGAGGTTTTAGCATCGTTGATATAATAAGGAATACGTAAAATCCTTGTGTTAATTTTGGCATAAATAACCCTTTGCCTGAGTCAATACACCAAATCCTGCATCTTTACAAAATGCTTTGTTGTGCTAGTTAATTTTTATTTTTATAATTCTTAAGGTAAAAATCGATCTAAAGCAGCTTTTAACTGTTTAATTTCAACGTCAATATTACCCTCTTGTGCAGCTCTAGCAATACACTCAGTTAAATGTTCATCTAAAACAATTCGCGCTACTTTATCTAATGCGCCTCGCACTGCGGCAATTTGCAGTAGAACATCAGGACAAGGACTATTTTGCTGCACCATTGTTTTAATACCACGAACATGTCCTTCTATCCGCGATAATCGATTGGCAATTCGCCGTAATGACTCTTCGCTATGGACGTGAGGATGAGCCGACTCTCCAGCCTCATGAGTATGATCTGTATGCTCGCTATCTGTATCGTGATGGTGGGAATGTTCTGCTTGTTGGGATATTGGCAAGGATTCCTTGCCTAATCGCTTTGATCCATTCATGGGTTATCAGAAGACTTGTAGTACTAAGATCCTAGCCTAGTGCAGGGAGCAGGGAGCGAGGAATGGGGAATGGGGCATAGGGCATTGATTATTCGCCTCATTTCCCTCATCCTCCCCACTCCCCTAACTCTACTGCTGCCGATTGGCTCTTTCTTGGGGAATGATTTCTGTTACTACCCTACCGCTAGAAGTGCCGCCTTTAACAACAATATTTTCTGTTTGCAGATTACCAACTGCTGTTTCACCTGTAAAATTTAACCGTGGGTCAATTTGTCGATAAACTACATTTCCCTGAGCTTCAACTAACTTATTATCTAAATACCAAGTTAATGTATTAGATTTCAAAGACTGGCGACGCTGACCAATGGCGTTGACGTTACCTGTTAAATAAACTGTTTTTTGTGGTATTCTCATTTCACCTTGATTGGCAGTGACGGTAAGATTTTCGGCACGCTGGAACATCCGCACAGGGGAATTTGTAGTGACCGTTTCTGTGTTCATGTTCCAGGTCATAGAGTTACTAGTTATTTGCATGGGTGGGTCTAGTAAATCTAATTGAGCATTTTGTTGAATAGTGGCAATTTTCGTTTTTAAGTTGACTTCGGCAGAATTTCCTTTGCCGCGATCGCTAATTTTATTATCTTTGTAACGGTCAATTTGTAAAGGGCGATCGCCAATCAGTTTTTCTTGTTTAATATTCCAGATTAAATGCTCGGTTCTTACTTGTAACTGTGGATCAATGGAATTTGCTATTACCCTTCCGAAAAATTCCATGCGCTGTTCGCGGGTTTTGACTCGCGCTTCCTGCGCCACAGCTTGTAGTTGTTTATGACTACCATTAATCTGGTTGCGGACAATCAACAAATCTTCTTTGGGACGCCATTCTAATTCATTACCTTGCAATACAACTCCATTCTTAGGATCTGTGGCAAATATTTTACCTTTAAGAAATAACTGCTTCCCATTTTGTTCAATATCTGCGACATCCGCCTTGATTTGATAAACTACTTTGCCATCTTGATATAGTTCACCATAAGGACTTTCAGCTTGACCAATTTGTTTTTCTTTGGTGTATTGTGCTTGTTTAGCCCTGACTTTCCAAATTGGTCGTCCTACTTCATCTGCTTGTTCTAAGGTGACATCAAAGAAAGTCAAATTGCTATCTTTATTAGATGAAGCCACAGTATTTTGTTGAGAAGCTGTGGGAGATTTCCCCCCACAGCTTGCTAAACCAAATATCAAGAAAAAAATTAAAGGTAAAAGAAGAAAGGGAGGAGTAGAGGAGAAATTTTGAATTTTTCTCTCGCCCTGTCTCCCCCTTTGATGAAATTGATACGCCATTATTCTTGGATTTCTAGATGTCCATCACTAGTTCTGGTGTCTTCCAAAAAACCGATCCCAGATAATGGCCGGTATGGATAGCTTTGGCGAGGAGTTTTTTGAATATCTTCTTTGATGGCTTCTAAATCAATGTAGCGATCGCTTACATTAATTAAGCTGTCGCTGGTCATCGAACGCAAGCTCACCACTTCAACCCGCACGCCGCGATAGCTAACTGAATTTACCGCATAAGCCAAATCCCCATCACCGCTAACTAAAACTGCGGTATCATAAGAATCTACTAAAGCCATCATATCGACTGCTATTTCTACATCCAGGTTAGCTTTTTTAGAGCCATCTGGTAGCTGGACTAGATCCTTAGCAATAACTCGATAGCCATTGCGACGCATCCACAGTAGAAACCCCTGTTGCTTCTCGTTTGTCCGGTCTACACCAGTGTAGAAAAAAGACCTTAATAGTCTAGAACCTCCAGTTAATCGATACAACAGCTTCGTGTAATCGATTTCAATCCCTAGTTGCAGTGCAGCGTAAAATAGATTTGAGCCATCAATAAATATAGCGACCCTACCCCGATTCTCCAAAACCTGTTCTGGCGTAAATATTGAATCGGTTTCAAAATTATTCAACATCATTGTGATACCTCAATTATTATCCCTGTTATTTTTGATACAAATTACCAACTTTTAGATGCTAGTCACAGCGGCTTATGATAATGTTCCGGGACTAATTTAAGTTCAGCCCCGATAAATTTTTTGAGAAAATAAGAAATTGAACAAAATCAGACTTTGATAAAGATTAATCGTTTTTTAGGGGTTCTATTCGCTTAAAAATCGGTTTGGCTATACCCAACTGTTGTTTACTAGATAGTATCCCCCATGTTGCATGGGTGGCAAAAGGAGCGGTGATTGAACTTTGTATTTGCTCGTTAAAGTTTATTCCAAAGCCCAGCTGCCGATAAATATCGCTACTGATGTTCGGAATAATTGGGGATAGCAGATAAGCTGCTAGTCTAACCGATTCTAGAACTGCGTACAGAACTTTTTCCACCGACTCCTGCTGTCCCTGTTTATATAATGACCAAGGAGCCTGTTCATCAATAAACTTATTACTGGCTTGCACCAATGAAAGGATGGCCTCGCAGGCTTCACTGAAAGCTAGCTCTTGGTATGCTTGTTTTACATTCTCCCTTAGACGTAAACCAATTGTTTTCAATGGATTTTCGTCAGAAATTCCTTCATTGCCGATTGATGGGACATTATTCTGGGCACAGTATTTCTTCACCATGTTCAAGGTGCGATTGAGCAAATTACCTAAATCATTTGCCAAATCTGCATTCAGAACATTAATGAACCTTACTTCATTAAAATCTCCATCTTTGCCAAATTCGATTTCCTTAAGGAAGTAATAACGAACGGCATCACTACCATAGCGCTGAACTAACGCTATAGGATCAAGGGTATTACCCAGACTTTTGCCCATCTTTTGACCATCTTTAGTCAAAAAGCCATGCCCAAATACTCGATCTGGCAAGGGTAAGCCAGCCGACAACAGCATTGCTGGCCAGTAAACTGCATGGAAGCGCAGAATATCTTTACCAATTAGGTGCAAGTTAATCGGCCACCATGTTTCTAAGGCATTTGCTAAAGTCGGTTCTGCATCTGGTTCTAGTAATGCCGTTACATAACCTAACAGCGCGTCAAACCAGACATAAAGGGTGTGCTTGGGATCAACTGGTACGGGAAAACCCCAGTCTAGATTTATCCGCGAAATGGAAAAGTCTTGCAGACCTTGATTTACAAAGTTAATAACTTCATTGCGCCGACTTTCTGGTTGAATAAAATCCGGTCTAGATTGATAAAATTCTGTTAGCTTAGTTTGATATTTGGATAAGCGGAAAAAATAGTTTTGCTCGTCTCGCCACTCCACTTCTTTGTTAGTATGAATCGCGCAACGGTGTCCTTCTAGCAGATCCCGTTCTTCTTTGAATTCTTCGCAGGATACGCAGTACCAGCCTTTTTGTTGCCCCTGGTAAATATCACCAGATTTCCAGACTTGATCAAAGAATTCTTTGACGATCGCTTCATGACGAGGTGCAGTAGTCCGACTAAAGCGATCGTATTGAATATCCAGTAATCGCCACAAATTAACGAAACTAGGGACAATTTCATCGCAAAACTCTTGTGGTGCTTTGCCTAAACTTTCTGCCGATCGCTGAATTTTTTGCCCGTGTTCATCTGTACCTGTAATTAGTAATACCTGATGCCCCAACAGCCTGTGAAATCGCGCCACTACATCTGCTGCGATCGTCGTATAAGCACTGCCTATATGGGGCACATCGTTTACATAATATAGTGGTGTTGTTAGTGCAAATGTCTTTTCTTTTTTATTCACTAGATTCATGCAAAATTAAAATTAACTTATAAAACGTTTTACTTCTATCGGAAAAACCAAGCAATTATACAATAATATTTCTATTTTTTTCAATAATACCTTAATAGTAGCAAAGTTTTCAAATCAAAAATTGTTTTGTAATATGCATCAATTCAACTCATTTTTGCTTACAAGAGCGAAATTAACTAATCATAATTTTTTTGAATACTTTATATTAGAAATTATTGTGATTGAGAATACATAATCCAGAATCCGGAAAATTTATCTGGTTTTGTGGATTAGATATTTCTATCTTAAGACGGTCATGGCAGTAGTAAAGAAATGTAAAAATTAATTTAAGATAAACTGCCGTATTCACCGGAAAAATATATTGATTAGGTATGAGTCGAAATAGCCCCCTAGAGATTTCTCGCGCTTTGGTGGCGGCACTCTCAACGCAAATGTTTCGTTATTACGAGGATCGCATTCCCCAGGATGCCAGCGTACTGGTAGTCAGCAATCACCGCAGCTTTATGGATGCACTAATTTTAATGGCGGCGTTATCGAGTCCGATTCGCTTTGCTTGCCATCACTACATGGGACAAGTGCCAGTAATGCGGGAGATTGTCACCGGACAATTGGGGTGTTTTCCTTTGGAAGAAACTCAAAACCGTCAGCAAAGCTTTTTTTCGCAATCGCAGGTGCTATTGCAGTCCAAGCAGATGGTAGGAGTATTTCCAGAAGGAACTGAACCAATGGTGAAATTTACCGTGCCAAACATGGTGGGTGAGTTTCAACGGGGATTTGCCCATTTGGCATTACGGGCTGATGTGCAGGATTTAGCAATTTTGCCGATCGCGATCGCTTCCTTAGAAGAAGTAAACACTTCTGGCTTCCCCTTAAGGCTTTTGAGTCTATTTGACCCTTCAGAACCTTTATTTAACCAAAGTGGTTGGCATCCACTGGTACTTTATCGTCGGGTTGCAGTGTTAATCGGTCGCCCTTATTGGATTACGCCCCAACATCATCAAAAATATCACGGCAAGCAAGCCAGAACTGTTGTGGCTGAACTGACAGAACACTGTCATGGTGAAATTAGCACCTTACTGCGTCAAGGTTGCTATTAGAGCCATTCGATTTTCAATTTTGGATTGTCTCGATGACTAACAGTTAGCTTGTTCCAAGACCTTTTTTATTTTTGCTCAAAACTACCGAACTTCGTAACAGCAACAATCAGCAATCCAAAAGTTTTATACCATTGACTAATGACCATTGACTAATGACCAATGACTATCCAAGAAGTTGAGCTAAATCCTTGTTTTCTAACTCCTAAACGAGTCAAGCCAGAGTATCCCCTGTTGGTATATTTGCCAGGAATGGATGGAACTGGTCAACTATTGCGATCGCAAACGGCTGGATTAGAAACTGGCTTTGATGTCCGTTGTTTAGCGATCCCACGCAAAGACCTTAACACTTGGGATGTGCTAGCTAAGAGTGTATTGGACTTAATCTACGCCGAATTAGAAAAAAGCTCTCAGAGGCCAGTTTACCTGTGTGGTGAGTCCTTTGGTGGTTGCTTGGCAATGAAAGTAGCGATCCAAACGCCGGATTTATTTAAGCGAATTATCTTAATTAACCCAGCTTCGTCCTTTCGTCTTCGCCCTTGGTTGAATTGGGCATCCCAACTAACTTACTTAGTGCCATCAGAGTTGTATGATGTTGGCGCACTGGGATTGTTACCGTTTATAGCATCTTTGCCACGCATTTCTCAAAGCGATCGCCATGAACTGCTAAAAACTATGCGTTCTGTCCCGCCAGAAACCGTTCATTGGCGATTGTCTTTACTGCGAGAATTTGATATTGATAACGAACAGTTAGGTCGGTTAACTCAACCAGTTTTGTTGATTGCTGGTGGTAGCGATCGCCTTTTACCTTCTGTAACTGAAGTAAAGCGGATAGGGAATATCTTACCAAATACCAAAATTGTGGTATTGCCCCATTGCGGACATGCTTGCTTGCTAGAGGAAGATATTAATCTCTATGAAATTCTTAAGGATAATGACTTTTTAGAAAGTAATGCTGATATAGGTAGGGGGCTAGAAGTGAGAGGATAGGGTGAGGCGCAATACCTACTAGTAGTCCTAGAGGATCGCAGCAAGGAACTCGGCCTGCTGTAATGGTCGGTATACCTTGGGGAGAAGTCCACTATCCAATGCTAATGATTGCACCTTTAACTACCCAGAGTAGTTCTTGGGCGTTCAATAATCCCAGCTTATATCAGCGTTTGTGAGCTGGTGCTGGTGGTTTGTCTCTGTCTTCCATTGTCTTACTAGATCAAACGCGGGGATTAGATATAAATCGAGTTTTGGCGTATTTGGGAACACTCACCCCTGAGCAATATGTTCCTATTGTTGATGGATTAAGACAGTTATTCAGAAAAGAAAATAGTTAATCTGAAACTGATATTTACGTTTATAGAGGGATGTAGAGCCGCTCATAATTTCGCTACAACCAAAAGAGAGGCTTTACAAGATGGTGTCAAGCAATGGCAGACAAACCACAAGAAATAGAAGTGAATAAATCAGTTAATTCACCCAGAGAAACTTCAGAAGTACAAATCCAGGCTCAATCATCAGTAGAAAATGAACCGTCTATAGTAGAGTTTTTTATTAAAACTGTTGCTGAGACTGGCAAAGCAGTTTTAGACACAGCAGTAGAGGTGGGAGAAGCGACAGCGAAAGAAACACACAAGTTTATTGAGCAAACAACTCAAAGTAGCGGTCAAGTTGTGAATCGCCTTAACGAAAATTGGCTGATTAGAAAGCTATCTGGAGTATTAAATTTAAATTGGCTAATTGGTACTACTGACGCTGTTGATTTGGAAAATGCAGAAGCGGCGGTAAATAAGCTCAAGCAAAAATATCCCAATGAATCACCCAGCCAGATTGCTCACCGAATCATGGTGGAAAAAGCAACTCAAGCAGGCGGTGTTGGATTAGCCACTAGTATTTTGCCAGGAATAGCAGTTGCATTGTTCGCAATTGATTTAACAGCAACAACAAAATTGCAATCAGAAATGCTTTATCAAATTGCATCTGTCTACGGGTTGAATTTAAAAGATCCTACCCGTAAAGGTGAAATTTTGGCAATTTTTGGTCTTGGCTTGGGTGGAGAGCGTCTTTTAAAAGCTGCGGGATTAGGCTTGCTGCGAAATATACCCTTGGCGGGTGCGGTAATTGGAGCTAGTTCAAATGCGACGATGATTTATTCATTAGGGTATGCTGCTTGCCGATTTTACGAAGCCAAGCTAGATGAATCAACTTCGCTTGCATCGCCACAGACACTAGCAACATTAAAAGCAGAGAGTGAAAAATATCTAGAAACTGCGATCGCTCAACAAGCTGTCATGGATCAAATTTTAGTTCACATGATCCTTGCTAGTCATCCAGAGAAGACTTGGGAAGAAATTTTGCCAGAGTTACAAACTCTAAACCTCACTCCTAACTCCTTGGATGCCATTGCCCAAAATATCAAATCGCCTAAGCCTTTAGATATACTGCTCAATCAGTTGAATCGTGATTTTGCCATACCTTTGCTAGCTCAGTGTTACAAAATTGCCCAGCTTGACAATAATATTACACCAGTTGAGCAAGAAATAATAGAAGCGATCGCCAGCAATTTTGATATTGATACAAATAAAATTGGGGCATAGAGCATTAGGCAGAGGAGGTAAAAAAGTAGAGTTATCGAGCGGAGTTCACCAGTATCAGACACAAAACTAGCCATTTTTAATAACTTTAAAGCCTGCCAAACTCCAATGGCTTGGCAGGCTTGTCTAGTGTTTTACTAAATTAATGTTCTATCATTAATTTTTTTCCAAATATAACTACCTCTCTTTTTTTAAACCTTTTCCTTTTATCTATTCTAATTTTTTGTCTAGTTAATTCCTGAGCTATTAATTCCTGAGCGCGGCTTTCAATTTTTATTTGGTTTTCTATTGGCTGTTCTTTAATTTTTTCTCTTAGGCTTTTGCCCATTCTTCTTACCCTTCTTCTTTTAGTTTTTTAAGATGGCTCTTGTACCGTGCATCACCCTTTTGAATTAAGTGTTTATAAAAAAGTTTTTGGCTAATGCCTGATTTGTCACCTGCAACCAATAAAATGGCTTGTCTCAATCGGTCACAAGCAAATGCCACACGCCAAATACCACCAAAAGCTCAGAATCGTAACTCTTTCATGTTTCTGTATTTCGACCCTTTGAGCGTATCAACATGAGGACGTTTTGCTTGTGGGCCAAACATTTCTAATACCTGAGCCTTAGCAAGCAACTAATTTTTTACTTCTTGAGGTAGAGCATCGAACTCAGACTCGAAATTATCATGAAACTCAACTTGCCATTCCACTAATTTATTATGGTTAAAACTTCATACATTTTCAAGCGTATTATCGATTGACACTCTCAGCGCTAACATTATAGCTATTGGCCCCATCTCCCTCATATTCCCCACTCCCCTCACCATTAAACAAAAATTTTGAGCAATACTGGTACAAGAAGGAATATTTACACAAAATCCCAACATGACAATACAACTTAGTGATAAGCCTTTGCTAGAGTGGGCAGGCGATAGTTTGGCAATTGGATTATTTGAAGATGCAGTAGAGTTAACTGGAGAATTGGCAACTTTAGATCAAAAGTTTTCCGGGGTATTAAAAGAACTAATTGCTGAAGAAGAATTTAAAGGGAAAGCCAACAGTACTATCTTCACGCGTGTGAATCCTGGTAGCCCAGTGCGGAAATTGATTTTGGTAGGCTTAGGTAAACCAGATGCACTAAAACTCGACACTTTGCGACGCGCTGCTGCTGCTGTAGCCAGAGTCGCAAAAAAGCAAAAAAGCAAAATTTTGGGATTTAATTTCCCATTGTGGAATAACGATCCAGCCACAAGCGCCCAAGCGATCGCAGAAGGTATAGAATTGGCGCTTTACCAAGATATTCGCTTTAAATCAGAACCAGAAGATAAAGGTTCTCAAATAGAAACCGTAGAATTACTGGGATTTGCTGGACAAGAAGCAGCCATCACCCGCGCCAATCAAATTGTATCAGGCGTAAACTTGGCACGAGAGTTAGTAGCAGCACCAGCTAATGCAGTAACACCAATTACTTTAGCGGAAACTGCTCAAGCGATCGCTAAAGACCACGGTTTACAAGTAGAAATTCTGGAAAGAGAAGACTGTGAAAAGTTGGGCATGGGTGCTTTTTTGGGAGTCGCCCAAGCTTCCGATTTGCCACCGAAATTTATTCACCTGACTTACAAGCCAGAAGGTACACCCAAAAAGAAACTAGCAATAATTGGCAAAGGTGTAACCTTCGATTCCGGCGGACTCAACATTAAAGGTGCAGGTAGCGGCATCGAAACCATGAAAATTGATATGGGCGGTGCAGCTGCTACCTTGGGCGCGGCAAAAGCAATTGCTCAAATTAAGCCAGATGTTGAGGTTCACTTCATATCGGCAGTGGCTGAAAACATGATTAGCGGTCGCGCCATGCACCCTGGAGACATTCTTACAGCATCAAACGGCAAAACAATCGAAGTTAACAACACCGACGCTGAAGGACGTTTGACCCTAGCAGATGCCTTGGTGTATGCCGACAAATTGGGATTAGATGCGATCGTGGATTTAGCCACCCTAACCGGCGCTAACGTTATAGCCTTAGGTGAAGATATTGCTGGTTTGTACACTCCCGATGATGCTGTAGCTTCCCAGTTAGAGAAAGCTGCCCAAATTTCAGGAGAAAAGATTTGGCGGATGCCAATGGAAGAAAAATATTTTGAAGGGCTAAAGTCTGGCATTGCGGACATGAAAAATACAGGCCCTCGTCCAGGTGGTTCTATTACCGCCGCCCTTTTCCTTAAGCAATTCGTCAAAGATACACCTTGGGCGCACTTAGATATTGCTGGGCCAGTGTGGACAGATAAAGAAAATGGCTATGACAGTGCGGGGGCAACCGGCTACGGCGTTCGGACGCTAGTTAATTGGGTAGAAGGGAGTGGGGAGTAAGGAGTAGGGAGTAGGGGGAGAAGGGAAGGCAGAGGGATCAGGGGGAGCAGGGGGAAAATTCCTCTCCTCTTCCCCCTGCCCACTCCCCACTCCCTACTCCCAAACAATTCGTGCTATCTTGAGCTTGCCAGCAAAAATTGTTGCAATAGTAACAGAAATAATTTGGCGGTCAGAAAGTTAAGCTTTTTCGGCAAAGCCATCTGGTAAAATTTGTAAGGTTTCTAGAAACTGTGAGCAATGGGATCGACTCGCGTAAGGATCGCAATTGACGCAATGGGGGGGGATCACGCACCCGGTGAAATCGTTGCTGGCGCATTGCGAGCAAGGGAAGAATTGGGTGTAGATGTATTACTGGTTGGTGATCCTCAACAAATAGAAGCTGCCTTGCCGCCAAAAACGAATTTAGGGCAGGTGGAGATCGTTCCTGCTGAGGAAGCGATCGCTATGGATGAGGAGCCTTTAAATGCAGTTAGACGCAAACGCAAGGCTTCTATCAATGTGGCGATGGATTTAGTCAAGCAGCAAAAAGCAGATGCCGTGTTTTCTGCTGGTCACTCTGGGGCAGCGATGGCATCAGCTTTGCTCCGCTTAGGCCGATTGCCGGGAATTGACCGGCCAGCCATAGGGACTGTTTTTCCCACGATTATTGCTGGTAAGCCAGTTTTAGTACTTGATGTCGGGGCGAATGTAGATTGCCGTCCGAAGTTTTTAGAGCAATTTGCCGTCATGGGATCGGCTTACAGTCAATATGTCTTAGGTACAAATGAACCGAAGGTAGGTTTGCTGAATATCGGTGAAGAAGACTCTAAAGGCAATGATGCAGCCGTCCGCGCCCACCAACTAATACGCGAAAATTCCCAAATAAATTTTATTGGCAATGCCGAAGGGCGTGATGTGCTTTCCGGTCGCTTTGATGTCATTGTCTGTGACGGTTTTGTAGGCAATGTATTATTAAAATTTGCCGAAGCAGTTGGAGAAGTGATTCTGCAAATTCTGCGGGAAGAATTACCTCAAGGATTACATGGTCAAATCGGTTCAGCACTCTTAAAACCAAACCTGAAGCGGATTAAGCAGCGCATGGATCACGCAGAACACGGCGGCGCTTTGCTGCTAGGCGTGGCGGGAGTCTGTTTTATCGGTCACGGTAGCTCACAAGCTCCTTCAATTTTTAATGCAATTCGCATGGCCAAAGAAGCTGTTGACAACCAGGTGATACAACGAATTCAGTCCCAATATATCCTAGAGCGCGAAAGCGGTTAGCGATTCAGTCATAAGTCATGAGTCATAAGTCATTTGTTATTTGCAAGGACGAAAGACAAAAGACAAGGACAAGGGACAAAAGACAAAAAGCTGATAGCTGTGGAGATTAGGAGTGCAAAACTTAGGCGTAGCAATTACCGGAAGCGGCTCGGCAGTACCAGCAACTTCCCTACACAACCAGATATTGAGTGAAGTAGTTGAAACATCAGACGAGTGGATAGCTACAAGAACGGGAATTCGTCAACGACGATTAGCGCTGCCATCTGAGTCCTTGAGTGTACTCGCTACTGCTGCCAGCCGTAAAGCGATCGCAGCTTCGGGAATTAAACCAGAAGACCTAGACCTGATTCTGCTGGCGACTTCCACCCCTGATGATTTGTTTGGTAGTGCTTGTCAAGTACAGGCGCAATTGGGAGCCAGCAACGCAGTAGCTTTTGACTTGACAGCAGCCTGCTCTGGGTTTGTATTTGGTCTAGTTACAGCAGCCCAATACATTAGAACAGGTGTTTATAAAAATGTACTGTTGATTGGGGCAGATATCCTTTCTCGTTGGGTAGATTGGGAAGATCGGCGCACTTGTGTATTATTCGGTGATGGTGCAGGAGCAGTAGTATTACAGGCTGACAAAAGCGATCGCTTGTTGGGATTTGCCCTTAAAAGTGATGGTACTCAAAACCATCACCTTAACCTTGCTTATGCAGGCGCTTCCCAAGAACTTCTCCCAAATGTAAATATCACTAAAGGCGGTTACCAACCGATTACTATGAACGGCAAAGAAGTCTACCGCTTTGCTGTGCAAAAAGTGCCAGAAATCATTGACAAAGCCTTATTTAAAGCCAACCTCAGTGTTGATAAAATAGATTGGTTGCTATTGCATCAAGCCAATCAACGAATTATTGATGCTGTTGCCCAACGGCTGAATGTTCCAGAGCATAAAGTTATAAGTAATCTTGCCCAGTATGGCAATACCTCTGCTGCTTCCATTCCCTTAGCTTTAGATGAAGCAGTGCGAGAAGGTAAAATTAAACCCAATGATATCATTGCTGCATCCGGCTTTGGCGCCGGTCTTACTTGGGGTGCAGCAATTTTCCAATGGGGAAGGTGAATATTTTGTCCTACCCTGCGGGAAGCCCCTGGGGCGTCTATGTCATTAGTCATTTGTCCTTTGTTAATGACCAATGATCAATGACTAATGACCAATGACCAATGACTACTGACTCTTGACAAATGACAAAAACTGCATGGGTGTTTCCCGGACAAGGTTCCCAAGCGCTGGGAATGGGAATGGATTTATTAGATATACCATCGGCTAAAGATAAGCTTGCCAAAGCTGAGGAGATTTTGGGCTGGTCTGTAACCGAAATCTGTCAAAACCAAGAAGAAAAATTATCACAGACGCTATACACTCAGCCAAGTCTTTATGTAATAGAAAGCATTCTTGCTGATCTTCTCCGAGAGCGAGGACACCAGCCAGATTTATTAGCTGGTCACAGTTTGGGAGAATATTCTGCCCTTTATGTAGCGGGTGTCTTTGAATGGTCGGCTGGTTTATATCTAGTAAAGCGCCGTGCAGAACTCATGGATAATGCCGTCGATGGTATGATGGCAGCTTTGATGAACTTTGATGGCGAACAGTTAGAAAAAGTTATTGCTCAAACGCCTGATGTGGTAATAGCAAATGATAATAGTTCAGCTCAGGTGGTAATTTCAGGCACGACTGAAGCTGTACAAGCAGTAATGACTCAAGTTAAAGCAAAGCGTGCGATTCCCTTAAAAGTTTCTGGAGCATTTCATTCACATTTAATAGCACCAGCATCTGCGGAATTTCAAGATATTCTAGAATCTGTGGAATTTCAGCCAGCTACTGTGCCAGTGTTGTCTAATGTAGAACCAATTGCGTCTATTGATGCCAAGGTTTTAAAGCAGCGCCTGAATAAACAAATGACTGGTTCTGTAAGATGGCGAGAAATTTCTCTGCAATTACCAGCTAACGGCATTCAGCAAGTAATAGAAATTGGCCCTGGTAAAGTGCTAACTGGTTTAATTAAACGTAGTTGCCCTGACTTAATATTAAAAAATATCCAGAGTGCTGCTGATTTGCCTGATTAATTCTTTATCGTAGACGCAAAGCGGTGAAGCAGCCCGATCTTCTCACTTCGGGAGACGATGCCGTGCCTAAGCGTTGCGTAAAACCTTCTCTTCTCCTATCAAAGACACACTCGCTTTCGAGAGGCTTGTCTGCGACACGCTCCCGCCTTCGGCATAGCAACGCTTTTTTGGAGTTTGCTCTGGGCCTTGCGATCGCGTATGCTAAATTCAGTCTGATTTGAATTATCTTCTGTGGACAGAAACCGCGAACCGTTTATCAGTCTGGCACTTTACCACGCCTTTAAATGGTCAGTCGTTAGCCCCATGCTTCACGCTTACTTTCGGGGCCAGATTTATGGTACGGAAAATGTCCCCCAATCAGGGCCGTTGTTGGTAGTGAGTAATCACGCTAGTTATTTTGACCCGCCCATTGTCTCTAATTGTGTACGTCGTCCAGTGGCGTATATGGCGAAAGAAGAGTTATTTAATATCCCAGTTTTGGCGCAAGCGATTAAATTGTACGGTGCTTACCCAGTGAGTCGAGGAAATGCCGATCGCAATGCCATCCGTTCCGCCCTAGAATATCTCAATAACGGTTGGGCTGTCGGTGTTTTCTTACAAGGCACTCGCACCCCAGATGGTCGAATTACAGACCCCAAGAGAGGCGCACTGCTGCTAGCGGCAAAAGCAAAAGCCCCAATATTGCCGGTAAGTGTCTGGGGTACTGAGGAGATTTTACAAAAAGGATCGTCCCTACCTCGCGCAGTTCCCATCACTGTGAGAATTGGTAACTTGATTGATGCTCCCAGTTCCACTAATAAAGAAGAATTAGAAGCTTTAACACAAAAGTGTACCAAAGTAATTAACGAGATGCATGATTTAAAAAGATGAATTAAGAGAAACTACAGATATATGCTTTAGGGAGGTAGCGATCGCTATTCGGTTCCTCTAATCTTAAAATCAATTCACTCTAACAATCAACTAAGGGACTTCCAAGAAATAAATCATTCATCTTACATGGTGGGCAAATTTCTCACGCTACACAACTAGCTTTTTTACCTATTAATTTACGAATTACGAATTACGAATTATTATGAGCGGCTTTGAAGCCAAGAATTTTTGGGAGCGATTAAATAATCTGGCGTTAGTCCGCTTTTTACTTTTAGTTACTTCTGGCTGGGCAAATGACGAACTTTCTGACATTTATATTAATTGCAGTTGTAGCTTTCTTTATGTTATTGGATGGAGAGAAGTTGTGGAATTTTACCATAAAAATAATCCCAAAACATCGTCGAAATAGATTTACAAATATAATCAGACGCTCCTTTCTCGGATTTTTTAGAGGTCAGTTGTTATTAAGTGCATTTCTCACAAGTACGACTTTTTTAGTTTTTTTAATATTAAAAGTACCTTTTGCTTTGATATTATCAGTGATAGTCGGAGTTCTTGATATTATTCCTGGTATAGGAGCGACATTAGGGGTAAGTGCAGTTACTTTAGTTGTGTTGTCTCAAGATGTTTGGTTAGCAGTGAAAGTCTTAATAGCTTGTATTGTCCTCCAACAGATACAAGACAACTTGATTGCGCCTCGAATTATGCAAGATGCACTAAATCTTAATCCTGTCGTAGTGTTCTTTGCTTTGTTAGTAGGCGCTAAAGTAGCAGGTTTACTAGGAGTTTTTATATCTATTCCCATCGCTGGAGTCATCGTATCTTTATTTGAAATTGATGAAATGAAATCAGAGGTTTAGAGACGCGATTAATCGCGTGTGTAGTAATTAATATAAAATAGTTTATTAGCAATACAAACTAAGGAATGATGTCGGATTTAAGAGCAGAATTGACAGAAATTTTGGATGAGGCAGAGTGGGAGTGGCTAATTCCTCATGTACAACGAGATGCAGTGATTTTGGTGACGCTTGAGCTAAACTTGGTGGATGTTGGAGTAGCGATCGCCAGTGATAATATACCATCAGTAGAACAGTGGATTGATAAACAATTGATTGCCAAACCGACGATAGTACAGGTGGGAGAATGGAACGGCGAGCGCACTAAACGATTTAATACTCTCATCGTTCAGCCTTATGTTCTGGCGCAAGAAATAGTTACTGCTTAATCAGTTTTTGTGGCGTTTTCGATCGGAGTTGGAGTCAACAAAAATGTTTATGTAGCATAAAATACATCAAGATATAAGAAACAGAGGGCAAATATACCTCTCGACTATTGAATAGCAGCAAAATTTTATCCTTTAAAATTTGTCCATCTAGGAGCTAGAATTGTTACGATAATTTCAGATTAGATGTTGAAACCTTGATCCAATCTGAAACCTTAGAACTATTAGAATGGCATCGCCTCTGCCAGCACCTTGCCACCTTCGCGGCAACAAAGCTGGGGGCGACAGCCGCACGTCATCTGAAAATACCCGATTCTCAGATCCAAAGCGAACAGTTGTTAGAGCAAACCAAAGAAGTCTACCAACTGGAAACTCGTTTGACCACGGGACTGTCATTTGAGGGAATTCAAGATATTGGCGATTCCTTAGAACGGGCAGAACGCAGTGGAGTTTTGGCAGGGGATGAACTGTTAGCGATCGCTACCACCCTCGCTGGTGCCAGAAATTTGCGCCGTGTCATTGACAATCAGGAAGATTTGCCGGTATTGACTGATTTGGTTGCCGATTTACGGACTTATCCAGAACTAGAGCAAGAAATTCACCGATGTATTGATGAACGGGCCCAGGTAACTGACCGCGCGAGTCAAAAACTGGGAGAAATTCGCACAGACTTGCGGCGATTACGCACTCAGATTACCCAAAAGCTGCAAAATATCTTACAGGCAAAATCTGGGGCAGTTCAAGAACAGCTAATTACGCAACGGGGTGATCGCTTTGTCATCCCCGTAAAAGCACCCCAAAAAGACGCCATCCCCGGCATTGTCCACGATACCTCTACTAGCGGTGCCACCCTGTACGTGGAACCGCATTCAGTAGTACCCTTGGGCAACCAACTGCGGCAGATAATTAGAAGAGAGCAAGCCGAAGAAGAAGCGGTTCGCCGTGCTTTAACAGAACTTGTAGCCGCAGTCAAACCAGATTTAGAGAGATTGTTAGCGATCGCCACTACTTTGGATTTGGCAACCGCTAGATCGCGATATAGTTATTGGTTAGGAGCAAATCCCCCGCGATTTATCAAGTGGGAAGACAGGGAAATCATTACCTTGCGGAATTTGCGACATCCTCTGTTAGTGTGGCAGCAACAGCACGAACAAGGGCAACCAGTAGTACCTGTAGATTTACTGATTAGTCCGCAAATTCGGGTAGTGACAATTACCGGGCCAAATACTGGCGGTAAAACTGTAACCTTAAAAACTTTGGGGTTAGCAGCACTGATGGCCAAAGTCGGTTTATTTGTTCCCGCCCGCGAACCAGTAGAAATACCTTGGTTTGATAAAGTGCTAGCAGATATTGGCGATGAACAATCTTTACAGCAAAGTTTATCCACATTCTCTGGACACATCCGCCGCATTAGTCGGATTTTAGAAGCATTGGGTACTGGGGACTTGGGACTGGGGACTGGGGAAAAGGAAATTCCTAATCCCCAATCCCTAATCCCCAATCCCCAATCTCTAGTTTTACTTGATGAAGTCGGCGCAGGAACCGATCCAGTTGAGGGTAGTGCCTTAGCGATCGCCTTGTTGCAATATTTAGCTAACCATGCCCAGCTAACGATCGCCACTACTCACTTCGGGGAACTGAAAGCCCTGAAATACGAAGATGATCGGTTTGAAAATGCCTCTGTAGAATTTGACGAAAGTACTCTCTCGCCTACTTACCGCCTGCTGTGGGGCATCCCCGGACGTTCTAATGCCTTAACTATTGCCCTGCGCTTAGGATTAAAACCAGAAGTGGTACAACAGGCGAAAACTCAAGTCGGAGAGGCTACAGATGAAGTTAACCAGGTAATTGCTGGGTTAGAAGCGCAACGCCGCCGTCAGGAAACCAAAGCTGCGGAAGCCCAAAGTTTGTTGCAGCAAGCGGAACGTTTATACAAACAAGTATCCGCAAAAGCCGCAAGTTTGGAGGAAAGGGAAAGCAGTTTGCGGGCTTCGCAAGAAATAGCAGTCCAACAAGCGATCGCCCAAGCAAAAGGTGAAATTGCCCAAGTAATCCGTCGCTTGCAGAAAGGTACGCCCACAGC
Organism: Nostoc sp.; assembly: GCF_036919495.1. Taxonomy (GTDB): domain Bacteria; phylum Cyanobacteriota; class Cyanobacteriia; order Cyanobacteriales; family Nostocaceae; genus Nostoc. The sequence continues at coordinate 29,538 of NZ_JBALBZ010000145.1, forward strand.
CCAAGAAGCACAGCAAGCAACTAATGCATTAAATCAAATTGGCCAGCAATATCAGCCAGCAACGCCAGCAAAACCAAAAGCTGGATTTATGCCCAAAGTAGGCGATCGCGTCCGCATTCCAAAGTTGGGACAGATCGCAGATGTAATCACCGCCCCCGATGAAGATGGCGAGTTAAGCGTTCGGTTTGGGCTAATGAAGATGAATGTGAAGTTGCAAGACGTAGAATCTCTAGATGGTCAAAAAGCCGAACCAATCGTCAAACCCAAACCAGCCCCAGCAGCAGTAACCCCACCACCGCAAAGTGTCCCAGAAATTCGCACTTCGCAAAATACCATCGATTTGCGTGGTAAACGGGTAGCTGATGCCGAATACATTTTAGATAAAGCCATCTCGGAAGCTACAGGCCCAATCTGGATTATTCACGGGTACGGCACTGGGAAACTGCGACAAGGTGTTCACGCCTTTTTGCAACAGCATCCCAGAGTCAACAACTACGAACCAGCAGAACAAGCAGATGGCGGCACCGGTGTTACCGTTGCTCACATAAAATAAAGAGCAGGAAATTTGCGATGTTACTTGAACTCAATCAACTAATTGTTAGAGCCGGTCATCAATTGTTGATTAAAGATGTCTCCTGGTCGGCATACAAACGCATTTTAGCCGAATTGGGAGACAATCGCAGTTCTCGGATAGGTTACAGTCAAGGGATGCTGGAAATAATGGCTCCATTACCAGAACATGAAGTAGCTAAAGTTATTATTGGGGACTTGGTAAAAGTTTTATTAGAAGAACTCGATCTAGAATTTTGGAGTTTAGGTTCTACAACTTTTGATAAGGAAAATATGAATGCTGGGGTAGAACCCGATGATTGTTTCTATATCCAAAATGAAGCTAGAGTTAGGGGCAAAGATAGAATAAATTTAGAAATTGACCCGCCTCCAGATTTGGCTATTGAAATTGATATTACCTCCCGTACTCGTTTCAATAATTATCAAGATTTGAGAGTACCGGAACTGTGGCGATGGAATGGGAGAAAACTGGAAATAAACGTGCTATTCAATGGTAAATATCTAGAATCAAATACCAGTTATATTTTCCCCAATTTACCAATTCAGCAAGTAATTCCCGAATATTTGATGTTGAGTAAAACCAATGGCAGAAATAAGACAATGAAAGGATTTCGTGCCTGGATAAGGCAGAAAATTAGTAGCCCAGTTTAGTTCAAATTGTTAGAATTAGCTACTCCAAAAGGTTGGGAGTAGTGGTATAGATGTTTTCTACCTAGGGTAGTCTAATTTAATTAATTGCTTTTTGTTCAAGATTAAAGCTACACCTACAGCCAGTAAAATTCCACCCGCACCCTGATGTTCGGGAACAGAAGTAGAGGGTGCAGTAAATCCATACTTGGCTAAAATTTCTTGCCCTTTTGGTGACAGGATATATTCAGCTAATTTTTTACCATCAGGATCGGCATTTTTCAGTGTAGTCAATCCATAATTAGCTTTCGTTGCTAAATAGTCGGGTAACTCCACTATTTGCAGATTTTCACCACCTTCTATCGCTTGGGCAGTCTTCCCACTGGTGTAATAAGATAAAAATATATCTGCCTGCTTTGTTTCTTCTAGAAAGTAGACTAAATTATTTTTGCCATTAGGAACTATAGGAGCATTAGGATTACCACCTACTAATTGCAAAGCTTTATTCTTCAAAATTTGAGAGCTACCAGGTTTAACCTGATTGGTCTTATCAAATATCTGCCATGCATAGTCACCAGATGGATCTGCTACAGGTGTGGAGGTTCCCACCTTGATTTCGGGTTTTAGCAAAAAATCTAACAAATTATCTGATGTGATCCCAAGTCCTGATCTGACAACAGCAGTCATGCGGTTGCTAGTGAAGTTCACTACAGGTTCACTTAAACCTTCCTCAAACAATGTCTGAGGGTTATTAATATCTGCACTGGCAAAAACATCTGCGGATTTTCCGGTTTTGGAAAATTCTTGTTCTATAAGTTCTCGTATTGAACCAGACGGGCCAAACTGCGTTTCTACTGGAATTCCATATTTATCGTTAAAAGATTCGGCTACTTCTGTGAGGCTATCCCGCAAACTACCAGCACCGTATAGCTTAACCGCGAATGCCTGAGTTGGTAGAATGACACCGACAGCACAAGCTATCAGTGAAAAGGTAAAAAAATGCTTTTTCATAGTTGTTATATTGTTGCGTTACTATTCTTACCAGTGAATTACCTGTAACCTATGCTTCAGTATGGGGTTTCGTAAATGTCTAAAATATTACCTCTGCCCATTAAGTTTATAAATGAGTTCTGATATGTACGTGGTTTGCGGTTAGAGCTATAGTACCAACTAAGTTGGAAAAAATCAATCGTCCAACATCTTTAAAGGCTGACTTTATTAAATTTTTAAGTTTGTCATCAGTTTCATTGAGGCATCAATCGTCCTGATGTTGCCCAGCTTGTCCTGAAATAACAGGCTACACACAAGCGAAACTGGAGTGGGATTATGCCCAGCAGCAAGCAGCACCTTTAGCAAACAGGCAAAAAATTTGTATAGTAATTATGTATACATGAAGACCAAATAATAAACATCAATAAATTTCAAAATTTAAAGCCGCAAATAAATTAAGAGGTATTCTAGATAATTACTTAGTGATAATTAGCGGTTAGCATTCAAAACAATAGTCTATTTATACTCTTGTACGGAATTAGCAGCAAAAGTTGGGTAAACCTTAACTAGAATTGATACTTTTCTACTTTGTCGAAAATAAATTTTCATCTAGAGTAGGACAAAGATACCTGCTGTTTACCATATAAAAAAGCTAGATGAAGCCTCTGGCTCAGAGCTATGGGAAACCAAGCTTGATTCTTAAGAGTCTGGTTTCAAAATGGGTAACAGCAACATCCTCTATCAGCTTGATCACCTATGCTAAAAGTTATGCACTCGGCCACCAACTCAGCCACTCCGAATTCCCAGTGGGAGGATTTAATCAAGCTTCCAGCCCCAAACACAGTTGAATGGGACAATATCAAAACCCAATTAGACTTGGTGCTGTTGGCGCTAGAAACCTTAACTGGCATTGGTTCAGAGGCTATGCTTTCGGCGGCAACTGATCTGAATTTAGAGTCAAGAGTGCCAGACCGCGTAGCTTTATGGCGACTGCGCCAATCAAATCCGCTACGCAAAAGTCAAGGAGGGCGAAAAAAGCTAGATGTCGAAGAAGCGCGATCGCTTGTTCTGATCATCTGCTACCTAGCCAAACAGCACCAGGAATTGATTCGCCGCGCTGTCGGACTGTTGGAACAAATGGCAGAAAATAACCGGGAACCTCACCAGGCTGCTTTACTTGGAGATTATATTGATGCTTTTTGCAACACTTACCAAGAGCGGATGGAAGAGGACGAGAAAATCTCAACGGATTTACTAACTAACCTGGCCCTAAAACTGCTTGTAGATTTACTTTTTTACAGTGCTCCTGGTGGGCATCGTCGTCTCTGGCTAGCACTTTTAGACCGTTCTACAAAATTTTAGATTTTAGATTTGAAATTTCTCAACCAAAATTCGCTCATGAAAGTTTGCTAGGTAAGGATTCCTTTTTGATAATCGTTAGCTCTTGGGCAATGCACTATCAGCACTGCTTCCTCTTTGCACATCACAGAAGGAACCTGACAAAGTTCTGAGTAGAGGAATCCGCCTTTTTAACTTTTCTTTGTAAGCAACTGGCTCAATTTTTTGCAAAATCCCAAATAGTCTTCTTCGCAGTTCCTGCTATGCCTCTATCAAATTCTGTTATTCGTTGCTACACACCCCCTACTTGCACGCTAGAAGTATTCGCGCAAAGCTCCCCTCTGTCGCGTTGGATGGGGAAAACAGTCCTCAAGCACCTGAGCTTTGAGCTTCGTTTTGATGATCCCCGACTACCAGAAGAACACAGAGTTCCAATTCGAGGCGATCGCGATCAACTTGAAGCTTTATGTGATGCAGTCACAAGTTACGTACAGCAATTCCTCCAACAGTCTCCAGAAAGCTTTTGCGTCAGTTTCTCCGATACCCAGGAGTCAAGCACAGTATTAGGTGAGCCGGAATTAAAGTCCTCTACAAAAACATTAAATTCCTTTAGTACCCAGATTCCTGGGGCAAATATCCGCTTAGAACCAAGCAGCCATTTAACTCACAACTTATTTCTCGGTTCTCTCGCCAACCAATCATCCGGCCCCGTAATTAAACTCAGTCTGCTACAACTATTCGATTTGGCCAGTGCTTTAGATGAGTACTCAACTGATGTCATGGCACTCCCAACTCTCAAAAGCACTTCGACTTTGAGGTTCCCTACTTGGGCCCCTGTTGCCGCAGTATTAGTATTAGGTGTAGGTTTATTACCAGTTACTTGGCAATATGCTAACAACCTTAGGGAAAAGCAACAGCAGACAGCCAAAACAGCAGATCCAGGAGCAGTAAAGACTGCTTTAGAAACTTCACCCTCACTAAACTTTCCCACGCCTCAACCTGGACTCACCAATCCATCAGATAATTTGCTAGGTTCCACCCCTCCACTTTCCACATCCACTTTACCCCAAGCACCTCTAACAGCCCCTAGTTCTAGTTTCTCTACACCGCCACCTCTAAATGCACTGACAATACCTCAAGGGAAGACTTCAACCCTTTCTAATAATGGGGCGATGCCTCCGGCGAGCTTCTCTACGAGAGGCTCCGCGAACGCTAACGCACCATCTAGCAAAATCCCAGGTCAGGAAATTGCCATATTACCAAATCTTGCACAGAACCCTACAGGGTCAAGTACCCAACCTGGTACTCTCTCTAAGCTGCGGGATTTGCCACCCAGGCTATCTTCTAACACAAGCAGCTTACCAACTAATATCTCACCAGTTGTTCCCCCATCTCTTGACACCATACCTAATAGTGGCAATACCCCTACCCAACCCTCCCCACTAACCTCACAACAGCTAGAGGAAAGAATTAATTCCCTACAGCAACCTTCTCCTGGAGAGAAACCTGCTTCACAACTTTCCTCCTCTAGAACTGCGGACAATAATCCCTTTATCGATCAATTAGGGAACGAACGCCAAAGCCCTAAATCTACAGAAGTGGCTACTGGCACATTATTTGATACACCTCAAGTAGCAGAAGCTAGAGAATACTTAAAAAAACATTGGCAACCACCCACTGGACTTGGACAAACATTAGAGTACAGTTTGATAGTCAGTGTTGACGGCACAATTGAACGAATTATTCCTCTTAATAAGTCAGCAAGAGACTTTGTTGATAGCGCTGGAATGCCTGAAGTTGGGAAACCTTTTGTGTCCGCCAACAAACGCGGACAAAATGTCAAAATTCGAGTTGTTCTCACTCCTGATGGCAAAGTACAGACTTTTCCAGATGAATAAAAGTAAATTAATCAGTTTAACCTGAGATATTGCATTAGTAACAACAACCGCCTATTAATGAATTACTCTTGCTTATAGCTAAAGTCCTCTTTAGACGACTAGAAACGCTTTGAGTCCACTTGAGTGGACTTTGGCTATTAGCCTCAGACTTCAGTCTGAGGCGGGCTAGTACAGCAAGGCGGAAGTCAAAAGTCAAAAGTCAAAAAATTCTAAAGTTATACAGAATTAATTACACAACGTCATTGCGAATGTAGCGTCTCTAAGAGTTGCGTAATGAAGCAATTCGCTTGCGGTTGGGATTACTTCTTTACGAGACGCTCCGCGAATGCTCCGTTCTCAATGACTGTAAATATTTGTCCAGCTACTTATTCCAAGCTCTTGTGCCATTTAAAATGGTATCTTTATTTTCGCGCCCCCTGTACTAGTTGGTTTATCAAGAATGCTCTAAGATTTCAGTTTAATGCCACTTATAAAACTGGTACATACTTTGTGCTATTTTCTACTTATTTCAGTTGCTCTTGAGCTTGCTTTTTGGAGTCCAGTTACCAAACTGGTCTTACTATTGATACCAGTAAACTTACCACTCAATACAATTACTGTTAACACCAATTCTCCAAAATTAAATTATAGATACAAGTTTGGAAACCCAGATGAAATCTGACTTTTCTTAATTACGAATTACGAATTGGTATAAATCACTCATATCAAAAGTAGGAAATATGCAAACAATTGGTACTCAAAAAGACAGTCCAGCTTGGGTTATTCAAACTTGGGCAGCTTTTGTAATTTCTATTGCTATGACCACCTTCGGCATTGTAAACTTACCTGTAAATGGCTGGGTGAAAGGCTTTATGGGTATGGGTATGGCTTTCTCTGTTGGCTCAACTTTTACTTTGGCGAAAACTACTAGAGACTTGCATGAAAATAGAAGATTAACCGCTAGGTTAGACGAGGCAAAAGTAGAAAAATTGCTTTCACAACACGATCCTCTAAATTTTAAATAAAGGCAGTTATAACAATTTTGGATTAAAGGGATTTAAATAGAAATCCCTTTCAGCAACATCAAATTAACTCTTACAATTTAATGTGATTTACACATCAAAAATTAACTATAGGACTATGATTTGATTTCTGAAAAAATCTAAGTAGTAAGTAGGGTGTGTTATGGCGTAGCCTAACGCACCTAACCTTTGGGCGGTGCGTTAGCCTTTGGCGTAACGCACCCTACGTATATTTCAATAATCAAATATGAGTCCTATAGTATGACGAAAACCAAAAGGACTGCATATACCAGTCCTTTTTTATCTTGATTTAAGGTTTTTATCTTAATAACGGGATTTTTTAGTTTTTAACTTTTGCTTTTTACGTCGACGCTCGCTAGCAGCAACTGCTTGTTCTACCGGATAACCAACTACAGGAATTACCTGATATTTGCGTTCTTGTTCTAATTTTTTCAGTTCAGTGTAATCAACCCAATGAATGCAATCAACTGGACAAGTGTCAATTGCTTCTTGGATAATTTCCTCAGCGTCCCCATCTTGCCGAACCACGCGCGATCGCCCGTAATCTGGTTCAATGTAAAAGGTGTTACGTGCAACATGAGCGCAATGCTTGCAACCAATACAGGTGATTTCGTCAACATAAACACCATTTTGGCGCAGCAAACCGCCCAATTCCGGTTCTAAACCAGAACGTTCTGGGTCATCCCGTAAAAAACCCCCTAATTCTGGTTCCAAACCGGAACGATTTTCTTCTTGTTCTTCAAGCGACGGCAGAAAATCAGCCATTACGCACTCCAGCGCTGTACTACCAGGCGAATTGAACCATCTTCATTTTTTTGTTGTTCAGAGACTTGAAAACCAACACGAGCGGTTTCTTTCACAACTGTTTGATAAGCATAGCGCTGTGTTACCTGGCGTAAAAATCCGTCCACAGACAGGTTTTGCTGCCAATATTGCAAGTCAGCTACCAGTTCATATTCTTTGCCATTCCATTTAAAGCCGATGTCATAGCCATTTTCCTGCTCAATACTAACTTCCGCAGGATGGGTTTGACCGCGATAGCCACGGACTTCTCGTGGGCCAGGCTTCCAGTCTACGCCCAATTCAGTCAAAGCATCTTTCAAAGAATCAAGGTTACGGATTTGAGTCTTAATTTGGCTAAAGTGTGACATGGTGGTTGTGAATTAATTACACTAAACTACTGTGAAAACTTACCAATCGCTGTAAGTGGTGTGTGTATTCGCCACATTAGATTGCTGCACCTTGGCGGCGAAATATTCTGAGGTTGGCTCATGATTAAGTACTTGCCCCAGCTGTGCCTCTATTGCTGCTGTAACCTCACCGCAAGAAGCACCCACAATGCCAGTGACTTTTTCTTGTACCCGACCGTCTGGATAGATTATGAACTCTAATGTCTCCATGCTCTTGGCCAACCACGATAAGTACGCTTAAATTCTACTGTCTTAGCAGAAGGCTACAAATATAGCCGTAGGAACATTTTTACTTAGATACAAACTTACCATTTGTTAAATAATGTTCCATCTCTCAATATATATATCTCAGAATGTTTACAAAAATTATTAATTTTGTAAGTAGGCACATCAACTTTAGTTAGTCTCTCTTAAGCTCATCGATTAGTCAAGGTAACTACTGAAGTTCGCTAAGTAAGCTGCAAAAGTCCTAAAAATAAGCATTAGAGGTAGTATAACCAGCAAGGCAATTCACAAAAATAGAAAATTTATTGAAAAAATTTATTATTAGTATTCGATTTACGTTATTCTATTCCAGGTAAGTTGGATGCAGCCAATTGTCAGCCTACAGCAAGATATTGGCGTATACGTACGTAGGCATTGTATTAGGTCTTTCAAATACTTACTTTAGCTGGCATCGGGTGTAAAGGGATTTGTAAATTGCGATCGCCAGAATATAAAAATAGTAGAAGTTTTAAACAAAAGCAAATTTTGGGTTTTCTTGCATCAACCCAAATTATGAGCAGACGATCGCTTGATGATAGATGTGTAATATGCGTAGGCGTAGCCCAATTAGGAAAGTCCCACTTCAATTACCTCACCAGGAAGGATGGCATTTAGCGATTTTTGTACGTCTGGTATGAGCGGTATTAAATCAGGAAGACGATTTTTGGAGGCGATCAGCACAATAACTGCAACTCCTGCTTGTTCTAAGTTTTGCTGGTATCGCAAATTTTGATCTGTAGTCAGTAAAATCGTGAAACTTTCTTGTTTCATGAGTTGCAAAAGTTCACCATTCTTTTTCCCTGACCATCCCATCTCGACAACTGTGCGTACTTCGTAATCTTTGAATTCACGTTTGAGAGGACGTGGAACACATTCATCAAGCAGGATTCGCATAAGCAGTCAGCATTTCTTTTGCTAATTCCAATGCTGCGATCGCTTGCTCACGGCTAACACTGGGAAAATGATCTAAAAACTCATTTAGCGAATCACCTGCTTCTAGATAATCAAGCAAGGTCTTAATTGGTACGCGAGTTCCAACAAAAACAGTAGTTCCCCCTAATATATCGGGGTCACTGTGAACAATACGCGATGTTGGTAGCATAATAACTCTAGGCATTTATTTGTCAATATTTCGCTATGATCCTAACTCGCAATTACTACTAGTGGAAGCGTAGGCGGATCATCTTTGTAAATATGGCACGCTACTCTATATTTATGGTTCTTCAGTACTTGTTATGCCAAACTATTAAGATATAGGCATCAAACAATGTCAAAAAATGTGTCAATAATCTGCTAAAAGTACTATAAA
>NZ_JBALBZ010000146.1:0-39390 GCF_036919495.1 Nostoc sp.
GCTACAATGTCTGTGGGTGCGATACTTTGCGCGTCACACACTGCTAATGGTGACTCTTGAATTGGTGTTGCGATCGCTCGCCAAACATTGATGATAGCAAATCGTTGTTTTAGTAGCGCATCAATGTCATTGTCATCTATACCTTGCGCTGCTAGTTCCAAACGAGCGCGAGTATAGCCGGATTTGGCGGTGAAGTCGTTGTGTACGCGCAAGGCAGGTTCTTTAATATTATTCTCACCTGGCTTTGACTGGCTAGCATTACGCAGGGTGTGATCGAATATTACTACCTTTGTTGCACCTGTTACTTCTTTTAACAATTGCTCGGCTTCTGGATAGTAGACGCGGCGTACTTCGTCTTCATCGTAAAAGTTGCGGACATTAGTATTATGTCCAGTAAAGGCGAAACCTTCTCGATCTAACGAGATGTTCTCTGAGATAGAACGAGCATTGTAAATTGGCAGTTTGTGCGTCTGATAAGTTGCATTCGTGCGGGGAATCCCTGGTGGTGGTTCATAAGTATAGTTAACAGGTTTTTCTGCCATTGGAACCAGGTAACTGAGGTTAGCCTCTACGTATGGCAGTTCTGCGGAAATTGGTTTGTCTAGAACTTGGTTATTTAAGCTCATAGGTTATTCCATTTTGGATTTTGGTTAATTTCTGTCAATCCCAATGCTCTATTTTTGTGCTGCACCAACGGGAACAGGTTCACCGAGAATTTTTGCAAATCTTTGCAAATAGAAGTCCACAGGGTTTGCTACTGCTTGAATTGAGGAGCGATCGCCTACCAGATTCCACCATGTCTGCAAACGAGGTGTTTCTGCTGGTAGTGTGAATTTACGGAAGTATTCTAAGAGTGGTAAACGCTCAAACCAAGGATAGAAGCTGATATCAACAAGGCTAAACTGATCTCCTAACAAGTAATCACCTTTACCTAATCCTTCTTGTTCAATATATAGAAGTGCTTCTGTGAACTCTCTTCGTCCTTGTTCCTGTTCTTGGCTATCTTTACCGCGCAGCAATTTGTTAAAAGCTGGGACAAGGCGAGTATTGGCGTAGTCTATCCAGATACGAGCGATCGCTTTAGCTGCGGGATCGCGGGGTAATAGAGGTGGCTCTGGAAAAACCTCATCTAGATATTCATTGATGATAGCAGACTCGTAAATTTCAACATCCCCATGTTTGATAGCTGGAACTTTGCCATAATGGGAAATCTGTGTGTACCCATCTGGTTTGCTCTGTAAGTCAATTTCTATCGGGGTGAAGTCAATGCCTTTTTCCAGTAAGACTACACGAGTCCGTTGAGAGAAAGTAGAGGCTTTGGCGAAGTACAGTTGTATGTTGCTCATGAAATCTTTTCCTTGTAATCATCGTGGATGCAGACTATTTGAGATTGCACAACTCCAACTAAAGCAATAAGACAAAAGCAAGATGTGTTGATTAGTGCAGTTAAATAATTGACTGGCAGCTATCTATGTCAGTTAGATGGTATATTACAGTTTATCGGTCGGTTTAACGTAGTTTCTATATTATACAGTCTTCCTGAAAATATGTATACCTAATTATTAGTGTAACTAAATAAATATTTAGACATAATCAGGCTTGCCAAAAAGAGGTATTATATGTACTCGAAAGCTGACTCTAATAGGCAGATCCGTCTTGGCTTGCTAGTACCCGCAGGTAATACCACCTTTGAGCCTGACTTTCACTCTGCTTTTTCCAGTCAAGTCAGTATTCATAGCCATCGTGTGATTGCTCAACGCTCACACGCATTTGAAAGCTATGAATCAATGGATGACATCAATGAAGAAGCTGTTAAGGAAGTAGAAAAATTAGCCAGAGCCGGGGTACATTTTGGAGCATACGGCTTTACAACAGCAACTTTTTACCGAGGGCGAGTTTTTGCCGAACAACTACAACAACGTTTGACGCAGCTGTTAGGAGTACCTGTTGTTGTCCCTGCTCTGGCTCTGTTAGAAGCGTTGGCATACTTAAAGATTAAGAAAATTTCTGTAGTCACCCCTTATCCAGAATGGAATAACCAAACGCTAAAAACGTTTTTGAGTGAAGCGCCTTTTGAAATAGTGGGGTTTAAAGGTGATGAACGCTCAATAGAAGTAGCAAAAAAAAATTACCTTTGGCATCAGTTACCCAATGAAGCCGCAGCTTTTATCAAAGAGGTATCTCATAAAGATGCAGATGCTATTGTGTTGCCCTGTACGGCATGGAGAACATTTGAGGTAATTGAGGAATTAGAAGCAGATTTAAATATTCCTGTAGTTACAGCCAATCAAGCCACAATATGGAGTTTAGCAAGGCGTGCTTCTATTGAATCTGCACTTTGTCCGAGAGAAAAACTGTTTGCTATTTAGTCACAGAGGTTTTCATAGTTCAAACCAAATCTGTGTCTACAACTTAGTTCCAAATGCTGAGAATCTTACCTAGAAAGAAAAAGAATCAATAACAATGGCACACCTGTTTGAACCATTCAAAATTCGTGAAGTTACCTTTCGCAACCGCATCGCCGTTTCCCCGATGTGTCAATATTCCAGTACAAATGGATATGCTAATGATTGGCACGTTATTCATTTAGCTTCTCGCGCAGTTGGCGGTGCAGGTATAGTGCTAACAGAAGCAGCCGCAGTAGAAGCGCGTGGGCGCATTAGCCCGCAAGATTTGGGAATCTGGTCAGATGCACACATAGAAAATTTGGCAAAAACTGTGGCATTGATCCATAACTTTGGCGCTGTTGCAGGTATTCAACTTGCTCATGCGGGTAGAAAAGCCAGTACTGCCAAACCGAGTAAAGGAGGGAAAGTTCTGGATGAATCTCAGGAAGGTTGGCGTCCCTTAGTTTCGAGTAGTGCGATCGCTTTTAGCAAAGATAGCCCAATTCCAGAAGCCCTCACTCTTGAGGGAATTCAAGAAGTTATTGATGCCTTTGCCCAAGCTGCCAAACGTTCTCTGCAAGCTGGTTTCAAGGTAGCAGAAATCCATGCTGCCCACGGTTATCTACTGCACCAGTTTCTCTCACCCCTTTCTAACCACCGTCAAGATGGTTATGGTGGCAGTTTTGAAAATCGGACTCGTCTGCTTAGAGAAGTTGTTCAAGCAGTCCGAGAGGTTTGGCCCCAGACACATCCACTTTGGGTACGCATTTCCGCCACCGATTGGGTAGATAATGGCTGGGACATTGAACAAAGTATCGCTTTAAGCGACAAACTCAAGTCTCTAGGAGTTGATCTCATTGACAGTTCATCAGGTGGTATTGTACCGGGCGTTAATATACCAATTAAACCTGGTTATCAGACTCAGTTTGCCGAACGCATTCGCCGTGAAGCTAATATTCATACAGGAGCCGTGGGCTTAATTACATCCCCTGAACAAGCTGACGAGATTATTCGCACAGAAGTGGCTGATATAGTGCTATTGGGACGTGAACTACTCCGCAATCCTTACTGGCCGCATCTGGCAGCCAAACAGCTGGGACACGATAAACTCTGGCCTGTTCAATACGACCGAGCTTGGCTATGATGTCACCTGTGTTTAATTGAGCATCAACCACCTCAAACTCCTACCGCCAAGCGGCAAGGGTTTGAGGTTGATTTGCAAGAATTGTGGATATTTGACCAAACATGGTATGATACATATTTGTAGCTATTATTATACATTTTTTGTTTTAATACTAAGCATACAAACTTTCTGGTTTACAAACATTAAGCTTTACTAATACTCTTTTCGGGCTGGTGATATGCAAGTCCGCTAAAACTTCATCAAAGCCCACCGTGTCGCGCTTGATCCACAGTCTTACGCAAGGAACATGACACTGTGCGCCTTTTCCTTCAGGGCTTTGACGGTCTTGCTGATTTTATTGTAAAAACCTCTTGATTTTCATCACCGATTGTGAGACAGTCTGATTTAATATCCATAAAATACGCTAAGTCGATAGATTTACAGTATTTTATGGATTGACTAGAATTAGGCACTAGTTTTAGCTGTGCTTTAACTCCGGCAACATTGTATCAGACTGATTACAACCACAAAGTTATAACAGCCGTGTGATGGAAGCATCATACCAACACTGAATACCTACATGACTTTCAGGAAAATCGCCTTCTATGCAAGTTACCTTCCAATAGAGTAACGCCAGATTTCATCCTAAATCCAGCGATATTAACTTGTTTTTCTGGGGGCGCGTATTTTGTGTGTGGCTAGTTGTTCTAGTAGTCCACCACACTAACTTTGATGGGTGCATAAGTTTGTAGTAAGGACTTTAGTCCTTGCTTGATTTGAGCGCTTGGGCGCTCAAATCAAGCATTGTTGACTTGGCGGACTACTAGCTTTGCAATGCTCATTTACTCATGACTAAATTTTTGTATTATTTTTTATCAGTGGAGAATATCTCATGCAAGTAGATCCTAATTCTCATGAAGGTTCCGAGCAAGCTGCTCAGGCTAATAGCGAAATAGATAAACTGAAACAACCCTCTGTAGCTAGCAAACGTTTTTTTGGTAGTCACGCTAGCAGACGCTCATTTCTTGGTCGTGCTGGTTTGTTTAGTGCTGCTAGTGTTGTTGCAGGAGTTTTAGGTTCACCTTTCTCCTCAAAGAAGGGAGGAGATTTTGTACAAGCCCAATATCCCAACAGACGATATAATCGAGCGTTTGACTATAACAAGTTTGTTGATAAAGCCTATCGAGTACGTCTTGAAGCAGCCAGAGTTGAACGGAGTATTCCTATTCCGCCGCATCCGACCAATGGCGATGAGGAGCGTTATCCTAACAAAATTGGCTCTGACAGTAGAGGACTCCCACATAACCAGCTAGGCGAAGTTAAGCTAGAAGCTTACAACTCCTTGACCAAAGCACTGACAACGCAAAACCCGAATGATTATGAAAATATCATCTTGGGTGGCGACAGAAAACTGGTTAATCCTCAAGGGCCTCTGGCAATTAGCTTAGAAGGAATCAATGCAGCGCAGATAGCTGTGCCGCCACCACCAGCTTTAGCTAGCGCAGAACGCGCTGCTGAAGCAGTTGAACTTTACTGGCAAGCTTTACTCCGAGATGTACCTCTTTCCAAGCTCCAAAACAATACTGACAACCCAAAAGTCTTGGCAGCCGTCGAAGACCTCAACAAGCTTTCGGCGTTTCGAGGGCCAAAACAAAATGGGCGTGTCACTCCTCAAACTTTATTTCGTGGTAGTGTCAACTACGTTGGTTCAGGTTCAAGTACAAGATATGTTATTCCACCAGGGGTACTAGATGGGCCCTATCTCTCACAATTTTTGTTGCTAACTATTCCTTGGGGAACTCAGTCTGTTTCGCCATTAATTCGTACTGCTCTTCCTGGTAATGACTTTCTACTCAATTTCCAAGAATGGTTGGCTATTCAAAATGGAGGTAGTTCCGGTAAATCCATAAAATACGACCCCAAAAACCGTTACATATCCACAGTTCGGGATTTAGGTGAGTATGCTCATATTGGCGGCCCTACATACTTGGGAGCCTCCTTGATTCTTAATAGCAACGGTACACCTTTGAATCCGGGTAATCCCTACGTCAGATCAAAGACTCAAATTGGTTCTAATGCAACCTTTGCACTAGGACATTTCCAAGCCTTGCTTAACTTGGGTAGCTCGCGTGTAATCAGAGCATCATACTGGCAGAAGTATTATGTACACCGCACTTTACGCCCAGAAGCGTTTGGTGGTCTAGTCTACAACAAGATTGCAAATAAAGCTCAGTATCCGATTAATTCGGAGGTTTTTAATTCTCAAGCTTTGGCTCAGACCTTTAGCACCTTCAACACCTATCTATTGCCCCAAGCATATCCAGAAGGAGCGCCAACTCATTCCTCTTATAGCGGAGGTGCGGCTGCCACTGCTGCCGTCAATGTCACATTGTTGAAAGCGTTTTTTGATGAAAACTTTGTGATCCCCTCACCAGTAGTGCCTGATCCCAATGACCCCACAAAAGTTATTTCTTACAGTGGCTCACCACTAACTGTAGGTGGAGAGTTGAATAAACTAGCAACTAACTATGCTATTGGTCGCGGTCATGGCGGTATCCATTGGCGTTCCGATGGTTCAGCTGCTTTGGCTTTGGGAGAAGAGGTTGCTATTAGTCTACTCAAGGATGAAAGACTGGGTTATAACGAAATATTCAATGGCTTCACCTTCACCAAATTTGACGGTACAAGAGTCACCGTTTAAACCGATTTTCAGTGTTATGGGAGCGTTGAATAAAAGTATTTTACTCAGCAATGCCTTCGCCAAAAAAAGAGGATGAAGAGATAGGATTGATATAGTAGAGTTATTGTGTTCCACAACAACTTAGAAACTACTTTAGGTAGTATTTATTCTGCTAAACCCTATTCCCAAGCCTCATGAATTGTCGAAGGTATTGTGATTCATAATAAATGCAAGTACAAACAGAACTAGTTATTTTCGATTGTGACGGAGTGTTAGTAGACAGCGAGACATTAGGTAATCGCATTCTTATTGAATTTGTCGCAGAGTTTGGACTTATGTTGGAACTTGAAGAAGCCATTTTGTTATTTAAAGGTTGTAAAATGGCTGATTGTCTTGCTGTCATTGAGCAAAGGCTGGGGAAAAAGATACCACAAGATTTTGTGCCTCAACTTCGTGCCCGTACTGCTAAAGCATTCGAGCGTGAATTACTTCCTATACAAGGAATAGAGGTGGCTTTAGACAAAATCAATTTACCTATTTGTGTTGCTTCCAATGGCCCAATTGAAAAAATTCAGTTAGCACTGCGTGTGACTAATTTGTTGCCACGATTTGAAGGACGTATTTTTAGCTCCTATGAAATTGGTAGTTGGAAACCTGCACCTGATTTATTTTTATATGCAGCTAAAAATTTGGGAGTTAACGCTCCATTTTGTACTGTTGTTGAAGATAGTATTTTGGGTGTACGTGCAGGTATTGCTGCTGGCATGAAAGTTTTAGGTTACAGCAGTCAAAGTGAAGCTCTTCAACTCGAAGAATGTGGAGCGCATGTTTTTTACTCTATGTATGATCTGCCTGATTTACTTTGATTTATAGTCAGCAGTGTTCATAGATTAAATCATAAAAACATGAACTTTAATGACTGCTATTTTCATCTTGTATCCGTAGATCAAATTTATTAGAAAGAACTTTCATGTGTCGGCTAAACTGTTCCTCTACAAAATAGCTACTGGAAAATTCACTTGCAAAAGAAACCTGATGAAAGTGATAATCTAGATTCAGCAAATTATATACAAGCCTTAAAAAATAATCATCTATCCAAAAATCTACATCAAATAGTGAAATGCCATATTTTCCTTCTAATCTGCGATTTAAAGTTTTAAGTAACCAAGACCATTGAGGTTTAAGGGTCGGGTCGATACGATTCCCAAATACAGGATTAAAAAACTGATTTACTTGAGTTGTTCTCATATCAATCACTTTAGCTAATATATCTGCTGCCTTAAGTGGAGATGAATTAAACCAATAGTTAGCAACTACTAAATCATGTAAATAAGCAATGACAATTTTCGGGTTTTCTTTAATGAACTGCGAACGACAGACAATTCCTCTGATTGATGGAATTCTTAAACTAACTGTCTGAGAGAGGAGCAGCTTTCTGACAAAAGCATATCCTTCTAAGATTGAGGCAAAAGTGTGACAACACACGTAAGCATCGATAGTTTTATTGGCCAAACTCTTACTTGCTTTACGAGGATTTTCATTCACTAATCTGCAATCTTTACTGACATCCATATCATAGAGGTCAAAAAGAGTAATGATGAACCTATGAGCATTTGAACCAAATAAGGTGGAAATTCGTTTCCCTTTCAGATCCTGAACAGTATTTATAGAAGAATCCTTATGCAGAACAATATTTATATCTTGACCTAAAAGATTATAGGAAGCAATCCCAATCAATTTAGAGCCAAAACTTAAATCATCGAAGAATTGGCTACCATTATTCAATAGAGAAATATCATCTAAAATACAAATATCTAATTCTCCCCGTTTCATCTGTCGGTTCATTTGTTCCCCAGAATTAAACGGAATAATTTGTAAATCAAAATCTCGGTTAATTTCAATATTTTTGAAAATAGGTTGTTCAAGAGATGAGGATGCTCTCTGTAAATCAGAAATATGCTTAGTCCCATACCCAGCAACAAACTGCCCTATAGAATCACTCTGAATACCTATCCTAAGAATATTTTCTTCATTAGAAGAACAGCTACCTAAAATTAGATTTACATTAGGTAAACTTTCTAACTTATTTTGATCAAGTCTAAAACTTCTCACTAAACTCTCTGCGGATATTAACAGTTCACTAAAGCGAGGAACATGAAGATAAATGCCATATTCATTAATATCTTGAATAGTCAGAGTTAATACTTTGTATTGAGATATTATATTAGCTTGACAAAAATCAGGTAAAATAGTAAAGTTTTGATTTTCTGAAGCATATTTGAGGACATCTTGATAATTATTTAGTATCTTTACACCGCTTAATTTATTCATCAAAAACCCATTTTTAGATAGTTCCTGATGAACCTCATCTAAAAGGACAATATCAGCTAGATCAATATCATTTATTTTAACTAAGCTATTTTCATTGAGATATTTACTTGCCCCAAAGGAGACAAGGAGCATTTTATGAGTTGTTAATCTAGTACAGTGGTGTTCTTCCTTATATCCAGAGCAACTGTTGAGTAACAGATCCATCTCTATAACTTGAGGATTTGAGAAAAATATGCTATTTTTAACAGTTATCTCTTTGATATTTCTTCCTGCAAAACAAAGCTGAAATCGCTGTGTATATTGTTTTAGCCAGACTTCTAAAATTAAATTAGTAGCCCCCAATATCAAATCTTCGCCTTCAGCACTAAATGTGGCTTGAAATTCTTCTTGGAGATTTTCTACAGTTTCTACTACATTAATTGTCTGAGAAATCAATTTCTTGCCTTTATTAGTCAAGCATATAGAGCCAGGAGAACGATTTAGCAGAATTACTCCGAAATAATCCTCTATTTGCTTGACTTTTTTACTAACTAATGCTTGGCTATACCCTAACTTTTGTGCTGCTTTAGAGAAGCTACCACAGTCATCTACTGCTTTTAAAATTTTGAGGTGATTTAGGGTAATATCTTCGAGTTTAATCTTGTTCATGCTAGGGTAAGGCAAGATTTTTAATTACAACGGAATTAAGCTCTTCTGCTGTGTATATTCGGCAATCACTAGTTTATGGAAGCGAATAGTGTCTTCCAACATAGATTCAAATTTCAGTACTATTAAGTCAACGCCAACCGCTTCGTATTCTTTCAGGCGGTTAATAACCGTATAGCGATCGCCAACGAGTTGAGCAGATAAACCGAGATTGGCTTCAATGGTTTGACTGATATCTAGTTTGTTATGGGCAACTACGTTAGGATCGATTTGCTCTTGAAAGTACTCGATCTGCTGCCGATCGGCAGAACGATAAATTGCTTCTAATCTGGCTTCGGCTTCGGCTGTATGTTCACGAACGATCGCAAATGCACTCATTGCCACTTTAATCTTACGCCCGTAGCGATCGCTAGCCAATCTTTTCACTTTTTGCACCAATGCTGCCGTTTTTTGTGGCTCATCAGCATTGATAAATAAATAATCTCCCAGACGAGCCGCTAGATTAATTGCCCGATCTGATTCACCAGCAATAAAAATGGGTGGTGTTGGTATAGGCTTATCTGCGAGAATACCATCCTTAATAGTGTAATATTTACCAACATAATTAAAGTCTTCGACTGTCCACAGCCCCTTGATTACATCAATGTACTCTTCTAATCGTGCGTAGCGATCGCTGTGAGGTAGCCAAATATCTCCATAGCTTTCTACTTCTAATTTCCACCAACCTGCAATACCACTGAGAGCAAATCTGCCGTTACTGAGTTGATTTTGAATGTTTGCACTCAAATTGGCAACGACCGCAGGCAGTTTAAAACCAGGTTGTATAGCTGCAACAATCTTGATATTTTTGGTGTTCAAACTTGCTAAAGCTGCTGTAATCCAGGCGTCAGCGACATTATAGTTAGGCCCATGAACTGCATTTAAGTAATGTTCAGGAATGTAATAGAAGTGATAACCTAATTCGTCTGCTTGAACTGCCAGCTTTACCAAATCTTGTGTAGATAAATTAGCCTCATGGTTGACAACTCGCAACCATCCACCACAGACCGGCGACCAGATTCCAAACTGAAGTGGCATAAATATTTTACCTGTGCCTTTTTTTTACTAGCTCTACACTAAAAACGGTAACTTTATCTGTTTACCGTAGTCTAGTAGTTCACCCTACCACATTTATTTCTGCTGTGTATAGTTGCAGATTACATTTAAAAAGCAGTTGCGTATTACGATTTGGAATAGTAGCGATACTTTGTCGAGTTCTGTATTTCTGCTTACTCTGACTCCATAAAGGTGATAACCACCAAGTATAAAATAATAATTAAACACCAAGAGAAATTGGGCTATATTCCATTTTGGAATAGTGAAATGGAATTTAAGTATATCGAATCACGACATCGGAAAAATTGTTGTGATAAAGTCTGATTCATCAAAAAACTACGGTAGTGCGATCGGGTTATGGTATATTACCACCATCCAATCCTGAGATTGTCTACTTCTGAACTCAGAGTACTTTCCAGCCGCTCTCAAGCTTTCGATTTTGACTAAAATTTTGCCCGATTAAGTTTTAGCTGATTTGTTAGCGATGACAAATTAGGCTTTTTTGCTTCAATTGCAAACTTAGACAAATAACCAAGCAGTTTCAATTACAAACGTACAATTATGGTAGATATTAAGTTCGCATACTGGATTCCCAACGTTAGCGGGGGGTTAGTAGTAAGTAAAATTCCCCAACGGACAGATTGGACTTACGAATACAATGCTCAACTGGCTCAAACAGCTGAAGAAGTCGGGTTTGAATATGCTCTAGCACAAGCCAGATTTATCGCCAGCTACGGCGCTGAGTACCAGCTAGAGGCATTAACAACCGTATCAGCCTTAGCTCCGGTCACCAAGAAATTAAAGCTAATTGCAGCAGTTCACCCTGGATTGTGGCATCCGGGAGTAGTTGCCAAAATGGGTGCAAGTATTGATTTTCTCTCTAACGGTCGGTTTGCTCTGAATGTAGTTAGCGGCTGGTTCAAAGATGAATTCACTATATATGGTGAACATTGGTTAGACCATGACGAACGCTATCGTCGTTCAGAGGAATTTATCCGCGTTCTCAAGGGTTTGTGGACTGAGGATGAGTTTCACTTTAAGGGCGACTTTTATCGTATTAACGGCGGTTGGGTGAAGCCTAAACCAATTAATCAGAATCCACACCCGGAGATATTCCAAGGTGGTAACTCCAAGGCTGCACGGCGCATGGCTGGCCGGGTATCTGATTGGTATTTCATGAATGGTAACACCATAGAAGGTGTGAAAGAGCAGATTGAAGAAGTGTCTGCATTAGCGAGTCTTGAAGGACGCAAAATTAAGTTTGGTCTGAATTCCTTTATCATCGTGCGAGATACGGAAGCAGAAGCCCATGAAGTATTGCGCGATATTATTGCCCAGGCTGATGTAGAGGCGGTGAAAGGATTTGGCGAAGCGGTGAAACAGGCGGGATCTTCTAGTCGTGAAGGTCAGGGAATGTGGGCGAATTCCAATTTTGAAGACTTAGTGCAGTATAACGATGGCTTCCGGTCAGGCTTGATTGGTACGGCTGAACAAGTAGCTGAAAAGATTCGCCAGTTCCATGAAGTGGGAGTTGATTTAATTCTTGGCGGCTTCTTACACTACACAGATGATTTGCCAGCATTTGGTAAGACAGTAATACCAATTGTGCGCGAATTGAAAGCTAATCGTCGTTCAGCCGATGAATTAGTTGTGGTGTAGTTGATTATTGAGAGTTTACTACTTATGTAAGTAGTTGTGTAATTTATCCGGGCTTTAACTGGTAAATCGTTCAATGGTTAAGCCCCTCCCTACAAAAATTCAGATTCAATTTGTTAGAAGTTACGCAAAATAACTTTCAAACTCTAATTCCTACTGTCAGTTATTTAATCACAATCAAGAAGGAGCTATGTTATGACATCAGTAATTAATACTGAACAGAAGGCGCATATTATCCGGGATGATCAAGAAGCGATCGCGATCGCCCACGAACTAGCAGCTGAGTTTGCCAAGGGAGACTCAGAACGCGACCAAAATCGGCGTTTACCTGCTGAAGAAGTAGAAAAGTTCTCACAGAGCGGATTGTGGGGAATCACAGTCCCGAAAGAGTATGGCGGTGCTTTTGTATCAAGTGCCACCTTGGCAGAAGTAGTTAAAATCATTGCCGAAGCCGACTCTAGCCTTGGTCAAATTCCCCAAAACCACCTCTACATGGTGGAAGCAGTTCGCTTGGATGGCACAGATGAGCAGAAGAAATTCTTCTTTGATTTGGTTCTACAAGGTAAACGGTTCGGTAACGCCTTCTCGGAAATCGGCACTAAGTCTGTTACTGATGTGCAGACAAAGTTAGAACCAGATGGTTCTGACTACGTACTCAATGGACGTAAATACTACTCTGCTGGGGCATTACTAGCACATTGGGTTCCTGTAATTGCCAGCAATCCAGATGGTAAGACAGTGGTGGCATTTGTCGAAAGAGATGCCCCAGGATTGACCCTACTTGATGACTGGACGAGCTTTGGACAACGTACCACTGCTAGCGGTACTACCATTATTGAAAATGTGAAAGTTAAGGCCGAGTATGTAATTCCGCACTACTTATCCTTTGAGAGGGCAACACCAATGGGTGCGATCGCGCAAATCATCCAAGCCGCCGTAGACGTGGGAATAGCTAAAGCCGCAGTCCGTGACACCATCTACTTTGTCCGCAACCATACGCGCCCTTGGGTTGACAGCAATTTAGAAAAGGGATACGAAGACCCTCTGACGCTCTATAACTTAGGCAATGTCCAAATTCAAGTTCACGCTGCTGAAGCATTGCTGCGACGTGCTGGTGAGTTTATCGACATTGCCAACGAGTCAGGTTTAGAAGAACCCAAAGTAGTTGAAGCATCGATCGCAGTTGCGGAAGCCAAAGCATTGGCGACGGAAGCAGCATTACTAGCTACCAACAAGTTATTTGAACTAGCAGGTACTAAATCCACATTGGAGCAATTCAACTACAATCGCCACTGGCGAAATGCCCGCGCTCACACACTCCACGATCCCGTCCGTTGGAAATACTACGCTGTTGGCAACTACTTCCTCAATGGTGTCTATCCCCCACGCCATCCTTGGCTGTAATTGCCGCATTTTCTATTGGGGCGAAGCATTCAGAAATAATATTTACTTAAATGCTTTGCCCTTGATAAATCCAACATTATTCAAGTTGATAATATGAGCGCTGCAAACCCAATCCAGAGGCGAAGCATTTGGAAAAGTCAGCCATTTAAAGGGCTGTTTTTTATTGCTGTAATTGCTGTCATTAGCTATATTTTTGAACTCATTTTTGGTCAAATTATTCAACTGAATGTGGGAACAAAGCTGACTTATATCACTATATGCTTTGTTTGGTGGTGGCATTTAGGTTTTTCCCTGAACGGCTATCCAGGTTCTCGCTTTTCCTCCACCCGAATTGGACGAGGAACAGTGAATTTAGTAGTTTTGTTGGCACTAGTTTACATAACTGGAGAAGCTTGGAAATTCATCTCTGCAAAACCAATTCTCACTGATACATCTGTTGGTTTGTGGGGGCAAACAGCAATTATTGCCGCAGCTGCCAGTTTATTCTTCTTTGACAACACAATTGTCACTACTGAAAAAGTACGCAACTGGCATCCAGTTAGCGGCTTTCTCAATATCTTTTTTGCCATCTTCTTTATAGCCCCTGCCCTCACTTTTTTGCCGCAAATGTGGGGACTTCAACCGTTTTACATTCCTTGGTATTGGTATCCTTGTTCGACAGTGTTTGGGAGTTTCTTTGAACGTTGGCCTTTGAACAAATTGGAATTAGGAATGCCACGTCTGGGGTTACTCCATACAGGTATTATTTTGTTACTCACTCTGATTACAGAATTATTCCTCAAACAGGTAGGACTGGATTTATTTACAACAACAACAGGCCCAACCTTTGCAGCTATTTGGACAACTGTTGGTTTAGGATTTGTTTGGCAATTCAATATGTGGCCTTTCACAGAGTTGTCACAGCCTACAAAAGGCATAGTTGCATCTATTGCTAGTTTAATAATTTCGGTCTTATTGTATCTGCTGACAGTATCTCTGGTAGGTCAGGAAAATATTATCCAAGGGCTTTACTGGTGGTTCAATATCCTTTGGGTTCAAGTATTCTTAATGGCTCCAGGATTATACGACGGAATTAGCCTTTGGCAGGATGTGCTGCCACTAGTTGAAGAACAACCCCTGAGCTTGAATCGTGAAGGGCGTTAAAATAATTCGTAATTCGTAATTTAGCTTTCATATCTATATTTGTTATCTTAGGCAAAGGCGGAGAGAAGAATATAGAAGTGTGATCTAAATAAATGAAAACATTCTCAAATCTTACTCTCTGCATCAAGCAAATTCACATACTCAATCAGCAACGCCAAAATTTGTAACGTTGCTGAGATGATTTAAAACGTGAAGGTTGTCCTGACAGTGCCAATTACCGCATCTTGATTGTCATTGTTTTGAGCAGGAGCCGTTATCCAAATTACGCCAGGAGTGATGGCAATGTTATCTGTGAACTGATATTTGTAAAAGCCTTCAATATGTAAGGATAAATCGTTTGCAGGTTCAGGATTACCACCTCGATAAGGTTCTGCACCTACAATAACACCACCAAGATTGCCTTGTTTACCTAAATCTGGGAATGCCAATCCCAGAGCATAGTACCAAATATCTGCACTACCACTCCCTGCTAGATTCTTGGCGTTAGTGTAGCCAAAGAACCCATTCACGGCAAATCGAGGATTAAATTTATAGAAACCTTCTACTCCGTAGGAGTTGGTAATCGTCCGGTCAAATGGAGTATTGGCTTGAGCTGTTCCGACAAGTGTAAAACCACTACCCAGGTCAAATATTCCTCCCCGATTTTGGTAGGCATTTACATAAGTCAAACCAATACCAGAGTTATTGTTGGGATTCCATGCTATTTGTCCAAATGCGCTATATTGACCGTTAAAAAAACCGCTATCTGGCTGAGGATTGGCATGATCTCCTGCTAAGTAAGCCAAGCTCAATACCAATTGGTCACTTAATCGATAATTGAATCCTCCACCAGCACCACCACCAATACGGTAGATAGGACTAGAGGAAGCAAATTCTGTCAAAGCGCGACCGCCGCCTGTGGCACTATCGAGATAAGGACTCAGAGTAGGAATAAAATCAAAAAATACTCCGTTCACGGCTCCTATATAAGCATCGATTTTGTTGCCAACTGGGAAATAGTAAGAAAGCCAATCTACGGATAGGCTGTTGTTACTAGGAGCAAGATTGAAGGTTTGCAAACCTTCGGCTGAACCACCAGGAAGCTGCAAAATATTTGTGTTTCCAGTACTTAAACGAGTATTTAGAGTGTCTTTACCTGTAAAGCTAGTTTTGAAAACGAGGCGAACTCTATCTTGAAAAACTGTGTTATCACCATTAACTGTGCCTTGAAAGGCATTCGTAATCACAAAGATGGCTTCCGCAGAAAGCTTTGTAGTTGTTGAAAACTGATTTGCTTCTAGTTCCGCAGTCCTAGCTTCTAGATTATCAACGCGACCCCGTAAAGTTGCTAGTTCAAGAGTAAATTCTTCTTGCAATCTTTGTACAGTAGTTAAGTCTTGTTTGGTAACTAAGTCAGATGTAGCTGTTGCAATTAGCTCATTGATCCGAGATAAACAAGCATTTAAGCCTGCTGCAAATTCATAGCGAGTGATAGCGCGGTTTCCCTGATAAGTGCTATTTGGATAACCCGCAATACATCCATAACGCTCAACTAAAGACTGAAGTGCGCCAAATGCCCAATCAGTTGGCTGCACATCTGAAAACTGAGATACAGAAGTTACCTGAGACATACTGTTTGTCTGTTGTCCGCTTGCATCATTATTGATTGCAGGAGTTTTAGGCGTTTGTGCGATGGTTGTTTCCGAAAAACTGTTCTCAAAATTGGCGATGCCTACGGCGGGCTGCGCCAATGCAGTTGGTATATTTGTTTGAGTTTGAGTTACAGTCACTAAATTCCTGTTTTCAGCATGAGCTGATGTGCTGGCTAGCAAAGTAGCCCCCAAAATCATCGATTCCATGAATAAATTATGAAATAAACGATTGAACATTTCTATCACTTCTCACCTTTTTGATTTGAAAAATTTAGTGCAAGTCATTAGATATTTCAATGACTTATCAAGCTAAAAGATTATGGCTAGCCCTGAAAAAAATTGACTTACTCTAACACTCGAAAATTTGCAATTATATCGTTGTAATGTTGTAATCCCAGATATATCAGTGAATATCTGGCATTTTAATCTGCATATTTCGGTAGAGAAAAAACTTGTTTTTACAAAAATATAATCCCTATACAAGCTGGTCTATTTGTTAAGGAAATATCTATCTGTAAAAATATTTGAGTTTTAGACAAAAATCAGACTATTTTGCCCATCATTAAATATCTACTGTTTACTTATCCAGTTAAAGTAGATTATTTGATTCAACTTATTAATATTGCATACATTTTCTTGAAAAACAAGTAGATTAAAATAATATTTTTTGTTTTTGGTTTTCAAGGAAATATTGTTTTATGTTGCACTAATAACCTATAGCTTTATCAAAATTAATTTAATTTAAACTTGCCTTATTACTTAAAATATGTAATTATATTTTTATTAGTATTGTAGTCATATCAAAACCCTGTAAATTAAGAGCTTTATACCAAATTTTATAGTTATTTATCCCAACAAAACTAGTAGGAGAAGTTGTAAAGTATGCAATTAATCGAAACGAAAGAGTCTCAAAATTATCTTGATGTAGCTAAGTCTTTAGCAAAGGAATTTGCCCAGACTGCTGTCGAGCGTGATGCCAAAGGGGGAACACCAAAACATGAACGCGATCGCTTGCGCCAAAGCAACTTACTGAAACTGATAGTACCCAAAGAATATGGTGGTTTAGGGCAAAACTGGATTACCGTTATGCAAATTACCCGCGAGTTTGCCAAGGTTGATAGTTCTATTGCTCACGTCTTTTCTTACCACCATCTAGGTGTAGTAATTCCTCATATCTTTGGTTCAGCACAGCAAAAACAGCGATATTACTCAGAAACTATTCACAACAATTGGTTTTGGTGTAATGCCCTTAACCCATTAGATAAAAGAACTACTCTGATACCAGAAAATAATTATTTCCGCCTCAACGGCATTAAAAGCTTTTGCTCTGGCTCTCAAGACTCGGATATATTGCCGATTAGTGCCATTCATCAAGAAACTGGTGAATTGAATATTTTGGTAATTCCCACCCAACGGCAAGGCGTTACTGTTCATCATGATTGGGATAATATAGGGCAACGTCAAACAGATAGTGGTAGCGTTACTTTTGAAAATGTGTTGGTGTATCCTGACGAAATTATTGGTAGTAGAGAAAAACCCAGTCAACCCTTCAACACTATTCGCGCCTGCTTAACTCAATTGAATCTTGCTAATATCTACCTGGGAATTGCACAAGGAGCATTTGAAGCTGCTAAAACATATACTTGCACTAATACAAAACCTTGGGTGACATCAGGTGTAGAGAGTGCAACCAAAGATCCTTACATTCTTCAGCACTATGGCAAAATCTGGGTTGATCTCCAAGCAGCCGTGTATCTAACTGAGCAGGCGGGAGAATTACTACAAGCAGCTTGGGAATCGGAATGGTCACTTACCGCAAAACAACGGGGAGAATGTGCGCTTAGTGTCGCTACTGCCAAAGTCGTTGCCACTAGAGTCGGTTTAGACATTACCAACCGGATCTTTGAAGTTATGGGCGCACGCGCTACTAATGCAAAATATGGCTTTGACCGCTATTGGCGTAATCTCCGCACGTTCACTCTTCACGATCCGGTAGATTACAAAATTCAAGAGATAGGAAACTGGGCGTTAAATGATGAACTGCCAAAACCCAACTTTTATTCATAGTTTTTCCCTTGTCGCATCTTTCTTAATAATGCTGAAACGCTTCTTCTACAAGTATATTGAGCATTGAAGTTTCAGATATACTTGACAAATTAGCTCTTATTATTTTCGCTAAAATTAGGTTTTTATTGAGAATCAGAAACGAACAGATAAGAGTTATAAAAAACGTGAGCGATCGCTTTTGCAAAACTTTTCATACCTATACCTACAAGGGGACTTTTAAAACATCCTCTTAGAACTACCAGAACATTTATATCTGGTGATACCTTTGCAAACGCTGATGCAGAATACCTGTGTGTAACTCAAACAAATGATTGTCGTAGTCGTAAAAATATAAGGAACGTCCTTCACCTTCCACACGGCTCCGACCGTCCTTCATATCAAGCCCAAAATTTCTAACTTTAGCTGCGTAAAGTTCGTAGTCCTCTTCAGTTATTTTAAAAGCCACATGATTATAGGTTTTCTCTGGTAGAGCCTCACCCTCCATAATAGCAATCCATAAACCACCTATGAGAAAGAACTTTTCTTTCGAGATAGAGAAAGTTTGGTTACCGCTAGAATAAACTTCTTTGGCGTCAAATATGAATGTGAGGAATTTTGTCATCCTCTCTAAGTCTCTCACAATGAAGGTAATGTGGCTAATTCCTTGAATCATTTAAATCTGTACATAGTGTTCATGAACTAATCAATTTTGCTGAAGAGAAGTAAATGTGAGAAACAGAAAAAACCCTTTCCCCGCTCCTCACCGAAGAAGCGGAGGGGCAGGGCGCTCAAAGCTTGGGGAGCAAGCCCTGACCTGGAGCCGTGGAGCGGAGCGGAACATGGGTATGAAGCCCCGCCATAAAGGGCGCTCTTACTGGGGCGGAGTACAAGCTCGTCTGGTGTTTTCCCCCTTGCTACCCTGCCCCCTGCTCCCCTGCCTCTTTTGACCTTCACCCGTTATTTTTGGGTTGGCAGAACACTAGATATACATAGCAAAGTAATCATTGTAGATTTCTGTATTAGTCATGACTGTGAGTTCTATTTGTTTTTGTTCTTCATCTGTTGCCGAACTCGTAGCCTGGTCTAAGCTTTCTTGGGGGATAAAATCACCACAGTATTCATTCGCAGGTACTGTTGCATTCATCTTCTGGGGATAACTCAATTTGAGATTATTCATGATGGTAATGAATTGACTACGACTGCGTTCGCTAAATCTGGGATTAAGCCGTTTTTCTTCGCCAATGCTAGAAACTGTACGTCCTTTATAGTCATGGGCAGGATATACCAAAGTATCATCTGGCAAGGTGAATAAGCGTTGTGTCACCACATCGTATAAAGTTCCAGGATCACCTCCTTGAAAATCTGTACGTCCACAACCACGAATAAATAAGGCATCACCAGTTAACAAATAGGTTTTGTTCACCAAATATGCTATGTGACTGGCGCTGTGTCCTGGTGTAAAAATTGTTTCGATGATTACCGATCCCACCTCTAGGATTTCGCCACCCACAAGGGAGCGATCGGCTTTTGTCACAGCAGTATTCTGGGGAACGATTACTTGAGCGCCTGTTCGTTGCCTAAGTTTGCCTGCCCCTGTAATGTGATCGGCATGGAGGTGGGTTTCTAGACAGTAGCGTAGCTTTAATCCCAATTCATCCAATGATTCCAAATCGCGGTCAACTTGCTCTAATACAGGGTCAACTAGAACAGCATCTCCTGTCTGCCGATCGCCAATTAAATAAGTATAACTACTAGTTACAGGGTCAAAAAATTGCCGGAATAGGAAAGTTGACTGCGGTATCTCTGCACTGCGCTCGCTTAACAAAGGCATCGTCGGAATAGTCCGCACACGCACTGGTAGCGACTGCAACAACGCCTTAGATAATTCTTGCGCCTGTCCCCGTAATTCTGGAACGGCGATAGTTTCCCACAAGTCACCCTTGCGCGGAGTTCCCAAGGTATAAAACAGCGTCGAAACGTTACCGTCTGCTGCATATAAAGCACCGTGGGTATCTGTATCTAGTCCTAAACCGATGGCATTGGGGCGAATTAATTTCTGCGATCGCAAATCAGTAATCAAAGGATGAGGCGATCGGCGATAATCTGCTGCTACCCCTGTACAATTCACCACTCGGTGGACATGCAAGATATTATTAGTTTGGGTCTTGCGCTGGCAGACGGTCACTGCCACACCATCCGGCAAAGCTTGATATTCTCGAATCCGCCCGGCGGCAATGGTGAGTTGACCAGAATCCAGCATTTCAGTTACAATATCTGCCACTCTTGGGGCAATGCGGTGACGATGCACGTCCCAGTAGGGTGTTAGATGACGCAAAAAACGTTGCTGTTCCTCAGTTGGTAGTTTTTGCCAGATTTTCTGATTCAGTGGACGCAGAGAATCAATTACTGCTCGCCAGTCGTAGCCTTGGATAGCCGCAATTTCCACCTCAGCACGCAGGCGATGCAACCAGTCGCGCACACTTTTTGGTGAATTTTCTAGCGTTAAGAAGCAGGCATAAGGTTGAGCCGCTTGATGTTTGAGGGGAAATAATCCTCGTCGGGACACAGCATAAATTTTACCTCGATGTTGGCGATCGCTCAGAGATAAAACCATATCCACCATCGTTAGTCCCGTACCAATTAGCAACACAGGCGCATCAGCATCAAGGTCTGCTAGGGCATCGGCTGACCAAGCATTCCGCAGATAACTTTCATCATTACTGTTTGGGTTTTGAATAGCGGGGGGTGCAGAAGGTGAGTTTCCCAATGCCAACACAACTCTGTCTGCGGCAAAACAGCGACCACTACGTAGAGAAATCATTGCGCCTTTTTCTTCAGGCTTTACCCCTACCACTTCATCGGTGAAGCGTTCTAGTCGCACATCACTGGGTGCTGTGGCTTCTGCTTCTGCTAAAACCGATTGAATGTATAAACCATAAACCTTACGAGGTATGAAGGTACTGGCATTGACTTCTTCTGAAAAAAATGCTATTAACTCATCACGGTTGTGCTGAAGCCAACGTAACAAGTGCCCCGGATCGTGGGCAAATGCACTCATGTTGCCTGCCGATACATTCAGCAAATGACAGTTGGTATCGGTGCTGTAGGCGATTCCCTTGCCAATTTGATCGCTACGCTCAATCAGTTTAATGGTGAGGGGTTGACTGGCAGTTTTCAATAGGTGGGTAGCAACTAGAGAACCACTAAAACCTCCGCCAACAATAGCGATCGTGGTTGGAGTATGGGCAGTTAAAAAACTAGGGTTCATGGCGGTCTTAATTAGAATCAATAGTTACGCCTGTTTCATAAAGTCTATCTAACCGGATTAAACGCATTTCCCATCCAGCTAAAAGAATTAAGACTTGATTTCTTATAAATTCTTATAATACCTGCTTTCAGACATTAAATACATTTAATTGATAAATTAACAGTAGTTTGTGACTTCTTGACAGAATCGGTACAATTATCATCTAGGAAAGTTCTCAAGATATTCATATCTATGGTTCAAGCAACAGAACATCTTTACGTTGTCAAAAACGAGCGTATTCTAGGTGGTGAGCTAATTATCAAGGGAACTCGTACATCTGTTAGGGCGATCGTTGAAACTTGGCGTATGGGTGTATCTCCTGAATAAATTCCCCAAGGTTTGCCTCATCTAGCCCTGGCACAAGTGTTTGATGCGTTGAGTTATTACAGCGATCATTAAGATGAAATTAATGTTTATATTGAACGTAACCGAATCCCTGATCAATTGATTGATCCCTTGGTGCGAGATTTATGAGTAACTTTTTCATTCACTAAGGGACTTCCAAATAAAAAAATGTTCCAAAACTGAGGCAAAAACTCTCTCTATTTCTTCTCTCTGCGTTCTCTGCGCGGCAGTCGCTCATGGGGGAAACCCCCAAGACCGCGCTGCCTTGTCTCTGTGGTTCGTTTCTTGGAATAATTTATTTCTTGGAAGTCCCTAATTTACAGCTACTATATCAATCATCCAGTTTTAATCCATCTGGTCGATTGGCATTGGCTTCATCGTCTTTCCAAGCTAACTTGAATAGTTCAGAAACTTTGAATTCAGAGTAGGCATACCCACCATCAGCAGGTCTTACATTTTTAGTCCACTTGAGATGCTGTAAATTCATTTTTTCTTTTACCAGGTTAGTCTTTGTTTTATAGCTATTTATTATACAAAGAAGCACGTATTAATACTCCATTGAAGGTAATTATACGGAACAAGACTTGATTTTATATGAGTGTCTATGATAATCTGCCTTCATCAAATTACAGTTAATTGATAAACTAACCGTAGTTTGTGATTACACAGTGTGCATCAAACGGGAATCACTCCTTATGCCAAAAGATTGGTATGAATGGCACGATCTATACGACACTGAGCCAAAATTGCAGCAGCGTCTAGAAATCGTGCAGGAATATATTGCTTACAGCTTGAATGCCTCACCAGATGGCGCTATCCGAATAGTGAGTGTTTGCGCGGGTGATGGACGAGATTTACTAGGAACTTTAAAAAATCACCCCCGTGCGAAGGATGTTTCCGCACGACTGGTTGAAATAAATTCAAATTTAGTTGAGCGCGGACGAGCAACTATAGAGTCTTTGGGTTTAGCCAAGCAAATTGAGATTATCAATGGTGATGCAACTCTTGCCACTAACTATGTAGGAGCAGTACCAGCAGATATCGTGATTGTGTGTGGTGTCTTTGGCAATCTAGCTGAGGAAGCTGAACTCAATCGCTTACTAGATAACCTGAGTTTTCTGAGTAAACCGGGTGCTTTTGTCATTTGGACTCGTGGACACTCTAACGGTATTACTTACTCTGACAATGTACGAAAAATTTTAAGTGCATCTGGATTTGAAGAAGTAAATTTCAAGCTTACCGCCACGGGAGATATGGGTGTTGGTCTTCATCGATACCTTGGTGAAAACTTGGCTGCACCTAAAGAGCAACAGTTATTTGTGTTTTCCGGCATTCCTAGTAAAGTGAGGTAAAAAATGTCTATTCAAAACACAGTGTCAACTTGGGAAGAAGTTTTAGAAACTGCTAGAAAAAATACCTCTGCGCGTAGGGTAAAGAGGACAGGACAATCTCCTTCTACTGCACCAATACCCAGCAGTTTACATAAACTTCCCCCAAATACAGAACCGCTAGTCTTGCTTTATCGAGATACTAATTCCTGGTGTCCTTTCTGCGAACGAGTTTGGTTTGCTCTGGAAGAAAAGGAAATTCCCTTTGCAACGGAGTTTATTGATTTAACTAATAAACCTAAATGGTACACTGACCTAGTTCCCACAACCCTTGTCCCAGCAGCAAAAATTGAGGGGAACTTAGTATATGAATCCAAAGATATTCTCTTGGCTTTAGAAGAAAGGTTTCCACATCCAGCATTATTGCCGGAAAATCCAGAGGAAAACGCTGTTGCTAGGCAGTTGGTTGAAGAAGCTGAGACTAACGGTTTTAAAGAGATTGCTTACAAATTCCTGAGAGAAACTCCTGTAGATGCTGATGAGTTGGCAAACTTGCAAGCAGCTTTTGAGGCTAAGTTAGATGAACTTGAGCAAGCTTTAGCTAAATACCCTGGCTCCTACTTTGTCAGTACATTTAGCTTAGTAGACATTCTGTATAGCCCCCATCTAGATAGATTGGCGGCTAATTTACCTGTGTATCGGGGATACCACCTCAAAGGAAATCCTCGCTTTCCTCGAATTAATGCTTGGTTTGATGCACTTAATCAGCGTCCTGCTTATCATCGTGTTAAATCGGATAATATCACCAATAATTTATTGTTGCGTCGCAGATGGGGTGTAGAACCGATTGGAAATCCTTTACCTTTAGATGTGGCAGATAGTGAGAAAATTCAATATCGAGCCGAAGCAGCTGAGAGATTGAGCGATAATCGGGAAGTTGCGATCGCAGATGTTATCAAAAATTCTGGAGTCCAAGCTTTAGCAGCAGACGGTGATTTTACCACAGTTAAGGACGCTGTTGATTTTCATTTGCGACAACTAGCTGATTATCTCATTCATGCTAATAGTGCAACTTTACCGGGTGGAAGGACTGGTGGTAAAAATAGTAGTGTTGATCCCCTATTCGCTGCTGTGGGTGCTATTACTTTCGCATATTTGAGAAATCGCATCTGCGCCCCTCGTGATATGAGTGCTGGTGCAGCAACGGCGTTTCGCGCTGCGATCGATAAATTATTGACATCTGTTTATTAATTTTGTGAGCGTTGCTGATTGAATGTATGAATTTGCCTGATACAGAAACGCCGCGAAAAATCGGAGCGCTTCTAAATTCTGACTCCTGAATTCTGCCGTACTGTAGAAACTTATTGAGGAAAGGGAATTGCTAGCAGTCCATAGTGAAAATGAACTACAATTAACTGCTGACGTACTGGTAATTGGTGGTGGCCCTGCCGCAGCCTGGGCAGCCTGGGCAGCAGCATCTCAAGGTGTCAAAGTCATTATTGTTGATAAAGGTTTTCTGGGTACGAGTGGCGCAGCTGCTGCTAGTGGTAACGGCATCATGGCTCCGTCTCCAGAGAATTGGGACAAAGTTTTATCGGAGCGTTATCGCGTAGGAAAAAACCTCGCTAACTTACGTTGGATCGAGCGTGTTATCGAAAAAACTTGGCTGAGTTTGCCCTTAGTGGAAAGTTGGGGCTATCGTTTCCCTAAAACTGAAGATGGGGAATCTGTTCGTCAGAGTTATTATGGCCCTGAATATATGCGCGTACTTCGCAAAAACCTTTTGCGTGTTGGTGTGCAGATTTTCGATCAAAGTCCGGCTCTAGAGCTTTTATTGGCTGACGACGGCTCAGTAGCTGGAGCAAGAGGGGTGCAGAGGCAAGATCATCGTACTTATACCGTTCGTGCTGGTGCAGTAGTCTTAGCCAATGGCGGTTGTGCATTCTTGAGTAAAGCATTAGGTTGCAATACCAATACAGGTGATGGATTGCTGATGGCAGTAGAAGCCGGCGGCGAACTTTCTAGTATGGAAGCTTCCAATCACTATGCAATTTCGACGGCTTTCAATGCCACTGTAACCAGGGGTGTTCCCTTTGGCTGGGCTAGTTATACCGATGAAGCAGGCAATGATCTGGGTGGCTATACCAATGGTCGTCGCGATCCATCATTCCTCCCTAATGCCCTCCTGAAAGGCTCCGTTTATGCTCGTTTAGATCGAGCCACACCGGAAGTTAAAGCAGTGATTGAAAAGTCTCATTTCATCGCTTTTCTACCCTATACAAAAGCTGGTATTGACCCATATACAGAACGAGTGCCTGTAACACTTGTTTTAGAGGGTACAGTCCGTGGTACGGGTGGGATTCGGATTGTGAGTGATAATTGCGCTACAAAGGTTCCTGGCCTCTATGCTGCCGGTGATGCAGCATCGCGGGAGTTTTTAGCCGGTTTAGCTTCTGGAGGTGGTGGCCCCAATGCTGCCTGGGCAATCTCTACAGGGCAATGGGCTGGAGTTGGAGCAGCAGACTTTGCTAAGAGTCTGGGCGCTCATGCAAATGAAAGGGTTGCGCGTCCTGCTGGTAAAGTGGGATTGCGATCGCCTACGGTGGGCGGAACGCCATCGCCTTTGGCGGGGCGTAGTTCATCGTCATCCTCACCCACTTCTGAAACATTTAATAGCGAGGCGATCGTGCGCGGTGTACAAGCCCAGATGTTCCCTTTGGAGAAGAATTACTTGCGTTCTGAGCAGGGACTTTTGGATTCTCTCGCCAAATTAGAAACGCTGTGGCAGCAAGTACAAGGGAACCCGAAACAAGATACAGTGCGCGATGTGGAATTTTCTCGGCGAGCGGCTGCTTTAACGGCTGTAGCACGATGGGCATATTTTAGCGCGTTACATCGCAAGGAAACGCGCAGCGAACATATTCGCATAGACTATCCCGAAACCGATCCAAATCAGCGTTATTACCAAGCAACAGGTGGCTTAGATAAGCTTTGGGTGAGGCGTGATTGGATTACGGATGCGATTGCTACACCACCAGTAATTACCACTCAAACCACACCTACTGTATCAAAGTTGTAGCAGGAGTATATTATGATCGAGCTTGTCAGCCATAAACTATGTATCAATTGCAATTTGTGCGTCCAAGTTTGTCCTACCAATGTCTTTGACTCCGTACCTAACGAGCCACCTGCGATCGCCCGCAAGGAAGACTGTCAAACTTGTTTCATGTGTGAGGCATATTGCCCTGCGGATGCACTCTATGTTGCGCCGCAATCTCATACTGATATTGAAGTCAATGAGGATGATTTAATTGAAAGTGGCATCATGGGTGAATATCGTCGCCTTTTGGGTTGGGGATATGGCAGAAAAAATAATAGTGAATTGGATACGGCTCATCAACTGCGCCAATTACCGCGTCCTTATCAAAGTTAATTTAGACTCTCTAAAGCACTTTTTGTTGTAGTTCTGGAAATACTTTAGAGACTTTATTCAAAAGATAATCGCCATAAGTCCCGCGAAATTCGTGGACACTGGCTTTATCCCAGCGATCGCTTTTATCATCATTCACTACTATGTCGTTCAGTTCAATGGGTTTGACTTCAACGTTAAAATTGGGATCAAAGAAGAACGGGAACGAAAGGCGATGACTTGTTGATAAGTTCTGAACGCGGTGGGGTGTTGAACGATACAGTCCTCGTGTCATGCGATCGAGCATATCCCCAATGTTGCATACGAATGAACCAGGAATAGGAGGTGCATCTATCCAACCAAACTTTGATTTGACTTGTAATCCACCAACATTATCTTGTTTGAGTATAGTTAATACTCCATAATCTGTATGTTCACCAACGCCCCATTCAGATTTAGATAATGATGGATTGGGAGGGTAATTGAAAATCCGAAATAATATTAATGGATCTTTTGTATAACGTTCAGCAAAATAGGATTTTTCTAACCCCAAACTTAGAGCAATACCAGCCATTAAGGTGTGTCCAAGTTTGGTCATTGAGTCTATATAATCCAGCACTGTTTCTCTAAATTGAGGAATATTGGATGGAAAAAGATTTCGACCGTGCATTGGTACACCAACTTTTACAAGTGGATGGTCTTCTGCTAGTTCTGCACCGAAGTAAATACCTTCTTTTAAGTCGGGTTTACCTGATGTTAACTCGTTACCCACGGGGAAATATCCTCGCCATGCTTTACCACCAAGAGCCATAGGAATCTTCAGTTTAGTTTCTAAATCCTGCGTGAAAAATTGTTGACTGAGATGTTCTAGTTGCTCTTGTAGTTGTTCATCAACTCCATGCCCGACGATATAGAAGAAACCGTAATCTTGGCAGGCTTGTCTAATTTGGTCTGCAATTACATCAGAATAGTTACTAGTTTGAGAAACCAATGTACTAATATCAATGACGGGAACTTTTGAAAACTCTTTGTTTACAACTTGTAAGATTGTCATACTCTACTTTTATAGTCGTTTTTAGACTAATTATAATGTTGATATTGGGGATGGCGATCGCTAACCCTAGTAAAATATTTAGACAAACGATTCTGAGTATAAATTTGTAAATTTATTTTTAACCCGACAAATCAGTAGAGATAACGTAGTATAATTTAAATAATTCTCAATTATTTCTGCAAATAGCAATAATTTACTGAACAAGGAGTAATTTACTATCTAATAGCAATTGCGTAAAAGCTTTATTAAATTTTAAAAAATAATCCAGAAATATGCTATACAATCAACTAGGTAATAGTGACCTTAAAATTTCCGAAATTTGCCTTGGCACAATGACTTACGGGCAGCAAAATACTATTGAAGAAGCCCATCAGCAGCTAGATTATGCCATTAAAGAGGGGATTAACTTCATTGATGCGGCTGAGATGTATCCAGTACCAACCAGTGCTGAAACCTATGGCTTAACCGAAACTTACATTGGAGAATGGTTAAAACATCAGCAGCGAGATCAAGTAATAGTCGCTACTAAAATTGCAGGGCCTGGTCGCGGCTTTAAATGGCTACGTGATGGAGCTAAAGCCGTTGATCGAGATAATATAAAACAAGCTGTAGATGATAGTCTAAAAAGATTGCAAACAGACTATATTGATTTATATCAAATCCATTGGCCAGACCGTTATGTACCACGTTTTGGACAAACAGTTTTTGACCCTAATCAAGTCGGAGAAACAGTTCCCATAACTGAACAACTAGAAGTTTTTGCCGATGTCATAAATGCAGGTAAAATTCGCTATATCGGCTTAAGTAATGAAACTCCTTGGGGCATTGCACAATTTAGCCATGCAGCTAAACAATTAGGATTACCTAAAGTTGTTTCTATTCAAAATGCTTACAATTTACTCAATCGAGTTTTTGATGGCGCTCTTGCAGAAGCAGTTTATTACGAAAACGTTCCTTTACTAGCTTATAGCCCTTTGGGATTTGGCTATTTAACTGGTAAATACCTCAACGGTAAACCAGAGAAAGCAAGAGTTAATTTATTTGAAAACTTTGGTCAACGATATTTAAAACCAAATGTTAGCAAAGCAGTAGCAGCTTATGTAGAAATTGCCAAACGCTATCAACTAAGTCCTGCACAATTAGCGATCGCATTTGTGCGGAGTCGTTGGTTTGTCGCCAGTACGATTATTGGTGCTACCACACTAGAACAACTTAAAGAGAATATAGAAAGCATCAATGTAGTTCTTGATAAAGATATCTTGGCTGAATTGGATTCAGTTCATACTCAATATCCGAACCCAGCACCTTAACAATTAAAAATTAAAAGTATTGAGTTTTGAGTGCAGAAAAGTAGGTTGGGTTAAGCGTAGTGCAACCCAACAAAACAATACAAATTTTGGTTTGAAAATAGTCTTTAGTACCCTTAAAATTATGACGATCGCAACAGCATCAGTTGACCAAAATACTATTCGTCGCCGTGGTACTGGTTTAAGAGCTTATGATCCTGACAAGGTATTCAAAGGTTATACCCTTTTTACACCACTCACAGGTAAAGGAGAAGTATATCTTCTGAATCTAGAAGGGGAAGTAGTACATCAATGGAATCTGCCATATTCACCGGGTTTATATGCTTATCTTTTACCCAATGGCAACCTTTTTTATAATGGGAAAACGCTAGATATTCCGGCACATTTTCCTTTGTGGGCTGCCTTTAAAGGTGGCGTTGTCTTAGAAGCAGATCCCAAAGGAAATATTATTTGGGAGTACAAACATCCAGATCATCATCACGACGGGCGCAGACTACGCAACGGTAACACGATTTTATTAGCTATTGAAAAGATACCTCAGTCTTTAATTCCCCGGATCAAAGGCGGTGTAGCAGGAACAGAAGCAGACGGTGATATCTATGCTGATGTACTTGCACTACCAGAGGAATTTACTCGTCTACGCCAATGGAAAAAGGCTTTAAAACAACGTGATTCTGTGGTGGCGTTCGTCTTTGACGTTGCCGCAGGCATCGCTAATAGTAAGGAATTCTACATAGAGAAATATGCTAGATTTGCTACTCCTGTTGCTGCCTAGCGCTGCTTTTTGTTAGTCAAAATAATTTTATCTTTCCCTAAGTTTTCGTCGCTCAAAAAAGGGCGGCGAAAAACTAAGGATTCTGGAGAACTTTCAGCCTGAAACTGCTATATAAAAAATGGCTATATATTATAAAAAAAAGTTGCAAATTACATCTTATCTGGCTCCCAATTGGTTCGGATTCTATCAGGCGATCGCAGCTTATTTAGGTCGTGTTTTAAAAGCAGAATTCCAACTACAGCCAGGTGAATGTGATCCCTTAGAAGATCCTCGGTTATTTGAAGACCAAATCGACCTAGCTTTTATTTGTGGATTACCACTAATTCGGTATAGTCAAATAGTTTTAAATCAATTCCAGACATTAGTTGCGCCAGTAATGCAATCATCACGATATAGCAACCGCCCTATTTACTACGCAGATGTAATTGTCAATGCTAATAGTAATATCAAAAAGTTTGCAGATTTAGCAAAAAAAACATTTTGTTATAATGACCTTGGTTCTAACAGTGGTTATAATTTACTCTGTCATAGATTAACTCAAGAAAAATATCCTGAAAGTTTTTTTGGCAAAATGCTACAATCAGGTTCGCATCAGCATTCAATTCGCTGGGTAGTTGAGGGATTGGCAGATTGTGCATCGATTGATAGTGTAGTGCTAGAACAGGAATTGAAAGATTTTCCCGAATTATTACAGCATTTGCGGGTGGTGGAAGTGTTGGGGCCTTCCCCGATGCCACCTTTAGTAGTAGCACAGCGTCTAAATATATCTTTAATTCAGCAAATGCAGTTAGCACTACTCCAACCAGATGCAGAGTTGCAAAGAGTCATGGAACAGTTTGGAGTCAGACGTTTTGCCGTAGTGGAATTAAAAGACTATCAGATATTAAATCAGATTTATAGCGTAGGCGTAGCCCGTCGTAGACATCGCTCTTGTGTTAGCTTGTCTAGGTAAGGGATTTCCAACTAAGTTTTTAAGACATAGCATAATCCCAACTCTGCTTTTGCGCTGACAAAACCACGTCTTGGTAAACCTGCTCAAATAATACTCGCTGTGCATGACTCCCTCCAATCTCATGCAAGCGTGGTAAAACAGGTTTCAGTTCCGCAACAGTCGTGTGGAAATCGCCTTTGGCATGAGCTACCATTCCTCTAGCTGCGGGAATTGCTACTTCTATCCAACTCCGTCGCAGAAAGGGATTAATATTTAAAGTGTGATACTGCATATTCTGAAGCATTTGGTTCACCCAATCATGGTGTCCAGCTTTGGTAAGGGCATAGACATAATGCAAATCCTGGAATGGTAATGCGTGTTCATCAATCCGGCTGTAAAGATAAGGACTGATGCTTTGCCAACGGTTCTCGACATTTACACCGCGCAATTCTAGGCGCAATAATAATGAAATTGCTCCTACTTGGTCTTTGGGAGATTGTTTGTTGGCACGTTCCCAAATATGCGTATCATAGAGTTTGAGAACTTTTTGGTAGTTTTCTAACTGCAAATAATATAGTGCAATGTGCCACCAGTTGTGAGTGTAGAGCATAGAGTTGCAGTTTTCCCAAGTGTCTGCAAAACTCTCCATCCAAGCTATTCCCTCATCGATTCTTCCCTGAGTCTCCATGACATGAGCGATCGCATGATGCGCCCAAGGATCATATCTATTTAAAGCGATCGCTTGATGTGCCATCTTTTCTGCTGCTTGGAGTTGATGACACTGTTCTAAACCAAATGCCACCATGCCGGATAAATAATGATTTTCAGGATTGCTTAGTAAAACTTTTTGGGCAATTTCCAGTAATTTATCTTTATTACCTGTATAAAAATAGTGATACTGCCCCTGCTGAACAGAAATCAAATCACGGGGAAACCTATTGGTAATTTCCTCATGAATAGCGATCGCTACATCAATCTCTTGATTTGCCCAAGCTGAAATTCCTTGCACATATAACTGTTCTCTGGCGGTAATCTTGGTGCAATACTGTTGTGCAGTTTGCAGATATGGTAAAGCTTGCTGCCAAGCTTTGCGGTTTTCTTGCGTGAGA
The DNA here is from genome assembly GCF_036919495.1 of Nostoc sp. GTDB lineage: Bacteria > Cyanobacteriota > Cyanobacteriia > Cyanobacteriales > Nostocaceae > Nostoc. The sequence continues at coordinate 31,707 of NZ_JBALBZ010000146.1, forward strand.
TAATAAGCAGCCGCATAAGCATTAGCTAATGCACAAGTGGGATCTGCTGCAATTGCTTGTAAAACTACTGTTTCTGCATCTTTACCATAACCAAGCATCTGATCGATAAAATGGTTAATTCCTGCGATCGCATTGGCTGAATCTGTTGTAACTACTAGTCCTTGTGCATCTTTAAGCATTATTAATTTCTTGCAGCAGATTTGTGAAGCAACCTACAAACTACGGTAAGTCTATAGGAATAATGGACTTACAAATTAGAGTATGTCATAGCTACCACGAAATTGCAATGATTAAACTACTGCAAACCTACAGAATAACCGTACTTAGTTTTTGTAAAGGTATTTCAGGGAACTCCAAAAAATAAATGGCGTTGCAGAACGGTGGGATGAATTGAGGGAAGCAGGGGAGGCAGGGGGAGGCAGGGGAGGCAGGGGGAGAAAAATTGGATAGTGACGTTGGATGTAGGAATTGAGTAATTTAATTCTTGGATGTCTTCTATGCAATGCCAAATAAATTATCTAATTTTTGAAATCAAAACGATTTTTTCTCCCCTTGTCCTCAAGTCCTCTTCCCCATGCCCAATATGCATATTTTGTCGCACCTTTACTAGCAGGTAATTTGTAAACTTAAGATTTCCTTTATGAATAGACTATAAACAAGCTGTTTGAGATCATAAAACTTTGTATGCTGAATTAATAGGTCTTAAATAGTTCTTTTAAAACTGGTGCAAGAAGATTTTAGGTTAATTGTTGATTTAGTTTTAGTTCTAGGCGTTGCTGCCTGCGGTGGACTGTTGGCGGCACTTTTGCGACAACCCGTGCTGCTAGGGTATCTCATTGGCGGGATGATCGTTGGCCCAGCCGGACTGGGATTGATTAAAGAACTTATTCAAGTAGAGACTCTGGCACAGTTCGGTGTCGCCTTTTTGCTATTCGCCTTGGGTGTGGAATTTTCTTTTGCGGAACTCAAGAAGGTAAAAGCGATCGCTCTTGGCGGAGGTGGACTCCAGATTGCTCTGACAATTTTGGTCACAGTTGTAGTATGCGGGTTAAGCGGAGCCTGGGGAACCTTACCTGCTAAGGGGATGTTTTTAGGGTGTATTCTATCCTTGTCTTCCACAGCAGTTGTCCTCAAGTGCTTGATGGAGCGCAACGAAACAGAAACCCCTCACGGGCAAGTGATGTTAGGGATTTTGGTAGTACAGGACTTAGCACTGGGACTGATGCTAGCAGTCTTACCAGCCCTTAACCAACCCGCAGAAACCATTGGTATCGCCGTGCTGACAGCGCTGCTGTGGATTGGTTTATTCGCTGCTGGTGCAATAGCTGCGGGGATTTGGCTGATACCGCCTTTGTTGCAACTGTTAGCCCGTACCGAAAGCCGAGAACTATTTTTATTAGGGGTTGTAGCTCTATGTTTGGGCATTGCTCTGTTGACAGAGTATTTGGGGCTATCGATTGAGATGGGGGCATTTGTCGCCGGTTTGATGATTTCTGAGGTGGAATACGCCGATCAAACCCTGACTTATGTTGAACCACTGCGAGATATCTTTGCCAGTTTATTTTTTGCCGCCATTGGCATGTTAATCGACCCAGTGTTTTTGTGGAACAACCTGGAATTGATTTTAGGACTGGTGGCACTAGTTTTCGTAGGTAAATTTTTGATTATCACGCCCCTAGTAAAGCTGTTTGGCTACCCAGTGAAAACAGCGATAATCGCCGGTTTGGGACTGGCGCAAATTGGGGAATTTTCCTTTGTTCTTGCCAGTGAAGGGCAAACCTTGGGGCTGGTATCCCGACAAATATACTTATTAATTTTGGGAACCACCGCAGTCACTCTCATGCTGACTCCCTTTGTCCTGCGGTTAGTGCCATTTTTATTTAACTTTGCCGAATCGATGCCCTGGTTGAAACCGTATTTACAAGAAGATCAGGTACGGGATGTGTCGGAAGATTTGCCCTTTAAAGACCATCTGGTAGTCTGCGGTTATGGGCGAGTCGGCAAAAATTTAGTCAAGTTATTGCTGCAACACGACCTACCTGTGGTAGTAATCGACCAATCAGAGAGTAGAATTCAGCAGTTGCGTGAGGCTGGGGTGTCTTATGTCTATGGCAATTGCGTCAGTTTACATGTTCTAGAAACTGCCGGGGTGAATCATGCCAAAGGAATGGCGATCGCACTTCCAGACCCCATGAGTACCCGTCTTTGCTTGAAACGCGCTCTGGAATTGCGCCCAGAATTAGATTTGGTTGTCCGTGCTACTCAGGATAAAAATATTGAAGTGCTGTATCAATTGGGAGCGAAAGAAGTTGTGCAACCAGAGTTTGAAGCCAGCTTAGAAATGGCAACTCATTTATTAACTAGCTTAGGCTTGTTGTCGCCAGCTGTCGTCCAACTGGAAATGCAGAAAATCCGCAACGATCATTATTTAGATTTTCGCCCAGAGCGTTCTGCTACTGAAGTTGCTCGTGATTTGCGCCAAGCAACTCGCGATCTAAATCAACGCTGGTATCCTCTACCATCTGATTCGCCCTTAATTGGTATGACCATAGAAGAAGCAGATATGCGCTACTTAACAGGAGCGAGTTTGATGGCAATTCGCCGCGCTAACGGCGATGAAATCGATTATCCCAATAATCAAACTCTTTTGGAAGAAGGCGATCGCTTGCTAGTAGTGGGAGCAGATGAAGAACTGGCAGCCTTGGCAGAATTCGCTAAGGGACAAGCTGCTGTTCCTGGAGAAAATAGCGCTTGCCAGTGGGTTACAGTGAATGCAGATACGCCAACGCTAGGTAAAACCCTTGGAGATTTAGATATCGCCAAGCAATATGGAGTACAAGTACAGGCAATCCGGCGAGATGGCAAGTTTATCCGCTATCCTGATGGCGGCATGGACTTGCGAGTTGGCGACCAAGTATTGTTATGCGGTAGCTTGACAGGTTTGAGTCAACTAGAAGGGTTATTTGCAGTCGGCACTAAAGTACCCCTTTCTATCCCAGTAGTAAAAGCTAGTGAGGCAGAAACTCTTTAAGTGCTTCTCCCTATGGATAATTTATGGAAGTAATCATTAGTTATCAGTTGTAATAAGAGTAATTTAATAAGAAATGAACTAATCCAATTAGCAAATATTGACATGAATAATTGTCCAAAAACTTTATAGCATTTTATGCATAATTTCGGAGCTTTTGTGCCTAATTTGTTGGTTTTTCTCCATTTTATGCATAATTTCGGAGCTTTTCTGCCTAATGTGTTGGTTTTTCTCCATAGCCTCTTGGACTTGCTTCATAAGCTGTTGGTTTTTCTCTTTAATCTGCTGGGATTTATGTATAAACAGGCATAATTCCTCTCTAATTAACAACCTATCTGAGAGGAACAGCTTTGCAAGAGTTTCAATCCGCTTTGCTTCTAGATTTTTAGTTTGCTCTTGACGACTGCACACACGATCGCGTCCTGCTGCCTTTGCTTGATACAATGCTTTATCCGCCGCCACAATTATTTTTTGAAAGTTAGAGTTAGATATAGGAATTACTGTAGCTAACCCAGCACTCACGGTTACATAAGAACTAACTTGTGAATTTTCATGGGGAATTGCCAGTTTCCGTACAGCAAAGCAAATTTTTTCTGCAATGTGAGTAGCACCAAGTATGTCTGTGTTAGACAAAATTACAGCAAATTCTTCCCCACCATAACGGGCAACTAAATCAGCAGGACGTTGAACAACATCTTTCATGACTTTAGCAATTTTACTAAGACAGCGATCGCCCATTGGATGACCATAGGTATCGTTATAGGATTTGAAGAAATCTACATCAACAAGGATGAGGGAGAGGGGCTGTTGTGAGCGTGTCATGCGCCGCCACTCAATATCAAGATACTCTTCAAATCGTCGGCGGTTAGCCACTTGAGTTAAGAAATCGATAGTAGCTATAGTACTTAATTGCTGCAATTGTTCATTAGCGGCTTCTAGTTTTTGCTGAAGTTGGCGACGCTCTAGTTCTTGGCTGGCTATCAAAAACTGATATTCCAAATTGCTTAAGCTTTTGCCCTGTGCCCAGTCTAAAGCCTCTTGCAATGCCTGCCCCCGCAGTAAACATGACTCATCTTGATAGCCGGATGCTAGCCAAGCACTAAATGCTTGGCAATAAGAAGGGAGATTGTCTAACTGCACAATCATTTTAATCTATATAAAAATTTAATTATATTAGACGTTTATTTGATTGATGCCTGTTTTATTACTTTTGGAATAAAAAAATCTAAAATGCAAAAGCAAGCGATCGCTATTCTCTGCTAACTTCGGCTAAAAAACTGTCACTGGTTTGAGTTGGTAACGTTAAGGATTTTTTATAGTGGTAATAAAAAGGATTTATACCACTACAAGGTTTTCCTAATTTGGTAAATTTTAGCCAGCACCGTGGGAAGGGGCGTTTCAAACGCCGATTTTTGACTAACTACGCGATGTCCAGATCCCCGACTTCTCGAAGAAGTCGGGGATCTAATTTTTCAGGAATGATTTAAGATTGCTATATCTAATGAGTACAATAGCGATCGCACCCCTTTTGTTTAGCATTGTACAGTGCTTTATCGGCTGAAGCGATGAGTGTATCTGGCTTGATGTCGTAAGTGGGTATGACACAAGTAATACCCAAACTAAGGGTAACGATATCTTTGACATCAGACTGTGCATGGGGAATAGCCCGATCGTGAATTGCTTGTTGAATATTTTGTGCTACTTTGATTGATCCAGCTAAGTCAGTATTGGGGAGGAGTACCGAAAATTCTTCTCCACCGTAACGCGCCACGAGATCGGCAGGACGATAAACTGTCTGTTGCACTATTTGCGATATCTAAAATTAAGCCAGGGGTTTGTTTGCTGGTAAATAAAATATGTCCCCCTAATTTCATTGCTTCAGAAAAATGGGGTTCCCAAGTGTGTCCGGCTTGAATAGTATTATTTTTCAGACGTTGAGGAATTTCTGAGGCCTCTAATTTAACCAACTTCACATTATCGCTGGTTAAGTTAGCAGTTTTCAACATTTCAGTCACGAAAACTTCGCTAAACCCGCCTAGATTTGCACCCAGCTTTTTCCCTTTCAAGTCAGCGATCGTTTTAATTTGTGGTTGGACTACTACCACATCTGCTCCTGTTGATTCATCTATAACGATCGCACCTTGTATATGTGGATTTGTGGCGCTCAAGATTATAAAACTTCCCAAGGACAATGAAATCCCATCATACTTACCCGCGCTGAAATTTGCTTGTTCCAATTGAATGGAGCGTTTATAAATTAGTTCTACATCTACCCCTTGGGCTTTAAAGAATCCTTTCTCTTGAGCAATGATGCCTGGATACTCCCCAACAAAAGATCCAAATATCAGTTTTAAGGGAGGGCGTTTTAATTCGGTCGGTGTCCAAGCATGACAAGCAAATAGCAAACAGGCGATAATGATAAAAATACTAACGTATCTAAGAAGTTTAAACATAGAATATTTGATATCTTTGTACTCATTGTCTAATCAAATATTCAACTAAATAAATTAATTGATTGATAAAAATTAAACTTACGGACAACTTTTGTTAGAAACTAAATTAAAAAAGTTTGTTTTAGTAATTTTTATAACTAATTCTATAGCAAGATTAGTATTTAGCTTCTAAAGTAGCCTCATAGAATTGATTAATCTCTTCTTGAGACATAAAAATTCGCTTATCTTATCAGATGTTAAACAATTTTCTTCTGTATATTCAAAATTTTAAGAATTATTTTTAGCAAAGATATATTTGACATTTAGATGCTTGCCAGTGTATTTAATGCTATGTTTTGCAAAAGGTTTAAGTAGAAAGTCATCACACCTGCCTGAAAGAACGATCGCTAAAACACTTCGCCGTTAAAGCGATCGCAACCTTAGCATTGCCTTTGGTAGTAATATTAACAGGTGGGGATGGAAGTAGATTGCTGAGAGCGGTATTAGCGTTACCCAGCAATAAAAGGCAATTTTCATCTCCTAAGGGACTTCCAAGAAATAAATTATTCCAAGAAACGAACCACAGAGACAAGGCAGCGCGGTCTTGGGGGTTTCCCCCATGAGCGACTGCCGCGCAGAGAACGCAGAGAGAAGAAATAGAGAGAGTTTTTGCCTCAGTTTTGGAACATTTTTTTATTTGGAAGTCCCTAAGTTGTTTTCGGCTTGATGTATGCAATCGCTTGTTTCCAAGCGGTGGTTTGCTGACTGTTTTCATCCGCAATACAGATACACTGTGGATCTTGCCATACAACCTTTCCTGTCAGCACATCACCAGTCAGCAGCTTTAATTCTACTGGCGTTGTTTGTTTAATCAGGTTTTGAACTTGGATAATACTGGGTAAAGTGGTGTCAAATTCGGTAAGCATTTTTAGTAAAGATGAACCTACAAGGCAAAATAAAGAGTAACTAATCCTTGATAATTCATCCTTGAAGAAATGGCAATCGAATTTACTAAGTATCATGGTCTAGGCAATGACTTTATTCTGATTGACAATCGCTCGTCATCATTGCCTGTAGTGACTCCAGAGCAAGCCATCAAGTTGTGCGATCGCCATTTTGGTATCGGTGCTGATGGTGTAATTTTTGCTCTCCCTGGAGAAAATGGCACTGACTACACTATGCGGATTTTTAATTCTGATGGTTCAGAACCAGAAATGTGTGGCAATGGCATTCGCTGTTTAGCTGGCTTTTTAGCCGACTTAGAAGGGGAATCCCGAAATCAAGACTCATATCGCATTCATACTTTGGGTGGTGTAATGACTCCCCAACTGTTATCTGATGGTCTAGTTAAAGTAGATATGGGTTTACCCAGGTTACTCGCTAGCGAAATTCCTACCACCCTTGCACCCAATGAAGAAAAAGTAATTTCTCAGCCGTTAGAGGTGGCGGGGCAAACTTGGGATGTCACCTGTGTAAATATGGGAAATCCCCACTGCATTACCTTTGTGGAAGATGTCGCAGCAATTGAGCTAGAAAGCATAGGCCCAAAATTTGAGCATCACCCAGCTTTCCCTCAACGCATAAATACCGAATTTATTCAAGTGGTACGCCGTGACTATTTGAAAATGCGGGTATGGGAACGAGGTGCTGGGATTACCTTAGCTTGCGGGACTGGTGCTTGTGCTTCCTTGGTAGCTGGAGTGTTAACGGGGAAATGCGATCGCGCCGCGACTGTAGAATTACCAGGTGGCCCCTTGCAAATTGAATGGTCAGAAATCGACCAACGAGTTTACATGACAGGCCCGGCTGAACGAGTATTCACTGGTAACCTGTAATCAACCAGGGCTATTTCGTTCTAGACATAAACCGCCCAGAACTAAAGTTCCGGGCTAATAGCCCAACTCCACTAAAGTGGACTAAAAGCCTTAGAATTTATTCTGAGGCGGGCTAGGTGAGAATGAAATAGCCCTGTGTAATCAACTTATTATTGGCATTATTGAAGTAGTAGTACCATAGAAGACTAAAAACTTATTTTAAGCGGTTTGTAGTAAGGACTTTAGTGCTTACTAAATCAGGACTAAAGTCCTTACTACGAAATTTTTAAGATTCACTTTCTGCTGGAGATTGGATCGGGAGCATCCCATTTTTGCAAAGACATTAGATAGCAAGTTGACCATTGAGGTAGGCACAGCGAAGTTGTAGTATGGACGGCACATTGGCAGGA
>NZ_JBALBZ010000147.1:0-32969 GCF_036919495.1 Nostoc sp.
ACCTTCTATACCAAAAACATTTTGCTGAACGAGGGTATCCGCGCTTGGATGGCTCCTCAAGATCAACCCCACGAACAATTTGTATTCCCTGAGGAGGTATTACCACGTGGTAACGCTCTCTAATAGACCAAATATATTAGGCGGCACTGGACGCGACCAAGAATCTACTGGCTTTGCCTGGTGGTCTGGTAACGCGCGTTTAATCAATCTATCTGGCAAACTCCTGGGCGCTCACGTTGCCCATGCTGGCTTGATTGTATTCTGGGCAGGAGCGATGACTTTGTTTGAAGTCGCTCACTTTGTTCCTGAAAAACCCATGTACGAACAGGGCTTGATCCTGTTACCTCACCTCGCCAGTCAGGGCTGGGGTGTTGGTGCTGGTGGTGAAGTTATCGACACCTTCCCCTACTTTGTTGTCGGTGTACTCCATTTAATTTCCTCAGCCGTCCTTGGCTTTGGCGGTATCTATCATGCCGTTCGTGGCCCAGAAACCTTAGAAGAATACTCTTCTTTTTTTGGTTACGACTGGAAAGACAAGAACAAGATGACCAACATCATCGGATTCCACCTGATTATTTTGGGATTTGGTGCATTGCTGTTGGTAGCAAAGGCAATGTTCTTTGGTGGATTGTATGACACCTGGGCACCAGGCGGTGGTGATGTTCGGATTATTACCAATCCGACATTGAACCCAGCGGTTATCTTCGGTTATGTAATCAAGTCTCCCTTTGGTGGTGAAGGCTGGATTGTCAGCGTCGATAACTTAGAAGATGTGGTTGGTGGTCACATCTGGATTGCCTTTATCTTAATTTCTGGTGGTATTTTCCACATTCTTACCAAGCCTTTTGCTTGGTCACGTCGTGCATCCATCTGGTCTGGTGAGGCTTACCTCTCCTACAGCTTGGGCGCTCTCTCGTTGATGGGCTTTATTGCCTCAATCTTTGTTTGGTTTAACAACACCGTTTACCCCAGCGAATTTTACGGCCCTACTGGCCCAGAAGCTTCTCAAGCCCAGGCTTTGACCTTCTTGATTCGTGACCAACGCTTGGGTGCTAACGTTGGTTCTGCCCAAGGCCCCACAGGTCTAGGTAAATACCTGATGCGCTCTCCAACTGGTGAAATCATCTTCGGTGGTGAAACCATGCGCTTCTGGGATTTCCGTGGCCCTTGGCTGGAGCCTCTACGTGGCCCTAATGGTCTTGATTTGGAAAAAATCAAGAACGATATTCAGCCTTGGCAAGCTCGTCGCGCTGCTGAATACATGACCCATGCTCCTCTGGGTTCTCTGAACTCCGTGGGTGGTGTGGCTACCGAAATTAACTCCTTCAACTACGTATCTCCTCGCGCTTGGTTGTCAACTTCTCACTTCGTACTAGGATTTTTCTTCCTAGTTGGTCACTTGTGGCACGCTGGTCGCGCACGGGCTGCTGCTGGTGGTTTTGAGAAAGGAATCAACCGTGATACTGAGCCAGTGATGTTTATGGACGACCTAGATTAGGTTGTAAAGTTTATTTCATCACTGACAACTAAATAATTTAGAGGCTCTTGCATAAAAGCAAGGGCTTTTTTATAGGAAAATTAGTCATCTATTGATTAAAGTGAGCGACTTACCAAAGGAATTAATACTATGAGTGACTCTAATTTTATTGATGCTTTGCGATGGACATCTGAAGCTAAGGAAAAGTTACAAAATATTCCCTTTTTTGTCCGTTCTCAAGCTAAAGCCAGAATTGAACAGCTAGCTCGTGAAGCAGGACAAGAGATTGTGACAGCAGATTTGGTAGAAGAGGCTAGGCTTGAGTTTGGACAATAAAACATTCTGGAGGTTGCAACAATCACAGTCGCCAAAAATCGAGCTGACCAAGTAATGCTTTACGAGATTAGCTAGCAACACTTTGAATTCCAGCAATCGGGATTGATATTTTAACTGGAGGTTTCATTTTTACAGGCTCAGGAAAGGACACCATTAAAGGCAATGGCACTGGCGGTAAAGGGGCTGATGGTATTATCGGTAAGAACTGGTGATGGGATGGCAATGACAAAATTACATCCACCAGTACCATCAATGAAGTTCAACAAAAAGTTACTATTGGTGGCGGTATCGATATTGATCTAGGCACTGGAAATGACTACTTCAAAGGGTTTGGTAATGGGACTGTGGATGGTGGAAAAGGTTTTGACACCTTAGACCTCAGTGCTTTCAATCGCTCTGAACTCACTTTTTCTGGTGTAATTTCGGGCAATGCCCTAAACCGAGCTAACATTAGCTTCGATAACAATAAAAATGTGATTACACTCTCCACAACAGGCTTTGAGAATTTTATCTTTGCAGATGGCTCTTTGTCCTACAGCACTTGGGTCTGAAATTAAAATTACAACAATCTCACGAAAAATAATTACGAATTACGAATTAATATCAACTTCCTCCCACATTCATTGCTGTTAAAAAAGCCTTCTGGCTCACATCTCTGTAAACTGTATTCAAATACTTCATTACCACATCACTCGAAGTTGAATTTACTGTATTTTCCTCTTCCTTTGCTAGGGGGATTGCTCCTAATACATCTAATACCATCTCATTAGTGGAAGGCGCAATCACTACTAATGATGACTCTAATGGCTCATTATATTGCCAGAAATAATCAATTTTTACCAAATATTTGTTATTAGGAATTGACTGTTGAATATCGGGCGTTTCTGTGGTATCAGGTTTAATCTTGGCGCTACGCAAGTGGCGTAAATCGCTAATAATTTGCTCTTTAGTGCGTCCCCGCAATTGAAATAGTACAAAGGGGTCTTCACTGAAGCGATCGCCTAACTGATAGTACAGCGCACCAATGTGTTTACAGGGATTTGCTTTATCAGGACAAGAACATTTACTCTGGACATCAGCAAGGGTAAATGGAAATATCGAAAGACCATTAGCTGTGAACACTTCTTCTATATTTTGTGGCATTTCTCCTGCTAGTAATTTGGCAGCAAAAATTGCCTTTTGGGACATGCTTTCAATTACATAACCCCACTGTTCATCGGTAAAAGGTTCAAGGGAAAGGGAAACTTTATAAGGTTCAATTTCACTACCTTGCACTCTAGCCAATACTTTTGCACCTTTAAATTCGATGCTCAGAACATTTCCTTGACGAGCATAATTTCTCGCACGTTCTAAACGTTTTTTAAAGCGATAGGAATCTAGCAAATCTAGCCATTGTTGTGACCACCATTCTCGACTAGCTTGTAATGTGTAATTAGTCATAATTAATTCAAAAATTTAGTAATGTACCGCGCTAATTTTGATGGGTTTATAGTCAATACGGTTCTAATTTCACAAAATTGTGGGTTTTCGAGACGTGATAAATCGCCGTCTCTACAAGTGTTTTTGTCTTATCTGGATTGTATTGGGTTTGTAGTGAGTGCTTTACTAAAATCAAAAACTAAAGTCCTGACTACGAAATTATTCTGCATCATCATCAATTACTGTACTGCGATCGAGTAGTAATAAGTTGCGAAGTTGGTCTGTATCCATTTCAGTCAACCACTCTTCACCAGCACCTACAACTTGTTCAGCTAGTTGTTTTTTACTTTCAATCATGTCATGAATTTTTTCTTCTAAAGTGCCTGTGCAAACAAATTTATGTACTTGCACATTCCGGGTTTGACCAATCCGAAATACTCTATCTGTGGCTTGATTTTCTACGGCTGGATTCCACCATCTATCAAAGTGAAATACATGATTGGCTCGTGTTAAATTCAGTCCTACTCCACCCGCTTTCAGAGAGAGAATCATAATCGGTGGCCCTTGAGGATCGTGTTGGAAACGGTCGATCATTTCCTCTCGTTGTTTTTTGCTGGTGCTGCCATATAAAAAGAATACTTCTCGCCCAAGCTGTTTTTCTAAATAGGGTTTAAGTAACTTACCCCACTCAGCAAATTGTGTAAAGATTAAAGCTCTATCGCCTTCTGCTAAAACTTCTTCTAACATTTCTTCTAGCCGCAGAAGTTTGGCTGAATTATGTTGCTCTAATGTCGCTTCTTTCAAATATTGGGCTGGGTGATTGCAGATTTGTTTGAGTTTAATTAACAAAGCTAAAATCATCCCCCGACGTTGTAATCCTTCAGCAGATTCTATCTCTACTAAAGATTGTTCTACAACTTTTTGATAAAGTGCAGCTTGTTCACCAGTTAGACCGCAAAATACGGTCATTTCTTGCTTATCTGGTAAGTCTTGAATAATGTCGCGATCGCTTTTCAATCGCCGCAGTATAAATGGTTGTACTAATGAACGTAATTGAGTCAAAGAAGCCGTATCACCATACTTTTCAATTGGCATGGCAAACCGACGCTGGAAAAATTGCTTATTGCCTAAATAGCCAGGATTGAGAAAATCTAAAATAGACCATAGTTCTTGTAGTCTATTTTCTACTGGTGTCCCCGTTAATGCAATACGAAATGTCGCTTCTAATTCCCGAACTGCTTTTGACTGCTTCGCCTCTGGGTTTTTCACATTCTGGGCTTCGTCTAAAACAATTATCTGCCAAGAGACACTTTGCAATGACTTGATATCTCGATGAAGCAGTGAGTAGCTGGTAACGATTAAATCGTGCTTTTTCACTGCTTCTAAAAATGCTTTTCCTTTTGGGCGTTTGTCACCGTGATATTGCAAAATTTTCAGACTTGGTGCAAATTTATTTACTTCCCTTTCCCAGTTGCCTAAAACAGAAGTTGGACAAACTAATAGTGTTGGATTTTCTAGTGCGTCCTGTTCTTTAAGATGTAGCAAAAAAGCGATGAACTGCACGGTTTTACCGAGTCCCATATCGTCGGCGAGACACGCGCCTAAGCCCCAACGTTCCAAGAAGGATAGCCAAGCAGCACCTCGTTCTTGATAAGGTCGCAACTGTCCTTTAAAGCCTTCTGGTGTCGGTAAAAGTGCGATCGCTTGATTATTGTTTAGCGCCCCAATTAACTCTTGCAACGCCCCAGATGCCTCAAAGCTAACCACTGGTAATTTTTCAATTACCTGGGTATCCCCTGTACTGAAACGCAAGGCATCTTCCAAGGAAAGCGCCATTTGGTCTTTGCGAGTGGTAAAAAAAGTTTGGGCTGTCTTAATGTCTTGAGGCCGCAATTCCACCCACTCGCCGTTAATTTCTACTAGCGGACTATTTAAAGCCACAAGTTTATCAAACTCAGTTTTAGAAATAGTTTGTCCGCCAATTGCCAATTGCCATTGGAAATTCAGTAGACTCTGCAACCCTAAACGTCCCTGCTTTTTCTTTGGGGTTTCGGCAGTAATTTTTAAACCCAAACGGTTCGCCCATCCTTCACGGTTCGCTAAACTGGGAGGCAAAATTACTCCTAAACCACTGTCTTCTAATCTCCAAGCTACAGCTTTGATAAACTCATAAGCTTGAATGGGGGTGATCCGAGAAAATTGGGGATATTCGGTTTCAAAACTGGATGCGATCGCTGGATATAATCGGGAAGCTAGCCCCAAACCTCGCAAAAATGTTTCCTGTGGTTGCTCAATTGTCCGATTTTCATAAACCAATCGCTCAACTGGATTGTTCCAAATAGTTTCCGCATCCACCAAAAACTCAGGATGGTCAGCCGCTTGCAGAAAATACCCCAATGTCCAATCTGTTTCGCCAGACTCTGGAGAACGCAGTTGAAAACAGGTACGAAATAGAGTTTTAAGAGTTAATTGATATTGGAGCGGCATAGTCCAAGCTTTCAGTGCCGCTTCCAACCGTTCCACTTCAATTGCATCTGCATTAGCTGTACCAGATGCACTAGTTAAGGCTTGCAACCACTGTCGCACCCCACCTGGTAAAGATGCCATCGCCTTAGCTTCCATTGGAGGCTGAGAACCCACCATTCCTCGCACTTGGGCATCTATCGTACTGTTAAGAAATCCCAGCAACAATTCTTGAGGTTCGGTAGGGAAGTTTACTGCTATATGAGGGGATGAGGAGGATCTTACTCCCCCTACTCCCCCTACTCCCTCATCTCCCCCCACTCCCTCTTGATAAGTCCGACAAACCAACGGCATGTTCGCAGAAAATTTTTCTAAGCGAGTTCCATCTACAGCGCTGTCTAGAAGTACTTGCCATTTAGGGGCAAATGCACCATCTGCTTGTCGATCAATTGTTGGTAAAAACTTACACCGTGAGATTAAATCTAAACTCCATCGGGCAACTTGCGACCAAAAACGTAAATCTCCTCCTAAAAAGGCATCTTCTCCGTTAGCAGCATTTAAGGGAACAGCAGCAAGAAATTTTACTGCTTCGCTGGGGTTGAGACAAAAACCTTCAACTCGCCACGGTTGCAAATATTGCGGAGAGTTTGTGTCTATTCCCAAACTGGCAGAATGTACAGGAAAAATCGCTGTTGTTTCTTCGTTACTGCCTTCTGGAATATAAGTTGGTAAGGCAATGATTTGCGAATACGTTGGTAAACTGATCTCAGTGCTAGTGGCGGCTTTGCGCGTTCGTCCAGTCGTAGCAATGGCTTTGCTTGCCGCAAGCATTGCAACTTGGGGTTGCTGGATGAAGTTGGTAATCGCCATGTTCTGAGAACGCAACCACTCATTCAACTCAACTGATGTCATCGCCAATGGATGTAGTGGTATATCTCCAGAACCATTAGGCTCGAAATTCACTCGTGGCGATCGCCAAGTTTCTCCCCAAATAAATAAACAACCATTTTGATTTTTTAGTAACCAATTACAGTGTAAAATCGCCATTTTCTAACTACTCAGATTTCCCAAACTTCAAGAATCAAAACCGCAATTATTCTACTTTTTGTATCTTCTTAAGAAGATTTTTTCGTTAAAAGTTACAATTATATTAATTTATCTCAAATTAATATTATTAATAATGATTTTTCCCCTAATTAAAGTTTTAAACAATGGGATAATAGTTGAGCTAGATTATATGCATCCTCAAGAACAGGAGGTTGTAAGAGCATTACTCAATGTTTTATTGATTGAGGGTAAAACTTATCCCCAAAAGGAACCTCTATCTCAGGCAGAATTTTTAGCTTACTGGTTGAGTAAAGATGCCTTTGTTGTCAGGACATCTGTTCAGGATGCTACACACAAACCAAAAGAAATATTAGGGGCGTTTTATTTAAAACCAAACTTCCCCGGTCGGTGTTGCCATATTTGCAACGCTGGTTTTATTGTACAACCTGGGTTACGTGGTCAGGGAATCGGGCGGTTCATGGGAGAAGCGATGCTCTTAATAGCAGCAAACCTTGGCTATGAAGCAGTAATGTTCAATTTGGTCTTTGAAACTAATATACCTTCAATTACACTTTGGCAGTCGTTAGGATTTGAGATCATTGGGCGCATTCCGCGTGCGGCGAAGCTAGGGAATGAACAAATGGTAGACGCGCTGATGATGTATCGTGCTTTGGGTTGAACTACTTATCTATCTTTGTATGTACTAGAAGTCAGTCATAGTGCATAAATGTTAGGATTGCCACAGAAAGAGAATAGCGAAAGAGAAGGAAAAAAAACTGAATGGCAGAAGTTGATAAGTCAATATCCTTCGATGGAAGGGATATTCGACTGAAAGTAGGCCTACTAGCTCCCCAGGCTGGTGGGTCGGTTTTGATAGAATCAGGGGACACATCCGTTTTAGTGACGGCTACGCGATCGCAAGCCAGAGAAGGCATTGATTTTCTTCCCCTAACTGTAGATTACGAAGAAAGGCTATATGCCGCTGGTAGGATTCCCGGAGGGATCATGCGCCGAGAAGGTCGTCCACCAGAAAAAACAATTCTCACTAGCCGTCTTATAGACCGCCCCATGCGTCCCCTGTTCCCTTCATGGCTACGGGATGACCTGCAAATTATTGCCTTAACGCTGTCGATGGACGAGTTAGTTCCACCCGATGTGTTAGCAGTTACAGGCGCTTCAATCGCTACCCTGATTGCCCAAATTCCTTTTAATGGGCCAATGGCAGCAGTGCGGGTTGGTTTAGTGGGAGATGATTTCATTATTAACCCCACTTATGCAGAAACTGAAGCTGGAGACTTGGATCTGGTAGTAGCAGGTTCACCACATGGTGTAATCATGGTGGAGGCGGGAGCCAATCAGTTGCCAGAGCGAGATATTATCGAGGCGATTGACTTTGGTTATGAAGCAGTACGGGACTTAATTAAAGCGCAGCAAGATTTAATTGCAGAACTGGGTTTGGTAATAGTGCAAGAAGCACCACCAGAAGTAGACCAGACTCTGGAAAATTATATCCGCGATCGCGCTAACGGTCAGATTAAGAAAATCCTCTCTCAATTTAGTTTCACCAAACCCCAACGCGATGCAGCCTTAGATGTCGTCAAGGATGAAATTGCCGCGACGATTACCGAACTGCCAGAAGAAGATCCCATTCGAGTTGCCGCAACTGCAAATAAGAAGGCACTTGGTAACACTTTTAAAGATATTACCAAACACTTCATGCGGCGACAAATTATTGAAGATAACGTCCGCGTTGATGGTCGTAAACTCGATCAAGTGCGTCCCGTTTCTTGTTTAGTTGATGTCTTACCAAAGCGAGTCCACGGTAGCGGTTTATTTAACCGGGAACTAACTCAGGTATTATCCACTTGTACTCTGGGTACACCTGGGGATGCTCAAAACCTTAACGATGACATGCAGCTAGATCAGCACAAGCGTTATCTGCATCATTACAACTTCCCACCTTTCTCAGTCGGGGAAACCAAGCCAATGCGGGCCCCAGGAAGGCGCGAAATTGGTCACGGCGCATTAGCAGAACGAGCGCTCCTCCCTGTGCTACCGTCAAAAGAACAATTTCCCTACGTGATTCGCATCGTATCGGAAGTACTTTCCTCTAACGGTTCCACCTCAATGGGTTCAGTGTGCGGTTCCACCCTAGCTTTGATGGATGCTGGTGTACCAATTATCAAACCCGTCAGTGGCGCAGCAATGGGTTTGATTAAGGATGGGGATGAAGTGCGAATCCTCACCGATATTCAGGGCATTGAAGACTTTTTAGGTGACATGGACTTCAAAGTTGCTGGTACAGATACCGGAATTACCGCCCTGCAAATGGATATGAAAATCTCCGGTTTGTCATTGGAGGTTATTTCCCAAGCGGTTCACCAAGCTAAAGCAGCCCGGTTGCACATTCTGGAGAAAATGCTTGCCTGCATTGACACGCCACGGATTGAAACCTCACCTTATGCCCCACGTCTGTTAACAATCAAGATTGATTCAGACATGATTGGTCTGGTAATTGGGCCTGGAGGCAAGACTATTAAGGGGATTACAGAGGAAACTGGTGCAAAAATTGACATCGAAGATGATGGCACCGTGACAATTTCTGCTGTGGATGAGAACAAGGCCAAGAGAGCCAGAAACATCATCCAAGGCATGACCCGCAAGTTACACGAAGGGGATGTCTACGCAGGACGCATCACTCGGATTATACCGATAGGTGCATTTGTGGAATTTCTGCCTGGAAAAGAAGGGATGATCCACATCTCACAACTAGCTGACTACCGCGTTGGCAAAGTTGAGGATGAAGTAGCGGTGGGTGATGAAGTGATTATCAAAGTGCGCGAAATTGATAACAAAGGTCGGATTAATCTCACTCGCTTGGGTATCCACCCAGATCAAGCAGCAGCAGCAAGGGAAGCTGCGGCGGTGAATCGGTAACTCGATTTGGGATTTTAGATTAGATTAAATCTAAAATCCGCGATGCCTACTGTGAAGGCATCGCCGTATGCTTCTCTAAATTAGTTGCAATCTTAACTTGATAGCAATAAGACAGTTAATAAGTGTTTTAACCTCACCTATACTTTTTCAAAGTTCATACATTATTTATATTATTTTGACAAGACGTAATTAGAGTAATTTTAACTACAGCTTTTATCTATTTACAAATTTGGTAAATTGTCTGATCATAACGACACAAGACAAAACGTAATTAACAAAACTGTTTTGTAATAAGTCGTAGTTTATGTAATTTGTCTGATGAATGTTCTGTCAAAAATATCATGGCTTTAGTTCCAACGATAAATAAACTGACATCAACTCAAGTGCCCACACTCAAAAATTGCAGTCCACAAAGCCTGCTCAATTATTTTGAGAATTCTTGGGAACTTGAAGAAACACTCATGAAAAGTTTGGTCGGAGAAGAAACTTTTTATCTTAATCCCGATCCTTTAAGAAACCGGATAATTTTTTATCTTGGTCACTCAGCTGTTTTTTTCATCAATAAGTTAGTTGGCGTTGATTTAATCAAAACTGGAATTAATTCACAATACGAAACCCTGTTTGAAATCGGAGTTGATCCCCAAACACCAACAGAACTCGACGCAGCTATGCAAGGGATTAGCTGGCCTGATGTAGAAAAAGTTTGGCAATATCGAGACAAGGCACGAGAGGCAATTACAAAAGTTATTCAAAAGACTCCCCTGAATCTCCCGATTCATCAACAGCATCCCTTCTGGGCTTTGCTGATGGGAATAGAACATAGTCGGATTCACTTTGAAACTTCGTCGATGCTGGTGCGTCAATTGCCTAGCGATCGCTTAAAATGTCCCCAAGGGTGGAATTACGCACCTAGTAAGGGTAATATTCCCAACAATGAAATGCGCCGGGTTCCTGGTGGTGTAGTGAAATTAGGAAAACCCAAGGATGATCTTACTTATGGTTGGGATAGCGAATATGGCGATCGCACTGTTGAAGTGAAACCGTTTTTAGCTAGTCAATATCTTATCACTAATGGCGAATATCTGAAATTTGTTCAAGCTGGTGGTTACAATAATCCCGATTACTGGAATGCTGAATCTTGGGATTGGAAGCAACTCTACAACGTCCAACATCCCAAATTCTGGATACCCTTCCAGGATGGTTATCGCTATCGGGCCACATTCGACGAAATAGACTTACCCTTAGACTGGCCTGTAGAAGTAAATTACTACGAAGCGATCGCATTTTGTCGTTCTCAAGGCTCAGAAATTCGTTTAATGACTGAAGCCGAATGGAATCAAGCCTTACTTACCTCTGAGGATAAGCACTTATCAAGTAACTATAATCTCAACTTACAATTCATTTCCCCCAGCCCAGTGGGGATGTTCAAACCAGCTAAAAGTGCTTCTGGGCTTTACGATCTTAGAGGAAACGTCTGGGAATGGTTAGGGGACACATTCAACGCCCTACCAGGATTTGAACCTCATCCACTTTACAAAGATCAAGCAGCACCCTTTTTTGATGATAAACATCAGATGATGCTTGGCGGTTCTTGGGCTACTAATGGTTCAATGGCATTACCAACTTATCGTAACTGGTTTCGTCCCTACTTTTATCAACATGCTGGTTTTAGAATTGCTCAAGATTTCAAAGGAGATTACTGAGAATGAGGCCAAATCCAATAGTACCAGAATCCGGTCAAGAATCAGTTTGGGATTATCCTCGTCCGGCTCGTTTAGAAGATAGCAACAAATCAATTCGGATAATTTGTAATGGTGTTGTTTTAGCAGAAACAACTAAAGCTAAAAGAGTCTTAGAAACTAGCCATCCTCCTGTTTATTACCTTCCTTCTGAAGACATTAAACTAGAATATCTGATTGAAACACCTAAAAAAACTTGGTGTGAATGGAAAGGCAAGTGTCAATATTATGATATAAGCATCGGTGAAAAGTATATAAATAACGCTGCTTGGCGATATATTGAACCCACACCTAATTTTGTAACGATTCAAGAATACTATGCTTTTTACCCTAGTTTAATGGATGCTTGCTATGTAAATGATGAGCTAGTTATGTCTCAACCTGGTGATTTTTACGGGGGATGGATTACTGCTGATATTGTCGGGCCATTTAAAGGTAGCCCTGGAACAATGGGGTGGTAATTTTTGAGTTAACAATTCATGAACATCATATTTTGAGTTAACAACTCATGAACATTATATATAGCAATCATCTCACGATTCAGGAAACAGCAAAAGGACGAGGAGTGTTCGCTAAAAAAAAATTTGCCCCAGGGGAAACCGTCGTGGTGGGTATTCAAATTGAAGCAGTTCCCGAACGAACTATTTATTCAGTTCAGATGGATTTTAATTTACATGTCCACCTAGATGAGCCTGCTATCCTCACTAACCATTCTTGCGATCCAAATACTGGTGTAAGGAACAATCAGTTTGGGGGATATGACTTCGTTGCTTTGGGCGATATCGAAGCAGGTGAGGAAATTACCTGGGACTACGAAACCACTGAATATGAATCAATTGCTGTCTCCCGGTGCTTGTGCAAATCTTTATCCTGTCGAGGGAAAACATTAGGATTCAAATTTCGGGAACAAATGTTACGCGATCGCTACGGGGATTACATTGCAGATTATCTGAAAACTCAAAGCAAATGATGTTTAATAATGCATAGATAGATGCATCATAAATAACAATTCTAGAGACGTTACATTGCAACGTCTCTACATTCAGATCCTTGTTTTGCTTAAGCCTTTTTCAACCAGCTAAACATAGCGCGTAAATCTTTACCAACTTCCTCAATTTTGTGTTCAGCTTCTTTGCGACGCATGGCGGTAAATCCTGGTTTACCAGATTGATTTTCTAGAACGAATTCTCGTGCAAATTGTCCAGATTGAATTTCGCTGAGAATCTTCTGCATTTCAGCTTTGGTTTGTTCAGTCACAATCCTCGGCCCACGGGTATAATCGCCATATTCAGCAGTGTTAGAAATGCTGTCGCGCATTTTAGCTAAACCGCCTTCTACAACCAAATCAACAATCAGCTTGACTTCATGCAGACATTCAAAATAAGCTAATTCTGGTTGATAACCAGCTTCTACCAATGTTTCAAATCCAGCTTTGATTAAAGCACTCAAACCACCGCACAATACTGCTTGTTCGCCAAATAAATCTGTTTCGGTTTCTTCGCGGAAAGTCGTTTCGAGAACACCAGCGCGAGTACCACCGATACCTTTAGCATAAGACATGGCGCGATCGCGTGCCTGACCACTGGCATCTTGATAAACTGCAAACAGCGCTGGTACGCCTTCACCACCTTCATAAGTGCGTCGTACTAAATGCCCTGGCCCTTTTGGTGCTACCATCACCACATCTACGTTAGCTGGTGGTACAACTTGCCCAAAGTGAATATTGAAGCCGTGGGCAAAGGCTAACACATTCCCTTCTTCGAGATTTGGTTCAATCTCGTTTTTGTAAATCGTTTTTTGAACTTCATCAGGTAACAAAATCATGATAAAGTCAGCAGCATTGGCAGCATCTGCAACATTTTTCACAGTTAACCCAGCTGCTTCAGCTTTTTCTACTGACTTACTACCCGGATATAATCCCACAATCACATTCAAACCACTATCTTTGAGATTGAGAGCGTGGGCATGACCTTGAGAACCATAGCCGATAATAGCAATAGTTTTTCCAGCCAAAAGGTCTAAATTGGCATCTTCGTCATAGTACATCCGGGCCATAGAAGCATCTCCTGTCAGCAAGCATCGTCATTTATTGGCAGGCTTAAGATTATACCTCAAATTGAGTAACCACAGATGAACTGTTACCCGGATTTATCACAATATTGCTCAAAACCTTATAAAATCTAGATTCAGAAGTTTCACACTGCATTAAAATTTTTAGCCGTCATAAATGTCCGAAAGATACTTTGGGTAAGGGTTTTGAATAAGGAACTGACAAATAAAAAAATACTCAACTACTTGTTGTGGGGTGGGCACTCACCCCAGAAGCGCAGGGGCAGGGCGCTCAAAGCTTGGGGAGCAAGCCCTGACCTGGAGCCGTGGAGCGGAGCGGAACATGGGTATGAAGCCCCGCCATAAAGGGCGCTCTTACTGGAGCGGAGTACAAGCTCGTCTGGTGTTTTCCCCCTTGCCCCCTGCTCCCCTGCCTCTTTTGACCCCAGAAGATTAAATAATTTATTTGTTGGAAATCCCTTCCCTAATTCTTAAATCAGGAATATATTCAAAAAACCGAACATATACGGCAACGCGATAATACTCGATTGATTAATCAAGCATATAACAATCGAATTGCGGTTTAAATTGAGTTAGTAAATTGAAGTAATCATTCATCAAGTCAGACTACCAATGCTTTCCCAAGATAAACCAAATCCAAAAGATTCACCGCAAGTATCGTGCGAAACACATCGTCAAAACCTTCTGCCCACTGTCCCATTACCGGAATCTATTAGTAAAAATATCGAGACTATCATCGCATTGCACAGACGTTCTGAAAAAGACGTACCACAACACCAGAGGGTTGTAGAAACGGTAACTGCTTTTTTTGGTCGTCCTGCATTCCTGTATAGCATCCTGCTTGGGATTATTCTGTGGATAACACCCAATGTCTTACCACGACGTTTGGGTATACCAAGATTTGATCCTCTTCCATTTTCTTGGTTACAATTTTCACTGACTACGGGTTCATTGTTGGTGACAACAGGGGTATTGATTAAACAAGAGCGACAAGAAAAGTTAGCAGAGCAACGGGCGCAGCTTAGTCTTCAACTCAACCTGCTCTCTGAGCAGAAAATCGCTAAACTCATCGCTTTGGTTGAGGAATTACGCCAGGATATTCCTAATGTCAAAAATCGCTCTGACCTGGAGGCTGAAATGATGAAGTCCCCTACCGATCCGCACGTAATTATAGATGTATTAGAAGAGACTTTAGCAACCGAGTTAGCAAGTTTCTCTCAGCAAAAATCATCAATTAAAGAATAATTGGATTTTGGACAAAATTTTATGCCTGTTACATAAATCGCAACAATATAGGTTTTGAGTTTTACTTCAGTAATACTGGGGTTAACTTCATCCATCTAGGGGTAGATTATGTACGCTTCGACTAAATTACCGCGCACATCTGCTTTATTTGTAAGTGCGTTATTAGGAGGGGTAATTTTCACCAGTTGCGCCTCTTCCAATCAGTTAGCAAATAAGCAGTTACCTCCAATGGCGGCCGATGGCGTGGCAAATCCAGCAGCTGCACCTGCTAGCAGGATGTCCCAAAAGGCGGAAGCTGCACCTATAGCCCGTTCTCGTCCCCAACTCATCAAAAAGGCAGCTATATCTTTGACTGTCAACTCTGTAGATCGGGCTATTGATGCTGTTTCACAAATTATCAATAAACAGCAAGGGGATTTGATTGGGCTGAAACAACAACAACCCAAAACCGACAACCCGCGTTACACAGCCACAATCCAATTGCGGATACCAGAGAATCTGCTGGAATCTACCCTAGAAGAACTAGCTAAATTGGGCACTGTTGAGAGTCGTAATATCACCGCAGAAGATGTGGGCGATCGCCTCGTAGATTTCCAAGCTAGATTAACCAATTTGCAAAAAACTGAAGCTAATTTGCAAAAAATTATGGATCGGGCGGGTTCTATAAGAGATGTGCTTAGTGTTGCCCAAGAATTAAGTAATGTCAGAGAAACTATAGAACAAATTAATGCCCAACTCAAAAGCCTACAAAATCAAGTTGCTTATTCCACTATTACGCTGAATTTAGAAGCAGCAGTTTCTAGCACCAGTTCACAACCTGCCTTTGGTTTGCAAGTTCAGGAGACTTGGAATAAATCCACTCACTCCCTTAGTTCATTTTCCGTTGGCTTACTCAAGCTGGGTATTTGGTTACTTGTTTACAGTCCCTATTTGTTAATTTTTGCTGCTCTTATATATGGCTTTAATCGTTGGCGGCGAACTCATTCACCACGTTTAACACAAGCACCAGAATCAACTAGTTCTAAATGAGCTTGTATAAATCATACATCTACCGCTGACAAATATACAGAGGCAAAGAGTGATTCAAATATTGCCAATTCTTATTGTCTGCACCTCCATCTGGAAAATTTCTCTTTATCCTGTAGTTTTAATTACTTTAAAATTTTTTCAAATGTAAAGAGCAATACAAAATATATGATGACAATTTTGATACAAATTTGTTAAGAATAGTTACAATAGTCGGCATACACGATAATATTTCTTATGGTAAATTCCCTTGACAATAATCCACTCCATCAAGTAGTAATTGTTGGCGGTGGCTTTGGTGGACTTTATGCAGCAAAAACACTCGCCAAGGCAGCAGTAAACGTTACTCTGATTGATAAACGTAACTTTCATCTATTTCAACCCCTCCTATACCAAGTCGCCACAGGTGCGCTATCTCCTGCTGATATCTCCTCACCGTTGCGTTCTGTCCTCAGCAAGAGCAAGAATACGAAAGTGCTGCTGGGAGAGGTGAATAATATTGATCCAGAAGCAAAACAAGTGACTGTGGGTGACGAAGCAATAGCTTACGATACGTTAATTGTCGCCACAGGTGCGAAGCATTCCTATTTTGGCAAAGACAACTGGGAAGAATTCGCCCCCGGCTTGAAAACTGTAGAAGATGCTATAGAAATGCGTCGCCGGATCTTTTCGGCCTTTGAAGCCGCAGAAAAAGAAACCGATCTAGAAAAACGCCGGGCTTGGTTAACCTTTGTAATTGTTGGTGGTGGCCCTACTGGTGTAGAGTTAGCAGGTGCGATCGCAGAATTGGCAAATCAAACCCTCAAAGAAGATTTCCGCAATATCGACACATCAGAAGCCAAGATTTTGTTATTAGAAGGTCTAGATCGGATTCTGCCACCTTTTGCACCAGAGTTATCACAAGAAGCGGAAGCATCTCTAACGCGCTTGGGGGTGATTGTGCAAACAAAAACACTGGTGACAAATATTGAAAATAATATTGTTACCCTCAAACAAGGCGATGAAGTTAAAGAAATTGCCTCAAAAACCGTATTATGGGCAGCAGGTGTAAAAGCTTCAGCAATGGGAAAAGTGCTAGCAGAACACACAGGTGCTGAGTGCGATCGCGCTGGACGGATTATCGTAGAACCTGACTTGAGTATTAAGGGACATCCCAATATTTTTGTAATTGGCGATTTAGCAAATTTTTCTCATCAAAATGGTAAACCGCTACCTGGTGTTGCACCTGTAGCGAAACAACAAGGTGAATATGTAGCAGCACTAGTCCAAAAGCGGCTTGCAGGTAACAGTTTACCGCCCTTTGCTTATACCGATCATGGTAGTTTAGCGATGATTGGACACAATTCTGCTGTGGTAGATTTGGGCTTTATGAAGCTGAAAGGTTTCTTTGCATGGTTATTTTGGCTATTGATTCACATCTACTTCTTAATTGAATTTAACAACAAATTAGTAGTAATGATTCAGTGGGCATGGAACTATTTCACCCGTAATCGCGGAGCAAGATTAATTACAGGACAAGAATCGCTCACCCAGTTCGGAATTAGCGATCGCAATTACACGTCAGCCGATAATAAACAGCCAGTAAATGTCTAATTTGTCATTAGTCATTTGTCATTAGTTATTCTCCCCCTACTCCCTCATTCCCATTCCCCATAACAAAGTTATCGCCCTGATAAATTAGCAGTAAGCTATTTTAGGGCGTTTTTCATATTTACACATGGCAACTATTAACGACAACTACCTGAAACTGAAAGCAGGTTATCTGTTTCCAGAAATTGCTCGGCGGGTGAATGCCTTTGCAGAAGCCAATCCTGATGCTAAGATAATTCGGCTGGGCATTGGTGATGTTACCGAACCTTTGCCGGAGGCTTGCCGCACAGCTATGATTAAAGCTGTGGAAGAAATGGGCGATCGCAATACCTTCAAAGGCTACGGCCCAGAGCAAGGCTACGCTTGGTTACGAGAGAAAATTGCTACTCAAGATTTCCAAGCACGGGGAGCCGATATAGATGCTTCCGAAATCTTTATCTCCGACGGTTCCAAGTGCGACACAGGCAACATTCTGGAAATTTTTGGTCATGATAACATAATTGCCGTTACTGACCCCGTTTATCCTGTGTATGTAGACACTAACGTTATGGTGGGAAATACTGGGAATGCCAACGATAAAGGCGAATTTGAGGGTTTAGTTTATCTACCAATTACTGCTGATAACAACTTCACCGCCGAGATTCCCTCAAAGAAAGTCGATTTAATTTATCTCTGCTTTCCCAATAACCCCACTGGCGCAGCTGCTACTAAAGAATATCTCAAAGCATGGGTAGACTATGCCAAAGCTAATAACTCGATTATTTTCTTTGATGCAGCCTACGAAGCTTATATCACCGATCCATCGATTCCCCACTCAATTTATGAAATTGAAGGTGCAAGAGAAGTTGCGATCGAATTTCGGTCTTTTTCCAAAAATGCAGGTTTTACAGGAACTCGTTGCGCGTTAACCGTTGTACCGAAGACACTCACAGGAAAAGCCACCGATGGTTCCGATGTGGAACTATGGAAACTGTGGAATCGTCGCCAGTCTACCAAGTTTAATGGCGTTCCTTACATCGTCCAACGGGGAGCCGAAGCGGTTTACTCCGAAGAAGGACAGGCACAAATTAAGGGATTGGTGAGTTTCTATCTAGAAAACGCCAAAATTATCCGCGAGAAACTCACAGCCGCCGGATTATCAGTTTATGGTGGCGTGAATG
The DNA here is from genome assembly GCF_036919495.1 of Nostoc sp. GTDB lineage: Bacteria > Cyanobacteriota > Cyanobacteriia > Cyanobacteriales > Nostocaceae > Nostoc. The sequence goes on from NZ_JBALBZ010000147.1 coordinate 18,510, forward strand.
CACCTTACGTCTGGGTGAAAACTCCTAATGGTTTATCCAGTTGGGAGTTTTTTGATAAGTTGCTGCAAACAGTCAACGTTGTGGGGACACCTGGTTCTGGCTTTGGTGCTGCGGGTGAAGGTTACTTCCGCATTTCGGCGTTTAACAGTCGGGAAAATGTCGAAGAGGCGATGAAGCGGATTACAGAGAAGTTTAAAGTGTAAGCGATCGCTTTTAGCCGCTTTTGTTAAACTCATTCTATTAGTCTAAAGGTTACGGTGGGCTATATTATCCACCGCAACCTGATAGATATTGAATTTTGAATTGGAGCGAAGCGACGTGACTGCTGCCATTCCCGTTTTTAAACCTGTTAGCCAGATGCAGTTAGCACCTGGTAGCACGGTGACAATTCCAGATGTTAGCTGGGAAGAATTTGAATCTATTTTACAAGAATTGGGAGAAAAAAGAACTATACGAATTGCCTATAGCCAGGGGACTTTAGAAATTATGGCTCCTTTACCAGAACATGAAATACCCAAAGATTTAATTTCTGATATTGTCAAAATATTGCTAAAGGCTAAAGATATCAGATACCAACCTTTTGGTTCCACCACCTTTAAACGGCAAGGTGTAGCAGGAGTTGAACCTGATGCTTGCTTTTATATTCAGAATTATCAACAAATAATTGGTCATCGTCGCTTGCAACCTAATGATCCGCCGCCAGATTTAGCGATTGAGATTGATGTCACATCGAAAACTACTCTCGATGCTTATGAAGCCATTGGAGTTCCAGAATTATGGGTTTACGACAGTGGAAACCTTTCTATTTATTTGCTGAAAGAGGGGAAATACATAAAATCTAACACTAGTCCTAATTTTGAGGATATAGTTATTACTCAGATTATCCCTGCTGCGGTAGAACGTAGTTGGCAAATAGGAACTTTTCAAGCTTTGGAAGAATTGGAAGCAATGATTTAGTAAATGATCAACTAGGCATCGCTCATTGTAAGTTACTGCCAAATTTATATATTGCAATTATGGCACTATATACACTAGAAATTAATCCACTATTTTGTACTCTACAATAACGGCATAACTATTGTTGCAGAAGATATCAATGTTGTTGGAGATCGGATTACTATTACAGATTATCAGATTGTTAATGGATGCCAAACCAGTTATGTTCTGTATCATAACCGAGAATCGATTGATGATTCTCTTTGTATACCAATCAAAGTAATTGCTCTAGCTCGTGACAGCAGATTAAAAAACAACATTATTAAAGCTAATAACAGACAGACACCAGTAAAACTTGAAGAGCTTGAGTCTTTAACTGATTTTCAGAAAAAACTTGAGGAATATTACAAATCTTTACCAGAAGATAAACAACTATATTATGAAAGAAGACCAAGACAATTTAATGGAATTGAAGGTATTGAAAAAATAAGAATAGTGGATATACCATCTCAAATGAGGTGTTTTGCATCTATGTTTCTTGAGCAAGCTCATAATGCAGGTAGGTACCATGCAAATTTGCAAGATGAAACTAGACAAAATATATTTTTATTCGATCATCATCCAATAGGATATTACGTCAGCGCATATGCAAAATTTCGTTTAGATGCACTCTTTAGAAAGAAACACATAGACGCAAAATATAGTCCATTCAAGTACCATATGCTTAATATTCTTAGAATACAGTTATCAGGCAAGGATATGCCTCCCATAACATCGAATAAGTTCATTAAGTATTGCGAAATAATGGAAATAATTTTGTCGGAAGACAATAAATCTAAAGAGGCTTTTTTGAATACTACTGCAATCATTGATAGTCAGGTAAATGGAAATTATGATCGTGCAGTTGCAAAAACTTTAACTCTTTCAAGAAGCATAAAAAATTTTTTGTTTGAAAGTAAGTGAGAATTTATACTTTATACATATCCTAATTAAAGGTGCAATTTTCCAGGTGAGACGAAGTGCGATCGCCTTCATGTCGTGCTTGCCAAATTAGCGTTTTGGGTAAGTTTCACAGGATTAGTTTCTGGCTCTGAATACATAGCAAATAAATCACTAAAAACCTCTTCTCCATTAATCTCTCCACTACTAACAAATCGTTCTACCTCAACCGAACCATCCTCAAAAAATTCTACTTCCCATCGTTCACCAGCCACCGCCACATTCACCATAATAGTTTCATCCCGATATGGGCTAAGGTGTAATTAATTCTCTCTTGTTCCAATTGATTTAGAAAGGTAACTAGTTTGCCAAATCCATGATTATTCATTTGTTAAAATATTCATTAATGACATCAATAAATTATTCCTGAGAATTACTTTCTTCTTCTTCACTATCATCGGGTAAATCAATTTTTGGTTGCCCATAATTAGCCAAAGTCACCCCATCTTCTAAATATACAGCAGAGTATTTACTCAACCCAATGCGTTGTGCAGAGTAAATTCCAGAATGACCTGAAAATAAGTAGCTCACTACACAGCCAATAGCAATAAATACCCCTGATTCCAGACCAAATAGTTCAATTCCCATTAAGGTTGATGCTATAGGTGTATTTGCTGCACCCGCAAATACACCCACAAATCCCATTCCTGCTAACAGTGGTGCAGGTAATGCTAAAAGTAACGACAAAGCATTACCTAAAGTTGCACCAATAAAAAACAAAGGTGTCACTTCTCCTCCCTTAAAACCTGCTCCTAAAGTTAGAGCAGTCATACCAAATTTTGCTGCAAAATCCCAAGGAGGTAGGTGAGTGTAGAAAGAATCCACTATGGTTGGAATACCAAGACCAATATACTTGGTTGTTCCACTCAAGCCAACAATTGCTGCTATTACCGCACCGCCTATCAAAGGACGCATTGGAGGATAAGATATCTTTGCTTTAAAGAAGTGACTAATTTTGTGAGTTACTTTAGCAAAAAATCTCGCTACAATTCCAAAGATTGCACCTGCGATAATGGCAGAAATCAGCCCCCAAATTGTGAGCGTCGGTATAGACTGAGCATGTTGGTATGCGGTATGATGCAAACCCAATAACAAAGTGACTTGATTTCCAACGATCGCAGCAATTAAAGAAGGTAAAAGAGCATCATAATGAATTTTACCAATCGCTAAAACTTCTAGACCAAATACGGTTCCAGCTAAGGGAGTACCAAAAACTGAAGCAAATCCTCCACTGATACCTGCCGTTAACAAAATTCGCCGATTGGCTCCTTGAAAATGTAATATTTTAGTTAACTGATCTGCCAAAGAAGCACCCATTTGCAATGCTGTACCTTCACGACCGGCTGAACCTCCAAATAAATGTGTAAGGTTTGTTCCTAATAAAACCAGAGGAGCCATGCGAAAGGGAATAATATTTTTGGGATTATGGATTTCTTCAAGTAAAAGATTATTTCCGGCTTCTACAGTCCGACCGAATTGATGATAAATCCAACCACTCAAGAAGCCACCAAGGGGAAGGAAGGCGATAATCCAGCGATGTGATTCTCGCCAATCAGTTGCCCATTCTAATGATGCTAAAAGAGCCGCAGAAGCTGTTCCAGCAAGAATGCCAACCACAATGGAAATAGGCAACCATTTAATTAGGTGGGGTAATGCAATAAACGGTTCAAACTGACGTAGTTGTTTCATACCATGACTCCTTGAGGTGCAATCTGTAGACTTACACTTTCTACAGGGGAGTCAGGTAATGCATTTAGCCAAGCCCTACTCTCCCGCAGTCAGCGAAGAAAGTAGGAGCCATCAGCCTTCCAGTGATTAATTTTACCTTGGAAAGGCGGTTTTGGCGAGCTCCATCGCCATAAATACTATTTAATTAATTCAACAATACCATGTTTACTTTTGTATTGCTTTTTCGCACTTGTAATTTCTACTTTTATTAACAATTTATTCCTATAGATAGATGCATTTATAATATCTATTAAAGATGATTTTTTACCAATAGAGCAAATATCAAAAAAACTAAATTAGTATTTACAAAACTTAAGTAGGAAAACCGTACTTATCTGATAGGTTTTCTGTACCATCTATCTAAGTTTAGCTGGATACAATCAAAAAGTAGCTTAATTAATGCTGTTTCAGAGAAAAATAATACAGCATTAGCAGGAGAGCGAAAATATGACAAATCAATTGAAAACGGCTGTTTTGCTAGCTGCGTTAAGTGGTCTTTTGATCGCAATTAGTTACTGGATAATTGGCGGTACTAGTGGCTTGATAATAGGGATAGGTTTAGCAGCAGTAACAAACCTGTTTTCTTGGTATCAATCAGATAAGATTGCCCTGGCAGTATACCAAGCCCAGCCTGTAAGTCAAAGGGAAGCACCAGGACTTTATCGGATGGTGCAGAGATTGAGCGATCGCGCTAACATCCCCATGCCCAAAGTTTACATTGTCCCAAGCCAAGGTGCAAACGCCTTCGCTACAGGGCGCGATCCAGAACACGCTGCTGTTGCTGTCACTGAAGGCATTTTGAATATATTGCCAGAGGACGAACTCGAAGGCGTTATCGCCCACGAACTCACCCACATTATTAATCGTGACACCCTCACACAAGCTGTTGCTGCTACCGTTGCTGGTGCTATCTCATTCCTAGCGCAAATGGTTAGTTATAGCTTATGGTTTGGCGGTGGTTCACGAGATGACAACAGAGGTGCAAATCCTTTGGGAGTTTTATTAACAGTAATGCTTGCGCCATTGGCTGCGACGATTATTCAGCTAGCAATTTCGCGCACACGAGAATTCTCTGCTGATGCAGGTTCAGCTAGATTAACTGGTAATCCCCGCGCCTTAGCTAGGGCACTGCAACGTTTAGAAGCCTCAGCAAAGCAGATGCCTTTAAATGCCAATCCAGCTTATGAGCCGTTGTTAATTATCAATTCTATTTCTGGACAGTTTATGGGTAACTTGTTCTCTAGTCACCCTGCTACAGAGGAGCGAGTTGCAGCATTACTGAAACTAGAGCAACAATTGCCAACAACAGTTTATTAATTAGTTATTAGTCATTGGTCATTAGTCCTTTGTGAATTGACAATGACTTATGACTACCAGTATAGAGAGTAAGCTTTGCAATTAAGGAGGTTTTAACTATGACTTATAACAACATCCAATCCTTTGGAACGCCAGTCATTGAATCTACTGAATCTATAGTAATTGTAGAAATTAGTCCTGAAACCGATAAATTAGTAGAAACCGAAATGGCTGGCGAAAGTGATGAAGTCAAGCGCGAAACCAAAGCGTTGATTGAGGCACTAGAAAGACGCAGCCAAGCGGAGTCAGCAGGTACTCTCACCCGTGAAACTTATTTAAAAGCTGTGCGACAAGCACGAGAATTGATTGAAGGCAGGAAATTGAAGGAACGCGATCGCTTAGAAGACTCTTGGGCGATAATTCAGGATGAAGCCGAGAGAAACTGGCACTTAATGATGAAAGATTTAGTAGATTTTAGCTTTCGTCTGCAAAAAGCGGCTATTGCTGCCTGGGAAACCTTCAATCACCCTTACTCTCGTTAGTTCGACGGAACCTCTCCCTATCTTGAATTAAAGTTCAAGTCTGTCCCTCTCTGAGTCGGCTACGGTGTACACGTAGGTTATTGAATTACCCCTCCCTAACCCTACCCTTACAAGAGTTACGATATACACACAAGTTTTGCCGCAGCCACATCTTTATTGATAAATCTCGCACTGCGTTTCTATCCCGCCTCAGAATGAATTCCGAGTCTCATAGCTAAAGTCCAGCAAGCGTGGACTTTAGCTATTAGCCCTGAACTTTAGTTCTGGGCGGGATGTCGGTCAGCGTGACAGTTTCACTCTAACAAAATGTGGGTAAAAGACTTGAAACGTATGTGGACAGGAGTTGTGTGTACACCGTAGTTGTAAAGGGGAGGGAATTTAGATGTTTTAGTTTCCCCTTTCTAATGTTGATTCGGGGTTCGCATTTATTGATTCGGGGTTCGCATTTGTTGATACTATGTGAAGAAAAGTAAACAAAGCTCAAACTCTTTTTCCCCCTGCCCCCTGCCCCCTGCTCCCTGCCCCCTGCCCCCTGCCCCCTGCTCCCTGCCCCCTGCCCCCTGCCCCCTGCCCCCTGCTCCCTGCCCCCTGCCCCCTGCCCCCCTGTCTCTTCCGTCACGGATAAGATAAAGAAGTAACGTAGCTCCTCACACAAGTAGCAATGACTTCAACCCTGCGGAAACTTCCTCGTCTTAATACCCCAACCCTGCATCAGTTGCCCAATGGTTTGACAATCATAGCGGAGCAGATGCCAGTTGAAGCTGTAAACCTGAATTTATGGATTAAAGTTGGTTCAGCCGTAGAATCTGATGCCATTAACGGCATGGCTCACTTTTTAGAGCACATGATTTTTAAAGGAACAGAACGACTGGCTAGCGGCGAGTTTGAACGTCGGATTGAAGAACGGGGTGCTGTCACCAATGCCGCAACTAGCCAAGATTATACTCATTACTATATAACCACAGCCCCTAAAGATTTTGCCGAGCTTGCTCCATTACAAATAGATGTAGTATCAAATGCGAGTATTCCTGATGATGCTTTTGAACGCGAGCGATTAGTAGTTTTAGAAGAAATTAGGCGCTCAGAAGATAATCCCCAACGGCGGACATTTCGGCGGGCGATGGAGACAGCCTTTGATAAACTACCTTATCGCCGTGCAGTATTGGGGCCAGAATCGGTGATTGCCGAACTTAAACCCCAGCAGATGCGAGATTTTCATACTAGTTGGTATCAACCCGAGTCAATTACTGCTGTAGCTGTGGGCAATTTGCCCGTGGAAGAATTAATTGCAACCGTTGCTGAAGGATTTACAAAAGCCACTAAAACTCCCCACTCCCCACTCCCTACTCCCCACTCCCCACTCCCCACTGAATCACCATTTACAGAAATTGTCCGTCGAGAATTTGTAGATGAAAGTCTCCAGCAAGCAAGGCTAGTAATGCTTTGGCGGGTTCCAGGAATGGTTCAGTTAGATCGCACCTATGGACTAGATGTTTTAGCCGGAATTTTAGGGCATGGACGGACATCAAGACTGGTGAGGGATTTAAGAGAAGAACGGGGATTGGTTTCTTCAATTTCTGTGAGCAACATGAGCAATCAGCTACAAGGGACATTTTATATTTCAGCTAAATGTGCAGTAGAAAATTTAGCAGAAGTAGAAGATGCGATCGCTCAACATATTCGCACAATCCAAACCGAATTAGTCACAGAATCAGAAATTGCCCGTGTGCGGCGGCGAGTAGCGAACAGATTTATTTTTGCTAATGAAACACCAAGCGATCGCACAGGGTTGTATGGTTATTATCATTCCTTGGTGGGAGATTTAGAACCCGCCTTTAACTACCCAGATCATATTCAGAGCCAAGATGCAACCGACTTGATGCAAGCAGCCAAAGAGTATCTTTCCCCAGATGCTTATGGTGTAGTTGTCGTCAAGCCGTAAATTAAAAATTAAAAAGGGGAAATGGAGTATTGGGCATTGGTTATTAATTCTTGTCCCTCACTCCCTCTGCTCCCTCTGCTCCCTCATCCCCACTCACCAATTTAATCATGTGGACTCAAATCGACACCCATATTAGCCAGGTGACTGGCGAAAAATTTCAGAGTCAGCAACGGCGATCGGTTGGTGGCGGATGCATCAACCAAGGTTATGCTATCTCTAATGGTGAGACAACCTACTTCCTTAAGATTAACCAAGCATCCCAAGCTGCGATGTTTGAGGCTGAGGCAATGGGGTTAAAGGAAATGCTAGCAACAACTAGTATTCGCGTCCCAAATCCTATTTGCTGGGGTGTAGCTGAGAATTATAGCTACATCGTGCTGGAATGGTTAGAACTTGGTAGCGGTAACAGCAATTCCTCTCTACGAGACGCTCCGCGATGGGAAGAGATGGGGCGCAAGCTAGCGGCGATGCATAAAGCTAGCAGTAGCCAAGGTTTTGGTTGGAAAATTAACAATACTATTGGTTCCACACCCCAAATCAATACTTGGACAGCAGACTGGACAGAATTTTATATTAAACATCGCCTGGGTTATCAATTTCAGTTGGCAAGGCAAAAGGGAGGAAATTTCCCCTCTTCAGAAAAATTACTAGCAGCAATCCCTGAATTATTGGCGCATCAGGTGCAACCTTCCTTAGTACATGGCGATTTATGGGGCGGAAATGCCGGGTGTACTAACTCAGGAGAACCCGTGATTTTTGATCCAGCAACTTATTTTGGCGATCGCGAAGTTGATATAGCCATGACAGAATTATTTGGTGGATTCCCCGCAGCATTTTACCAAGGTTATAACAAAGCCTTTCCCTTAGATCCAGGCTATGAGCAAAGAAAAACCCTCTATAACCTTTATCACATTTTGAATCACTTCAATTTATTTGGCGGCAGTTATGCTTCCCAAGCCAACCGAATGATTGACCAAATTTTGCGCTAACTACAACTTTGCGTACCTCCGCGCTTCCCTCCGCGTTCCTCTGCGTTTAAATTTCCCCCCTCAATTCCCCACCATTTGACTCACCATCACCCCCAAAGCCAATATACCCAAAATCGTCATTAATCCCGCCGGCATAAACTTGCGTGTTTTAACTAGCCGAACTGCAAAGACGACTACCAAAACACCAGTAACTATCACTGCTAAAATCGACCCCCAGCTTTGCCCCTGGAGTTGAAAGTAAGCCGCTAGCACTAGCAATAAACCGCTAATGCTACCACTTAAGAGTGAAACCTTACTTCTAGCCTGAATATAGCCAATAATGCCACCAGCGTAGGCGTAGCCCGTCGTAGACATCGCTAATATGCCGTAGGCAAAAGCAGCAATTATACTTAAATTCATTGTTAAAACCTATGTAGACTTTGACTTTACTGCCAGTGTCAGCAGACAATTTACCATAGCTATTTAGCTATACCACACAGTTTATTGATGGATAATCAAGCAATGCTAATAACAAGTACTTCCTTATATACAAAGGTTCAATATCTCCAGCGCCAAGCAGCCTCACTTTTACTGTACCAGTCTGTTCTGCAAGGCGAAGTGGGGATGGCATTTCTGGAACTGTTGCAAGCTATACGTTACACTGATGCCGATGCCCGGGGTTGTCTCCAAGCCTACGGTAGTTACTTCCACGCGTTGGCTGCTAAAAATCAAAATTGGGAAGACTATTTAATTACTCAACTTCTCTTCTCTGAGAATCCTTTTACAAAGCTTGCTCAAGTGCGAGAATTTGAGGATTTACCCCCAGCTTTAGTAGCAGCAGTTCGGCATGATTTACAAGTATTGCAAAGTCTCTATGAATGTAGCAGCGCTTCTTTAAGTGAGTGGATACAAGGCGTAGCGCACATGCCGATTTCGCCAGTAGTGTGGTATAAAGAGCAAGAATTGGTAGGAGGAGAGACAAAGTTCCCTACATATCTACAAGAGTTAGATAATTGGGGTGATGCTGTAGAAGAGTTAGCAGCTTATTATCGGCAATGTGGCTCTGGTTTATTTGCAGAATATCGGGCTTTACGCTGGCAAGCTGGGCAGTTTATCGGTATTCGGTATTCCGATCCAATTAAGCTGAGTGCGCTTGTAGGTTATGAGTCTCAAAAAGATGCTTTGCTAAAAAATACAGAGTTTTTATTATCAGGAGAGATGGCACTGCATGTATTACTTTACGGTAGTCGGGGTTCTGGCAAATCTTCTTTGGTGAAATCTTTGTTAAATGAATATAGTAATCGCAGCCTCCGCTTGTTGGAAGTGGCAAAATCTGATTTAAAAGACCTACCAAAAATTGTGGAACATTTACGAGGAGTGTCACAAAAATTTATCATCTTTGTCGATGATCTTTCCTTTGAAGAAGATGATGATGCCTTTAAAGCGCTCAAGGTAGTTTTAGAAGGTAATTTAACCGCGCGGCCGCAAAATGTAGTTGTGTATGCTACTTCCAATCGCCGCCACCTAATTCGAGAGTTTTTTGTAGATAGACCTACCCCCAAGGATAACGAGGAAATCCATGCTTGGGATACGATGCAGGAGAAGCTTTCGTTTAGCGATCGCTTTGGTTTAACCTTGACCTTTGAACCAGCCGATCAGAAAACTTATTTAAAGATTGTACAGCACCTAGCGGCACAAGGTGAAATTAATATTACCCAAGAGGATTTAGAATTTCAAGCATTACAATGGGCAACTCGCCACAACGGTCGTTCTGGACGCACAGCACGGCAATTTATTGATTTTCTAAAAGCAGATTTAAGACTTTTTAGTACAAATAACAATACATCTAACACTTAGTATTAAGCATTTTTATATGTGTATTTTAATTACGAATTACGAATTACGAATTACGAATTAGTATGAGAGCAACTTTTTCTGATAATTTAACTACGCTAAAAACCAGCAATATGCAATCAGTAATGATCAGCAATCGATTTATACTAGGGATAGTTGCCTTTAGTGTGAGTTTTGGTCTTAGCCTCGTCCCAAACTGGGATTTTAATAAAGCCTTTCTCACAGGTTTAATTACTGCCGTTACTATCTATGCAGCAGCATTATTTGTAGATAAGCGACGCAGAAATTATGAAATGTTTATTTTAGGTTCTATCCACAAACGAATTAAAGAGATGGAGGGATTGAAGGCTCGCGTTGTCAGAGAAATTAATCAAATCGAAGAACATCATAATCTATTATATGCAGAGTCACAACAACTGCAAAATCAAGTAACAGAAAGCCGTAACCAACGAGATAGTTTACATCGAGAGCTAAGAACATTTGCCGGACAGAAAAAGCAGTTAGAAACCGAAATCAATACGCTGCAAACTGAAATTAATAACTTGCAGAAAAATCTAACAGAATTGAACAATGCTTTTTCAGTTCTCACAGCAGAGAAGCGTCGGCTAGAGTCGAATTGTAATGTATCTCGTAGTGAAATAACCCATTTACAAAGTCAAATTTCTGAACTCCAGCAGGAGAAACAAGAAGTTGAAAGCAATTTAACTCTTTTAGGCAGACTCAAACCCCAATTAGAAGAAAAATTATACGAATTGCGAATTACAATTCAAGAACTAGAACTTGAGACAACCCAAAAAAATCAATTACTGGTAGCGACAAAAGCCGAAAGAGAAAATATCCAAGCTATCCTAGATTCTTCACAAACCCAACTGGCAGAACATAAAGCTGAATTACAGCAGTTGCAAGAGCAAGTTTCATTATTGCAAGAAGAACGAGATTCTTTACAAAATCAAGTATGGGAATTACTTCAACAAATAGAAACATTCAATCCAGAACATTTGTCTGATAATTACAATGAAGATGATAATGAATTGTTTCCTTTTTCTGAGATAATGGAAACTACAGCAATCATAAACACTTCGGAAGCTGATACATCAGATAATTTACCTGAAGAATGGACTAATTTTTTAGAAAATCTTCCAGCATACGAAATACAAGTATTAAAAGCTATAGTTGAACAAGATAATCCTAATGCTGCTATTAAAAAAATTGCTGAAGCAAACATTACTATGCCAAATTTATTAATCGATTCTATAAATGAACGAGCAAATGATACTATTGGTGAATTAATAATTGATTCAAATTCAGAAATTCCAAAAGTTTACCCTGAATATATGACGCATGTCAAAAAAATGATTGCAATGTATGAAGCTCGAATGGCTAGACATGCTTCGTCAAATTAAATTGTTATTGCCGTCGTTAGATGAGTAGTAAGGTGAATATCTTACCTAACTTACTGCGTGCTTCTGGGTTTAGAATAAAGTAAAGTGTAATACATGGCAAAGCTCAAAATCTCGAAAAAAATCTCCACTGCTTTAATCAATTCCCTTGGTGCGGGGGTAGTACCAAGAGTGGGAGTTGAATATATAGCAGTAGGGCGAGAAAAAGAACTAAAAAGCCTATTACAAAATCTCGATGATATTGCAGAAGGTGTAGCAGCATTTCGCTTCATAATTGGTAACTACGGTTCTGGTAAAAGTTTTTTACTACAACTAATTCGCAACCGCGCTATGGAGCAAGGTTTTGTAGTAGCTGATGCTGATTTATCCCCTGAACGCCGATTAGCTGGAAGCAGCAATGAAGGTGTAGCTACCTATCGAGAATTAATGAGCCACCTAGCTACAAAAACTCGTCCTGATGGTGGTGCTTTAGTCTCAATTTTAGAAGGATGGATTAATAAAATTCAACAAGAAGTGGTTAAAGAAACTGAAATGCGTCCCAATGACGATGGTTTTGATGACCAAGTTGAATCGAAAATTAGGGAAGTAGTTCAGTATATTGAAGGCTTAGTTCACGGTTTTGATTTTGGTAGCGTGATTATCGCTTATTGGCGTGGCTATCGATTGGATGATGATAATTTAAAAAATGCGGCAATGCGCTGGTTGCGCGGAGAATTTACTACTAAAGTTGAGGCAAAAGCAGCTTTAGGAGTGCGTGTTATTATTGATGATGATAGTTGGTATGACTATATAAAACTGTTTGCGAAATTTGTAGCTGAAATTGGTTATAAAGGACTGTTAATTATACTTGATGAAGCTGTACATTTATATCAAATATCTACTACAGTCACGCGGGAAAAGAATTATAATCGGCTCCTGGCAATGTTTAACGATACGATGCAGTGCAAAGCAGAACATCTTGGCATTGTTGTTGGTGGAACAACTAAATTTTTAGAAGACCCCAAACGGGGACTTTTTGCAGACCAAGCTTGGCAAAGACGCACAAAAGAAAGCCGTTTTGTTGCACAAGCTAATGTTCAGGAATATTTAGGGCCAGTGATTCGGCTAAATCCTTTGATTGAAGCAGAAATATTGACGCTTCTGCAACGTTTAGCTGAGATTCATGCACTCAATTTTGGGTATGAACAGACTTTGACAAATCGTGAATTAAAGGAGTTTGTGCAAGAAATTATTAATCGCTTGGGTGCAGAAGCATTACTGACACCAGGAGAAATTGTGCGAGATTTTATGAGTGTGCTGAATATTCTTCACCAAAATCCAGGAATTGTGTTTGCTGAATTAATTCATGGCTCTAAATTTAAACCTACTGCTATGGGTAAGGATGCAGATATGGATGAGGATGGCGCAGCAGAATTTAGTTTGTGATTAATGATGGTCATTTAATTGCTCTTGTGCAAAGAGATTAATATGAATTTTGATAATAGAGATGCCTAAAATCTAGATTTAGATATATGCGATCGCTACATATAAAGGCGCGATCGCTAAACCTGTACAATTCGCTTTTCCCATCATCTCAAGACATAATCGCCAAAAAATGATAATCTGGCATTTTTCCCTAATCAGTTAAGATAATCTTCATCAGCCTTCTTTCCTTTTACCCTTCTCCTTGGAATTATGACGCAGGATGAGTTATTGGTACTGATAGATCGCGCCGTGGCTGAGGGTTGGCGAGAGTTAGACTTGTCGGGGCAAGAGTTGACTGAGTTACCTGTGGAAATTGGTAAGTTGCAGCAGCTTGAGTCTTTGATTTTGGGAAAGAAGGTTGAAGGTGATGAATACCTAGAAAGCCACTATTTCCAAAATGTTTCAGGCAACAATTTAAAAACGCTTCCACTCGAACTATTGCGTTTGCCTAATTTGCGTAAGTTGGATATTACTGGCAATCCTTTAGAGAGCATTCCCGATGTGGTAACGCAAATACTACATTTAGAGGAACTTATCTTAATTCGAATAGAGCTAACTGAAATACCTGATGCGCTCGCTAATTTAACCAATCTGACGCAGCTTAACCTCAGTTCCAACCAAATAACCCAAATTCCAGAGGCGCTCGCTAAATTAACCAATCTGACGCAGCTTAACCTCAGTTCCAACCAAATAACCCAGATTCCAGAGGCGCTCGCTAAATTAACCAATCTGACGCAGCTTTACCTCAGTTTCAACCAAATAACCCAGATTCCAGAGGCGCTCGCTAAATTAACCAATCTGACGCAGCTTTACCTCAGTTTCAACCAAATAACCCAAATTCCAGAAGCGCTCGCTAAATTAACCAATCTGACAGAGCTTTCCCTCCATAACAACCAAATAACCCAGATTTCAGAGATGATCGTTAATTTAACCAATCTGACGCAGCTTTACCTCGGTTCCAACCAAATAACCCAGATTCCTGAGACGATCGCTAAATTAACCAATCTGACTAAGCTTTACCTCTTTTCCAACCAAATAACCCAGATTCCAGAGGCGCTCGCTAAATTAACCAATCTGACCACGCTTGACCTCAGTGACAACCAAATAACCGAGATACCAGAGGCGCTCGCTAATTTAACCAATCTGACGCAGCTTGACCTCGATGGCAACCAAATAACCGAGATACCAGAGGCGCTCGCTAATTTAACCAATCTGACGCAGCTTGACCTCAGTGAAAACCAAATAACCCAGATACCAGAGGCGCTCGCTAATTTAACCAATCTGACGCAGCTTATCCTCTATAACAACCAAATAACCCAGATACCAGAGGC
>NZ_JBALBZ010000148.1:0-21372 GCF_036919495.1 Nostoc sp.
GGTAGCCCTACGCAAAAATAGCTCGATGCCAGGTTTCTTTTTCATTACAAAAGCCTTCTCAATTAACTTTGAGACGGCTTTTGTTTTTACTGGAAGGTAACGAGTCATTAAACAAATACGTCAACATGTCTTAAGGGAATTATCAGTTTTGCGAGTAAAATTCGCCTTCAAATATCTTTGTTGTGGCGAGACTGCTGGTTATGTCTAAAGAGTCGTAGCACCTAGACCTTTCTGAAAATAGGGTAGTTTATTGCGTCTGAGACGCATCAAATCATGAGTTAAATCAGCCCAAAACTCCATTGTACCTACCCATACAAACCCATCTAATTCATTTTTTAGTAAAGACGCAGTGCCAGTCAGGGCAAAAACATCGTCGCAAAAAATCTAGATTATGGAAAATTAAACGTGAGAAAATAAATTAGTTTATAGCGATCGCAACCTAATAGAAACCTTCCAGGAAAGCTCTACAGTTAAAATCCTATCTGGGCAAGGGTTACAAATTATTCTCTGCCGAAAGTGACAAAAGAGGGTTATCAGTTGACCAAACATTGTTCGGGTGAGATATGCAATGCATATTGCTTGATTACACCTTCTCTTTAGCTGGCGTTGCGATACCGCGTTTAACTAGACCCGCTTCAAGTTCCTTAATGAATTTTAAGTCTTCCTCCAATAGAGGCTGGCTTTCGTTAGAAGAAAAGTCATTACTTATAGAGGGATTTTTCTCAAGAAAAGCAAATGCTTGCCGAAATTGACGCGGATTTGCCAAAATTAGCGAGTCAAAGTGACAGGGAATAATCTGCTGAAAATCCCAGCTTGCAACTGTATCAGCCCAGTTGAGGACTTGTCTTGGTGCTTGAGGGAGAATGAGGATTTGCAAAATCGGTGCGACAAATGGTCGCCCCTGACCTCGTAGAGCATCGAATGCCTGCTTCCAGGTTTCTTGCCAGCGAAAAGGAAATAAACCAAAGTACGTTTTTAGCGTTCGCTGTGGTGCTTTGAGAGCATCACGAAACATCTGTCCGATTGGAGTAACTTCCAGCACACTAGGACGCAAATAAAGCGCAAACAATGAAATGCGTTGCCATCCCTTGCGGCGGTTGTCTTCATTATCCTCGATGGTCTCCGAGGCATTTTCCCTTGCATGAAACAGTAAAGGATAAGGATCTAATTGAACGATTTCCGGAGGGTTTTCTGGTACAGAAAGTATAGAATCAGTTACAAGTAGAGTGTGCGATCGCTTATGAAACACTGCAACTTCTGCAAAAGATCCTCGTCCTAAATTGATGTCTAATATTGCATAGTCAAACTCTAGAGCAAAGGGAGCAAGGCTTGAGTCCTCTGGGAGTTCTTGAGTTCGTTTTTGGGGAAAGCCTAGCCAACTAAGTGGCAGGTTAAACGGGAAACTCCACTGATGCGGCGCAACAAAGACTTGTGCTTGAGGAAAACGGCGAGAAAAGGGACCAACGAAAACTTTATGCTCCAGACCAGAACTGGTTGGCAATATGATGTACTTAACTTCACCATGCTTTGTAACCAACTCATTAACCAAGCGAACACACTCACTTGTTGGAGCAACGGGTGCATAGACCAGAAGCCCATTGGCAGCGAGTTTGACGACAGTCATGCGAATCGGAACGATGGTGTAGAGAATGCCATGAAGCTGATCGAATGTCCAGATAGTGCCCTCAACTATTTCTTTGCGAAGTGTCCGCCGCCTCCCGTAGGGGTAGAGTGGTACAGCAGCCCAGAATGGCCATGACCAATCTTTTGGGTGGGTTAAAGGGTATATGTCTTGATCTTGTAGTTCTACCCTTAATTTAGCTCCTTGTGATTTCATCGTCGTTCTATTCACTTAATTTCTAATTAATAATGCGTGACTTTTGAAGTGATATGCAACTACCCAATACTCTCCAAACTCCCTCTTTTTTCCAAAAACTTCATTGGGTTGTTGACCCGATAGGATATATGGAAAGTGCCGCCCATAAGTATTCTGACCTATTCACGGCTGAGATCATAGGTTTTGGGAATACAGCCGTATTTGTACAGCATCCCAAGGCACTACAAGAAATTTTAACGAATGACAGAAAAAAGTTCACTGCTCTTGGTGAGCCTAACAAATTTTTAGAACCTCTCATAGGGAACTATTCAGTTGTCATGCTGGAGGCAGAAGGTCACAAACGACGGCGGCAATTGTTGATACCCCCTTTCCACGGCGATCGCATGAAGGCATATGGTAACTTGATTTGTAGCCTAGCAGAAAATATCTTTAGTCAGCTACCACAAGATCGGTTTTTCTTAGCTAGAACTGCTATGCAGCAGATTTCTTTAGAAGTTATATTACAAGCAGTTTTCGGCTTGTCTGAGGGTGAACGCTATCAAAAACTCAAGCGATTACTGATATTAATAACAGATGTGTTTCAATCTCCCTTGACCTCTGGCTTCCTCTTTTTCTTAATTCTGCAAAAAGATTTAGGTGCTTGGAGTCCTTGGGGAAATTTTCTGCGTCTGAGGCAGCAAATTGATAATTTACTCTATGCAGAAATTGCAGAGCGTCGGCTGCAAAACGATTCTAACCGCATCGATATCCTTTCATTACTTATGTCAGCCAAGGATGAACAAGGTGAATCGATGAGCGATCAACAGTTGCGCGATGAAATGATGACATTGCTACTAGCTGGAAATGAAACTACAGCATCAGCAATGGCTTGGGGTTTGTATTGGATTCATCATTTACCAGAAGTACGTGAAAAAATGCTCCAAGAACTAAATCTTTTAGGTGATTCTCCTAACCCTATGAGCATTGTGCAATTACCTTATCTGACTGCCGTCTGTAATGAAATTTTACGAATTTCTCCTGTAGCTATGCTTACTTTCCCTAGAGTAGTCCAAGAATCAACTGAACTACTGGGACATCATTTAGAGCCTGGGACAGTAATAATTGGCTGCATTTATCTTTTACATCAACGAGAAGATTTATACCCACAGCAGCAGCAATTTCACCCTGAACGCTTTTTGAATCGCCAATTTTCTCCCTATGAATTTATGCCATTTGGCGCTGGTGTTCGTCGCTGTGTGGGTGATGCTTTGGCTCCATTTGAAATGAAGCTCGTTTTAGCAACTATTGTGTCACGCTATAAACTAGCGTTGGTTGAGAAGCAACCAGAAAAGCTACAGCGCAGAGGTATTACGCTGGCTCCTAAGCATGGAGTTAAGATGAGATTTGACGACAATTAGTACCTGTGCCGATTCCGAAAATTCAGTGGAGGATGCTAAAAATAGCACCTCACAAGCCTTACTGCTTGGTGAAAAAGAGCGCTAATTCGGATTAAACAACCACAAACTTCTTTTCGGTTACTGACAATCATGAATTTTATTACTAAGGATGGATGATTTTCAGTTCAACAAACTCGTATTTAATATTACAAATAGTGAAATACTAAATTTATTAGGTAATTAATTTTCCTGGGCTACCAAGGAGTAATAATGGTTTTAAGTCAATATCAACGTGCTGTAGGTGTATTTACTCATCGTCGAGATGCAGAACAAGCACTACATGAGTTGAGAGATTCTGGCTTGGCGATGGAAAAAGTATCTGTAGTTGTACAGAATAGAGACCGCAATTATGAGATTGGTGATGATGAAATAGGTGACAAATCCGACGAAGGCGCAACGGTAGGAGGGCTTTCAGGGGGCGCTGTCGGTGGGTTGACTGGTTTATTAGTAGGTCTAGGTACTTTAGCAATCCCTGGAGTTGGGCCAATAATGCTGGCTGGGGCAGCTGCAACCGCTTTGATTACAACCCTTGTAGGGGCAAGCATAGGTGCAGCTACTGGGACTTTTGCTGGTGCATTAGTTGGTTGGGGAATGTCGGAAGAGCAAGCTAGAGCATATAACCAGCGAGTAGAGGTTGGACACTATTTAATAATCGTAGATTGTACATCTTTTGAAATTGCTAAAGTAGAAGCAATTCTCCTGCGTTGGGGTATTGAAGAGTTTGGCATTTACGAGCATCTCAACAGTGAACATGGAACTACAAATTATCTGACCACCACGACTTCTACTACTTCCCTGCCTAATAAAAGTGGGATTTTGACCAAATATGCTGTTAGTGACTTTAATAACATAGATAATGTTGAAGCTGCAATTAATGATATGTGTGTCGCAGGTTTTCCAGTAAACCAGATTTCCTTAATTTGCAAAGACTTTTCTCAATTTAAAGGATCAACAGGTGTTAATTTAAGTGAGCGCTTTGACGCTATGAGGCTAGGAATAGGAGATGAGTGGGCACGCTTTTACAACGAGCAAATTGAGCAAGGCAATTACATCCTCATCGTTAGTGGCACAGACAATGAGCTTGATTACATTAGCTCGATTTTGGGTAATTGCGGCGTTCAAGAAATTCAAATTTATGACCCAATGTTAATTCGTTCCTAAAAGCGAGTACCGAAAAATTTAATAATAAAACGCCATAACCTCTGCTCTGGGAAGATTATTATTCTTAGAGCTTAGAGAAATTCAAGAACAAGAAAAAGCGGTTCTTCCAGGATGTGGACAAAATATCACGACTCAAAAAGAGCTTCATGCTTGCAATATAGTTAAGCGTATTATTCAAAGTGCTAGCTATACAGCGCTTCCAGCTATTATGCAATACAGTTTTTCTCCTTGCCCTCTCCTATCAAAACTTTCAGATTTGGGGATGTACCTCATAGCTGCCGTAAGTGCTGTAATTCTCAACTGGTTTAATTAACTGATGCGGTTAACTACTGCAATTGGCTGTAACGAAACTTCGATTCTTTTCAAGGAGCCAAGGATCATTTTGGTGTTACAGCGAAAAGCTGGCAGAAATTAGCAGATAGCGAATTTTACAATTAGCTATATTGAGAACAGAAAACTATCTATAAACTATCACCTGTAATACAATTGCTGGTATTCTAAAAGCGGCAAGACCATTGCCAGACTAATTGGCAAAGCAAAAGTAAAACAATGGAAATCGCTACAACCAGAGTACCTCGTTGGTTCGTTCGCAGAGACATTGATGGTTTATTTGGGTTGGCGCTTGATAATTTTATTCAAATTTTATTGATTGTCAATTTGTGCCAAGTAGTGCTTGGCTTTCCTGCGTCGTTAGTTCATGGGCGCATTTTGCCTGGAGTTGCAATAAGTTTGATTGTTGGTAACTTCTATTACGCAAGGCTAGCCAAAGAGCAAGGCAAACGTGAACAGAGGGACGATATTACTGCTTTGCCTTATGGAATTAACACCGTCAGTCTTTTTGCCTATATTTTTCTGGTGATGCTACCTGTAAAATTGGCGGCAGTTTCTGGTGGTGCATCTGGCGAACAAGCTGCTGAATTAGCTTGGCAAGCAGGATTGGTGGCTTGCTTTGGTTCCGGTTTGATAGAATTTGTCGGAGCTTGGGGAGGAGAGCCACTTCGTCGCCTTGCTCCCCGTGCAGCATTGCTTTCGACTTTGGGCGGTATTGCAATCACTTTTATTGCTATTGGTTTTCTATTTCGTACCTATGCCAATCCCGTAGTCGGCTTGGTGCCTCTTGGTGTAATTCTGTTGACTTATTTTGGGCGAGTGCAATTTGCCATACCTGGCGGCTTGTTGGCTGTTCTGTTGGGAATTGCTCTTGCTTGGGGGACAGGTTTGGTCAGTTGGGATCATGCCAAGTTTATCGCTACCCTGGAACCAATTAGGCTTTATCTCCCTTCTTTGTGGCTAGGAAAATTGTGGGGTAGTCGTTCAGTCTTAGTCGAATATTTCAGCATCATTCTACCAATGGGGTTATTTAATCTTGTTGGCAGTCTCCAGAATTTAGAAAGTGCCTCAGCTGCGGGTGATACTTATCCTGTGGCTCCGTGTCTGAGGGTAAATGGTATTGGTACATTGGTTGCTGCTATTTGTGGTTCCTGTTTCCCGACTACTATTTATATTGGTCATCCTGGCTGGAAAGTTATGGGAGCAAGAGTCGGTTACTCTATACTCAATGGCATAATTATGGGCTTGCTTTGCCTGAGTGGAACTGTGGCAATGCTGGCTTACTTTGTCCCGGTTGAAGCCGGGATGGCAATTGTATTGTGGATTGGAATTGTGATTGTCGCTCAAAGCTTTACAGCCACACCGTCACATCATGCACCTGCTGTGGTTGTTGGTCTATTACCCGGCATTGCTGGTTGGGGTGCGCTAATTGCTAAAAATGCACTTCGGGCAGCAGGCTTGGGCACGCCGGAAAAACCTTTAACACCAAACTTGATTGAGCAGTTTAAGTTGAGCGATACATATATTGACGGGGCTTTTGCTCTTGAGCAAGGGTTTATTTTTTCCGCCATGATTTTAGCTGGTATCACAGTTTACATTATTGAGCGCAAGTTTCGCCAAGCCGCCTATTGGTCTATAGTCGCTGCTATAATTTCTTGGGTTGGGTTGATGCACAGTTATCGTTGGACTGTTGCAGATACAGTTGTTAATTTCGGCTGGGGAACTGGTGCGCCTTGGGCTATTGGCTATATAATGCTTGCAATTCTCTTTTTCTATGTCGATTGGCAAGAAAAACGCAAGGCTTGATGCGATCGCTCCGCAGTCCCCAACCGTCAAGGATACGAATAAGCTATTTTGACGTTTCTAGAACTGATAAATCTGGATTTGCCCCCGGTGAATGATGCCTTGGAGCTAAAAGTTGTGCAACCATCTCTGCACGAGACGAAACCTCAAGCTTACGAAACATTCGCTTTAAGGCTTGCTTGACAGAATTTTCGGTAATCCAAAGTTGATAACCAATTTCTGCGTTAGTTTGCCCCAAAGCAACCAATTCTGCAATCTGTAATTCACGAGGCGTTAAACGATTAGTTTTAAAAGGTTGGGGCTGCGACTTTCCTTGATAAATTGCTTGTGAACCAACTGTTGTAGCCCAAACAGATAAGTGCAGGCAAATGGCGCTCAAATCGCTTAAATTTTGTGTATCAAAGGCAGGCATTGACTTTTCACGGGTGCAACCCACTACGCCAACTAATTTATTGCGATTAATGATCGGCCCCGCCATCACATGCCAATGATCGGGGCGGGGACAGATGATTTTCCAAGCCTTTGGTGATGTCACTAATGCTTCGTGGACAGGCGCATGATGCTCCACCAGATAACGCGCTACAGGATTGTGTTCAATGGATAGTGCAATTTTCAGAATTTTATGTTGATTGCTATCGGCTAAGGGTAGTTGCTCGAAGAAAAAAATTCTCCATCGTTTGGCGGCAAAATACTCACCAATTTTCGGCACGACTTGCGATCGCAGATCATGCTCACTACGGGCTTGATTGATGGCTTCAAAAATAAGCTTCAAGGGACTTGTCATAAGTGAAGTTGACTCAAGTGTACCCGTTCGAGGTCTAGAAGCATTGGAATACTAAGCCTATATTATCTTTAATCTCAACAACACTTTGATATGAGAGTCAAGAAAGGAAATTGCTCATTCTGCCGATGCAGCAGTCTATCGTCTACCCGTCGGCAGAATGAGCAAATTTAAGAGGTACAAATGGCACAAGAGGCAATTTTCAGTCCTTTCTTTGCAACGGTGTTTTTAACACTCATAGTCTGGGTGTATATGTACATCCGCCGTATCAGTTTCATTAAAAGTAGAAAGATCCGCCCGGAGGATCTTGCTGTACCCAGCACACTAGCCCAGATATCACCACCAAATGTATCCAATCCATCAGATAACTTCAAGAACCTATTCGAGATCCCGGTACTTTTCTATGCGCTCGTAATATATCTGTTCATCACGAAGCAGGTAGATGCAGTGTATGTGAATGCCGCGTGGATCTTTGTTGTGTTTCGCGTATTGCACAGTGCTGTCCATTGCACATTCAATCTGATCGTGCTTCGGTTCTATCTCTACCTATTGGCAACGCTTGCGGTGTGGTTTATTGCGATCCGCGCAGCCTTTATCCACTTTGGCACGTAAATACGTAAAAGAAGCTAAACTTCCTAAAATGTTGAATTAGTGATGTTTGCAAGTATCTTACCCAAAACTTTCTTGGAGCAAGTAGACGCAACAGCTGCTTGTTTGAAGTCTGCCAAAAGGTAGAGCAGAACAGATACACCAGAGTCTTAAACCTGTTACTAATTGCAACAAGAATGCTGCACCAAGTGGGTAGATACGATGTAAAAGCGATTTTACAATTGAACTCACCACAATATGGAAGTATAAAGATGACAAACGCGCGATTGAAGATGCAAGATCCACGTCAGCAATATCCAGGGCCACCCTTTCCTCGTCAACCGCAGCCAGCACCGGGACTAGCTAAACAGATGAACCCTCAGCCGGATCACGGCGAACAGAGCTATACAGGATGTGGAAAACTTACAAACCGAAAGGCGTTGATTACCGGAGGAGATTCTGGTATCGGACGTGCCGTAGCGATCGCGTTTGCGCGTGAAGGGGCTGATGTGGCAATCTGCTATCTTCCCAGTGAAGAACCGGATGCACAAGAGACTATAGAACTGATCGAACAAACAGGACGTAAAGCCGTCGCTCTTGGAGGTGACATCAAGGATGAGAATTTTTGCCGAAAACTCGTGGCAGACGCAGTAGAATCTCTGGGTGGTTTAGATATTCTTGTCAACAATGCTGGCGCACAAGAAACTCAGCCCTCTCTTGGCGATATCAGTTCTGAGCAGTTCGATAAGGTGCTTAAAACCAACCTATATGCGCTCTTTTGGATTACGCAGGCAGCAGTGCCACATCTGAAACCAGGTGCAGCCATCATTAATACAACTTCTATTCAGGCGTATAATCCTTCAGAGAACATCATTGACTATGCAATGACCAAAGCAGGCATTGTTGCTTTCACAAAAGCACTTTCCAAACAAATGATTGAGAAGGGTGTACGCGTCAATGCTGTAGCGCCGGGCCCGTTTTGGACACCGCTACAGCCCAGTGGCGGTCAGACTCAAGAAAAGATTGAGAAATTTGGCTCTACGGTTCCAATAGGACGACCCGGACAGCCAGTAGAGATCGCTCCAATATACGTTCTCCTTGCTTCACAGGAGGCAAGCTACATCACGGGAGAGGTTTATGGCATAACGGGTGGTGTCGGTATTGCCTAATGTCCCTTTGTGTTGTGAGTTGACAATCGATTGCTCATGTAATGGAGTATGTCGCGGACTGTAGAGAAAAGGTTTGCTGATACTGTGCTGTTTGCGAGGAGAGCAAAAAACTTGGGGATAAACTCTCACAAAAATAGCACAGTTAAGTAGACCGACATGAATAATTCAAGGTTTGTAGTGAGCGGCTCCAGCCATCATTTGAGGACTTTAGTCCTCTCTTCGAGACGCTGCGCGAACACTACAAACTAATCTTAAGATTTTTTACATTACTTAATCTAGTTTGATTTATTCTTATGGACTTACAGCAAGCTATTCACGACTACAATTACAAAACAACAGATAGAACAGATAAATATATATTGATATCTAATTAAAATTAAAATTCTGGTTGTGTGGCAAAGCTGTAGCCTTTGCCCTTGGCATTGGCGTAACCGTAATGTTAAGCGTGAGTATGACAAAAACTTATACAAAGCACGACAACGGAAGTAAAAATTTATTTGCCAAAGTCAAGCAATATGGAGCAATTGCCACACGTTATGACGACAAGCGGGCCAGGAACTTTTTAGGTACAATTTATCTTACTGCTGTCGTTATCTGGCTTAATTGATGACACGCACTAGGTCAACTCTTCCACATTTTCTACCTTAGTAGAATGTTGTTGTATGGGGAAGTATTTTGAAAGAATAATGTCTTACACTAACAGATCAGTAATTTTTTTTATCTGTACTTGAGTGAATAGCTTTGTTCAAATCCCGTAACAAGTTTTCTTCTGCATCTTGCTCTTGCTTGAGTTCTCGAATCATTTCTTGACTAGAACCAATCAGCAAGCCAGCGACTGCACCAACGATCGCGTATTTTTGCTCCAAATTTTGATACATTTGGCTCGTGTAAGGGCAAGGAAGTAAACTAGCAGCAATAAAACCAATCCCTGCACCGACAAATGCTGTCACAAAGCCAGAGAAAGCGACCAATCTAGCATTCATTTGCTTTACTCCAATGCTTATAAAGTTGCTAAATTATTAGGAGATACTATTATTGTCTCAGCCTCTCCTAAAGTTGCAACTTAATCTTTACCTCTTGTAATAGAATGCAGAGTGGGGCAGGGGGAGCAGGGGAAGAAGATATCTGATATTTGTGTTGGATGGAGGAATTGAGTAATTTAATTTTTGGACTTCTCTAACTTCTGTACAGACGCGATTAATCGCGTCTGTACTCCTAACTTTTAACTCCTATTTCCTTTTTCAATGACTCGAATCATTACGTCTGTTATCATCGGCATTCTGCCTGACAATTACAGATGAATGTTGATGAGCGATCGCTCTTGATTGTCCATCTTGGTTTCCATCGTTGTTTCCATCTGGGGATGGCGGTTGGGAACGATTAGCAGGTTTATTTTTCAAGAAGCGTTCTTCTAAAGTTTTGATGATTACGTACAGGACTGGAACAATCAGCAAACTCAAAATTGTTGCTACGAGTAGCCCGCCAAATAAGGCTGTTCCTAATGACCAGCGCGAGGCAGAACCGGCTCCGGTGGCAATTACCAGGGGGAAAAATCCCAGCAAGGAAGCGCTTGAAGTCATCACAATCGGTCGGAATCGTTCTTGCGCTGCGGTTATGGCTGCTTGTCGAATCGTCACGCCTTCTTCAAGGGCTTGATTGGCAAACTCGACGATCAAAATCGCGTTCTTCGATGCTAATCCAATCAGCATCACTAACGCCACGTTGGCGTAGACATCATTAACCAAACCTCGCAAAGCTAAGGCACTCAATGCGCCTAACAACGCTAACGGTACAGTTAACAAAATAATCGCCGGATCAATATAACTTTCATACTGAGCAGCCAGCGTCAGAAACACCATAATGATTCCGAAGCCAAAAATCAAAATCCCCAAATTACCTGCACTTAATTCTTCGCGGGCAGTGCCAATCCAATCACTGCCAACCCCCGGTGTTGCTGCTTCAGTCACCGCTTGTTGCATTGCTTGAATCGCCTGTCCACTACTGTAGCCCGATGCTTCTCTACCTTGTATATCGATCGCGCGGAAGCCGTTGTAATGGGAAATTACAGATGGCCCTGTAGTCGGTGTGATTTTCACAACCTCACTTAATGGCACCATTTGGTTATTTGCCGATCGCACATAAAGCCGCCGAATATCATCTGGCGATCGCCGATAGTTCGCATCTGCCTGAACATATACGCGGTAGGTACGCTGTGCCAAGGTAAAATCGTTAACATACTGGGAGCCAATTGCAGCTCCAAGTGTGCTGACAGCTTCTTGAAAATCGATGTTAAGTGCTTCTAAACGAGTGCGATCGAAGTCAATTTGAAACTGTGGTGTACTAGCAGTAAACTGGGTAAAAACGCCGCCTTTGAGCGCCGGTTTTTGATTTGCTTGGGCGATCACCGTTTGAGCGTTAGCATAAAAATCATCTATTGTCAATCTTCCATTAGTACGGTCTTCTAGCTGTAACTCAAATCCCCCTAAAGTACTAAAGCCTTGAATCGGTGGGGGACTGACTGCGGTGATAATAGCTTCTGGAATCGTTGCAAATTCTTTATTGATTCGGGCTAAGATTGCAGAGGCAGTTTGATCGGGTTGACTGCGCTCCTCCCACGGCTTGAGTTTTGCAAAGAAGACACCGCGATTTGAACCACTACCTGCAAAACCAAATCCCGAAGTGGCGAAAATGTTATCAACCTCCGGTTCTTTTTCGAGAATTTGTTCGAGTTTTGTAATTACTTGATCGGTATAGTTGAGGGCAACTCCATCTGGGCCTTGAATAATACCTAAGACAATTCCCTGGTCTTCGCTCGGAACAAATCCGGTGGGAACATGGGTAAACATAAAATAAGTGGCAGCTAAACCAACCACAAATAATCCGATTACCGCATAACGAAGGCGAATCAGAAAATTCACGATCGCTAAATACTTTTCAATTATCCATTGTAAAATTTGATTGAAACGGCCAAAAAACCAACCAAGCGGGCCGCGTGCAGGCTGAGGCGGGCGGAGCAAAATTGCCGATATACTCGGACTAAAGGAAAGGGCATTAAACGTTGATATGGCGATTGAAAAAGCAATGATCAACGCGAACTGTTGATACATTTTTCCTGTTGAACCTGGGAAAAATGCCACCGGGATAAAAACTGCCATCAATACCAGCGACGTTGAAACTACCGCTCCGGTAAGTTCATCCATTGCCTCGACTGATGCTTGAAGTGGTCGCACTCCCTGTTCAACTTTGCGGGCGATCGCTTCCACAACGATAATGGCATCATCTACAACTAATCCTGTTGCCAAAATTAAGCCAAATAACGTTAAATTATTCAACGAGAATTTAAACACGAAAGCAAATGCTAACGCCCCAATCAGTGAAACGGGAATGGCAACCAGGGGAATAATTGTAGCTCGCCAGTTTTGCAGAAACAGAAAAATCACCAGTACGACAAGAGCGATCGCTTCAACTAGTGTTTTCAGCACTTCTTCGAGTGATGCTTGCACAAATCCAACGGTATCGTAGACAATTTTAGCCTGTAAGCCCGGTGGAAAGTCTTTCATCAACTCATTCATCTGAGCCTGAACGTTTTTTGAAACATCCAGGGCGTTACTACCAGGTGACTGATAAATTGCAATGCCGATCGACGGTTTACCATTATTTCTAGCATTGCTGCTGTAAGTCTCCGAGCCGAGTTCTGCACGACCCACATCTTGGAGTTTAATTAAATCGCCATTACTTCCGGCTTGAATGACTAGATTTTCAAACTCTGACGCATTTTTAAATTGACCATTGACTCGCAAGGGAATTTCATAACTTTGACCTGGAGGGATAGGCGCTTGACCTAAGGTTCCAGCTCCTGCAAGAATGTTTTGCGATCGCAATGCCGTAGCGACATCTGTCACAGTTAAGCCTCGACTTGCCAGTGCATTTGGATCGAGCCACAACCGCATTGCATACTGTTTTTCACCAAAAATTGTTAAATCCCCAACTCCTGGCGTTCTCAGCAGTTGATCTCGCAAATTCAGATCGATATAGTTACTAATAAACAGCGCGTCATACTCATTATTTTCTGGATAAAGAGCATAGACTAACAAAATACTTGTAGAAGATGTTTGCGCTGTCACACCAAATTGTTGCACCGTTGTCGGTAGGCGAGGTGTAGCACGGGCAAGACGATTCTGGACGTTAACCTGGTCAATATTTTTATCCGTCTGTGACCCGAAATATACCGAAATTTGGCTACTACCAGCTGAACTGTTTGAGGTCATGTACTGCATTCCCTCAACACCGTTAATTTGTCGCTCCAGCGTAGTTGTCACCGCAGTTTCGACAGTTTCCACATCTGCCCCAGTATAGGAAGCTGAGACTTGAACGCGAATCGGTGCAATATCTGGTAAGTAATTGAGCGGCAGCAACGGAATACACACGCCACCGACAATCAGAATGAGTAGAGTGCAAACGGTAGTTAATACCGGGCGTTTAATGAAGGTATTCGCGATCGAAAAAATCATAAATTATCCTGGATTTATGATATTGGTTGGATTGGTACGCCTTCTCTAAGTTTGAGAATGCCAGAAGTTACAATCGTTTCGCCGGATTTAAGCCCATCGGTAACTTGATAATTGGGCCCTTGAATATCTCCCAGGCGCACTAAACGCTGATGCACAACTTGCTGCTGTTGTCCATTTACGGTTTTGTTTTCGGTGACAAACACAAAACTTTGTCCACCAATGCGAGAAATTGCAACGGTGGGAATTAAGATACCTGGTTGTTGATTCCAAATCACGCGAGCTTGAACGTATTGTCCATCGCGCAATCGCCCTTGGGAATTCCGAAAGCGGGCTTTGCTCAAAACTGACTGTTGATTAGAACTTACATTTGGAGAAATGTAGTTAATCGCACCTGTACCAAGTACTTGCTGGGTGGTGGGATCGATTAACTGAACGGGTAAGCCAGTTCGTAATTGACGCAATCGATTTGATGGTATAGAAAGATTGAGATCCAGTGAATCGTTTTGTGTAAGTGTGGTAATTGTTTGTCCGATGTTGACATAATCTCCAATCTTGACCGGAAATTCGCCAACTACGCCAGTAATGGGTGCTACCACTTGCTTGAAACCGAGGTTAACTTGTGCCGCAGCCGTACTTGCTTGAGCTTGACGGATATTTGCCTGTGCTTGCCGGACAGATGCTCCCGATGCTGCAACTTGTTTTTCGGCTGCTTGCAGGTCTGCGATCGCACTTTGTAAGTTATTTCTAGCAACGTCTGACTCTTGTCTAGCTAAGGCTCCTTGGCTAACTAACTGTTGGGTACGATTGAATTGTGTCTGTTGCAGTTGAACATTTGCGGCTGCTTTGACACGTTGGGCTTCGGCTTGTTGTTGCTGTGCTTGGGCAGTTGCTAATGCTGCTTGGGCTGAACTTGCAGCTGCGATCGAACTGGCGACATTAGCCTGAGTCTGATCTAAACTCAAGGATGCGATCGGCGTACCTTGCTGCACTCGCTGACCACTCGACACGAGAATCGATTCGATTCGTCCCTGAGTTTGGGGCTGTAGTATGACTTTTTGCTGCGCCTCCAACGATCCGACAAACTGGGAACTTTCTTCGATTGTACCTGTGCCAATTTTCTGAAGTTTCACCGGCAATGCTGGCGGGCTTTGAGCGTTTGCTGCCGGATCGTTTTTTTGACAACCACTCGTCAATGCTGTGAGCATTAGCGTGATAACTAATACTGGACTTGCGAGTAATAGGTTTAAGTATTTAAGTAAATAAGAACGTTTTAACATGAAACAAAATGCTCATCGGCTAAATTTATACACTGCATAACTATTCAATCTCAAGCCAAGAGATTGAGAAAGCCTAAGAACTCCAGCATTGCCGCAGTAAATTTTCTAGGTATCTAGATATTTGGTTAATCATTAGTTAATCATTAGATAGATGCATCTTTCGTCTGAATCGCGGCTTTACCTCAAACAAACTCATCTTTGAAAATCTCTGGATTAATATTAGATGAGTCGAATGGATTAAAAAAATTACCAGAGATAGAGATAATTAAGTTTGTAGGGTAGATATAGCGGTTCACGGTTGAGCGAGGGACAAGAAGCGTTTGGTTGCGTAGAAGTGGCATCGGCTTGTCGCTAGACATCGCTCAATATAGCAATTATTTGGAACATCGACGTAATACTCCCATTGATTCTACGTTAGCTTTTGTTGGCAATGCCTGTTAGTAATGCAAACCTTCCCTCTTTGACAGGTGCTACTGTGTACACACAAGTTTTTTAGAGTTACTGCGTAACGTAGAGTAAGTTAATTTTTGCAGGTCAATGCAACAAAGGTGCAGGTCAATGCAACAAAGGTGCAGGTCGATGCAACAAAGGTGCAGGTCGATGTAACAAAGGTACAGGTTGATGCAACAAAGGTACAGGTCAATGCAACAAAGGTACAGGTCGATGCAACAAAGGTGCAGGTCGATGCAACAAAGGTGCAGGTCAAGAGACTTGTGTGTATACCGTAGCCGAGGGGTGAGAGGGACAGATTTGAACTTTAGTTCAAGTCAGGGAGAGGTTCATCGAACTCACGTTGAACTAATGGGGTATCAATAAATTATCCTGTTATAAATGATAGGCATAAAATAGCAATATCTTTTACTTCCTTTAGTTATATCTAAATTTATTTAATCTATTTGTTAGAAAAAATCCTTCTAAAATTCGCAAACAAAACCATGACTTTAGTCATAGTTAAAGCGTACACAATATAAAAAATAATTGTTAAATTTAGTAAAGATTCGCAGTAATTGCACAGTTAAAGGGTTCGATTGGTATCGGGGCTTGTAACTGAATTTCGTTCGTTACTCTTTCAGCAACGTCGCTTTTTTATGTGTAGATTAATTGGCTACCTTGGTAATTCCATCCTATTAGATGAGTTGCTGTATAAACAGGAGCATTCGCTCTACAAACAAAGTTACAGTCCTTTGGAATTAAAATCAGGAGTAGTTTGTGCAGACGGGGTAGGTTTAGGCTGGTATAACGAAGTGGGTAAACCCTTTATTTACCGAAACACGATCCCGATGTGGAACGATCCGAATCTGGAAGAGTTGAGCAACTATGTACAATCTACTTGTACTGTCGGCTATGCGCGATTAGCTGGGATAGGTGAATCGCTCGACATTAGCAACTGTCAGCCATTTCGCAGTGGGAAACTGTTGTTTGTGCATAATGGCGAAATCTCAAACTTTCAACAGACTCTTTATAGACCAATTCGTGACAGCCTCTCTGATTGCACATATCGCCTGATTAAAGGCATGACTGACTCTGAACACATCTTCGCTTTGTTAGTGGAAATGTGGCAGTCATCTCCAAACAGCACTCTGTTCTCAGCCTTACGTGCCACGGTTCAAAAATTGACTGAGTTGGCATCAAAATACGACACTAGCTTTAGTGCCAATATAATTGTCACTGATGGTCAAGCAATTGCAGCAATTCGCTACGCTTACGGCACACAAGCTCCTACTCTTTATTGGTCTTGTGATGCACTCAAGCAACCAGACCAAATTATTGTTGCCTCTGAGCGTTTATCTAACCAAAATTGGACTGCTTTTGGTGAGCAAACTATGTTATTTTTTCAAGCTCATTCATTACAGCCAACAATTAGTCTGTTGGATAAATTTGCTTAATTGGGGTTAGATAAACATTGCGGCAGGTTACTGTTATAAAATAATTCTTACCATTATTGGTAAGAGTTTAAAATAAAATTGATATTTTTTGGATTTAATCAGTAGCGATCGCCTGCATCTAAAATGATTTGCTTATCACGGGAGGCATCCATACTAAATATTATGTCCGCTTGATTACTTATTAAACCCGAAGAACCCCACCCCCAAACCCTCCCCGCAGGCGGGGAGGGGAGACAAAGCACAGCTAGCTTTGGCGAGGTGGGGTTCTTTTCTTATGGGTAATTTGGCGGACATGATATAAGTTGTGTTCAGAGGTAGTATCTTGGAATCAGGGAAAAAAGTTAATTACTAATCACTTATTTTCTTGGTATGCCCAAGTTTAATTAATAGCCAAGCTCCTCCAGAGGATATCAATAACAATGGTGTCAACCAATCACCCCAACGCACATATAAAGTCTGCGTCTGTCGCCGATAAATTGTTTCAGCATGAGTTTCGTAAGTATTATATCCAGATATCCACAAGGTTCTACCGTGAGGATCTATAAAGCCTGAATATCCTGTATTAGTTGCCCGTGCTGACCATCTATCAGTTTCAATTGCCCGCATGATATCCTGTGCATGGTGCTGGAATGGCATGGATGCAGTGTAATGAGCATCGTTAGAAGAACTGACAATAAATTGCCCACCCGCAGCAGCTTGACGGCGAAATTGCTCAGGAAAAGCAGATTCATAACATATACTAGCGATCGCACGACCAAAAGGAGTATCAAATATTTGATTTGCTGAACCCGGAACTTGGTGTGCCTCCAAAGGTGACAAGCGTTGAATTATCCCACCTAAAATTCCTTCAAAGGGAATATATTCTCCCAAAGGTACTAGTTTGGACTTATCGTAGCGGCTGACAATTTCACCCTTCCTGTTGAAAGTAAACAAGGTAATTGTATAACTGTCTCCCCGTTCGCCAAAAGCCCCAATCCAAGCAACTACACCTTTCTCCTTCACGGCTGCGACTAAAGCAGTTTCCATCAAGTTACGCTGGAAAATAGGTAAGGCTCCCTCTGGGGTGAGGACTGCATCTACACCTTGGTCTGCTAAAGTTAGATATCCATTAGTATAGTTTTCTTGGGCGCGACGAAACCCTTCAGAACTTCGTAAAAGTCGGTTCGGGATATTACCCTGAACAATCCCCACTTTCAAGGCTGCTTCTGGTACTTGGGCGATGGGACGGCTATATAAGATAAAACCGATGAGGTGTAAGGTAATTAATAATCCTGTGGCGGTAACTAAATATTTATTAACGAACCGCAGAGGCGCGGAGGACACAGAGGAAATTCTCTCTGCGCTCTCTGCGTCTCTGTGGTTCGTCCATCCTTCAGCAATTAAACCATTAACAGCAACGATCGCAGCTGTCACAGTATTAGGCCCAGAGAGTTGCCCTAAATGTAAAATTACGAGATTGTGCGGACTTTGAGTGTAAGCCAGGGAACTCCACCACAGAGGCCCGGCACTCCACAGACTCTCTAAGCCACACCAGACGGCTGTACCAATCAGTATACGTAGCCACGGTTTTTGTCCGTTTA
Source organism: Nostoc sp. (assembly GCF_036919495.1). Classification (GTDB taxonomy): domain Bacteria; phylum Cyanobacteriota; class Cyanobacteriia; order Cyanobacteriales; family Nostocaceae; genus Nostoc. The sequence continues at coordinate 18,360 of NZ_JBALBZ010000148.1, forward strand.
GGCGAACTATCACAGCCGCCCAAATACTAAGGAATACCCCTCCCAAAACACTGATAAATCCCCAACAAAAAAGCGTGATTAACAAACTTGGCAACCAAGGAACGCCCAACCATGTCATCGGATGAATTCCGGTAATCCAAAATAGGGCGACACTGTGATAACCTATACCCCACAAGAAAGCAGGGGGAGCAGAGGGAGATGATGGAGCAGGGGGGGATTGGTTTTTGCGTTTGGCTGAAGTGACAATTAGCACCCATAAGGGGACTAGGGCAATCCAAGCCAAGAACCATGCACCTACAGGGGCGACGGTTAGCCCCATTAAAATGCCGCTAGTTAAGGCAATTAAGCAAGGGAGTAAAGAGATAAACCTCTCCCCTTGCCTCCCCTGTGCCCCCTGCTTTTTATTCTGCTTCTTCTGCATCGGCAGCATCAGGTGGAACTATTGCTACTCCGATAATGGCGTCATCTTCGTCTAAACGCTGCACTCTGACTCCAGTTGCCGATCGCGATTGGATAGAAATCGCATTCACTGCTTGACGGATGATAATACCGCGATTTGTTACCATCATGATTTCATCATCATCATTGTTGACAATGCGTAGGGTTGCCAACTTATCCTTAGTTTTGCGGTTTTTGAACTTGGTTGCCATTAAACCCTGACCAGCACGATTTTGCAGGCGGAATTGGGCAACTGGTACGCGCTTACCATATCCTCCCATTGTAATTACCAACACCCAAGGGCCAACAATGCCACTGCTAGGCACTTCTGCGGACTCTTCATTAGTTTCAGTAATTTCGATATCTTCTGTTTCGATTGTTTCGATTGTTTCGATATCTTCAGTTTCGGCTTCTGTAACTATATCCAAAGTTTCAAGAATTGCTGCGGGGAGGATATCCATACCCACCAGTTCATCTTTATTTTTTAGTTTCATGGCTTTTACCCCACGAGTCGCCCTACTTAAAGGACGCAGTTGTTCGTGGTTGCACCGGAAGTTAATCGCCATTCCGTTCCGAGAACCAATGATTACACTGTCCTCTACTCTAGCGCGTCGTACCCAGCGCAGTTGGTCGCCTTCTTCTAAGGAAATGGCAATCAAACCATTGGCGCGAATGTGACTAAACGCGGCCAATTCGGTTTTTTTGATATTGCCGCCCTTGGTGAGCATGACCAGATATTCTTCACTGCTAAACTCGTCAACAGGTACAATGGAGGTGATTTTTTCCTCTTTGGGAATCGGTAGCATCTGGACAATTGGTGTCCCTCGGCTAGTACGCGAACTTGCTGGAATTTGATAAGCTCTCAGGCAATAAACAACACCACGCTCACTAAAGAATAAAATACTGTCGTGATCGCAGCAAGTCAAAAAATGCTCAATGGTATCATCATCTTTCACCTTGGCTGCGGCTTTGCCTCTGGTAGCACGGCTTTGCGCTTCAAAGGTGTTAACTGGCATCCGTTTGATGTAGCCTTGCTCTGTAACCAAAATTATTGCTTTTTCATTGGCAATTAGGTCACGGTCATCTAATTCGCCTTCCCCTGGTAAAATCACCGTGCGCCGGGGTGTGGCAAAGTTAGTTTTTAATTGCGCGACTTCGGTTTCAATGATTTCTAGCACTCTTTCCCGGCGTGCCAAAATATCTTGCAAATCAATAATTTTCGCTTGTAATTCCTCGTGTTCCAAACGAATTTTGTCTGCTTCTAAGGCAGTCAACCGCCGCAATTGCATTTGCAAAATCGCATCTGCTTGCACTTCCGAAAGTCCGTAAGTTGTGATTAATTCGCCTTTGGCTGTCGGCGCATCGGGAGCATGGCGAATTAAGACAATAATTGGATCTAACTGGGATAGGGCAATTAATAATCCTTGCAGGAGATGATCGCGTTCCTCGGCTTTCCGCAGTTCGTAGCGGGTGCGTCTAGCAATGGATTCGATGCGGAAATCCAAGAAGACGGTTAAGAACTGCTTGAGGGTGAGTACTTGGGGTTCGCTATTCACTAACGCCAGCATGTTCGCGCCGAAGTTGGCTTGCAGTGGCGTTTGCTTGTAGAGGTTATTTAGAACGACGCGGGGATAAGCATCACGCTTGAGTTCTATGACAACTCGCATTCCGTCGCGATCGCTTTCATCCCGGATATCTGCGATGCCCTCTAGCCGCTTCTCGTTCACCATTTCGGCGATTTTTTCAATCAGCGCCGCTTTATTGGTTTGATAGGGCAATTCGGTGATGATAATTGCTTCTCTATCTGGCCGTCCCCGTTGTTCAACGGTTTCAATGTTCGCCACACCACGCATGGTGATGGAACCACGCCCGGTGGTGTAAGCTTCTCGAATGGCAGATGTCCCCAAAATTTGCGCCCCAGTCGGAAAGTCTGGGCCGTGGACATACTGCATTAATTCGAGATCGGTGATTTCTGGATTGTGGATTACAGCCACCAAAGCATCAATCAATTCGCCCAAATTATGCGGCGGAATGTTAGTTGCCATACCCACGGCAATCCCAGAGGAACCGTTGAGCAACAACTGGGGAATCCGCGCCGGTAGCACTGTGGGTTCTTGCTGGGAACCGTCGAAGTTATCGGCAAAATCTACGGTTTCATACTCGATGTCGTGCAGTAACCCGGCGCTAGTTAAAGCTTGCAAGCGGCATTCTGTGTACCGCATGGCGGCTGGCGGATCGTTGTCTACCGAACCGAAGTTACCATGTCCGTTAACTAGGGGCGATCGCATGGAAAAATCCTGCGCCATCCGCACCAAGGCATCATATACTGCTGTGTCACCGTGGGGGTGATATTTACCCAACACTTCCCCCACCACACGGGCGCATTTCTTAAAGGGGCGATCGTGGAGCAGACCTAGCTCGTGCATTGCGTAGAGAATGCGACGATGCACAGGTTTTAGACCATCCCTGGCATCTGGCAACGCCCGACCCACTATCACGCTCATGGCGTATTCCAGATAAGACTGCGACATTTCGGTTCGCAAGTCTATCGGGATAATCCTCTCCTGTGAGGTTG
>NZ_JBALBZ010000149.1:0-5802 GCF_036919495.1 Nostoc sp.
AGTACGCGCTTGCCTTGACTTGCCAATAATTTGGCGGCGGCGATCGCAATTTTGGTACGAGCGGTGCCGCCTTTGCCCAAAAATGTCAATATTAGAGCCATTATTTGATTCCTATTTTCACCGCCGATCTTTTCAACTCCAACTTAGCACTCAACAAAGAATTTCAGCCTGTGCAATAAATTTCAGATACCAAGAAAAACCCGGATCTGAGTTCTTTACAACTACACAGGCTTGATTTCATCTTCAAAAAACCAAGTAGAAGTTTTGTCTTCAAACAGCACCACTACACCGATTCCAGCACCATCGGTGACTTTATAGCCTTGGATGATACCCACTTGCCCTAGTTTTTTTACAACAGGGGCAGAAACGCGATCGCGCAAGCGAAAGACTTTAACCTTTTGTCCGATTTCCATGCCTGATTACAATGCAACAAACCTTCGTCTCAGTGTAGCGGAATCCGTGACTCAGCTTTCACAAATTCAGTGGAGATGAGAAAGAAAATTCCATACTCCTGACCTCACAGCTTAAAATTAAATTAACAATTCAGACAGGTACAACCATAATGTTTGTCACAGCGCAGCAGCTAGAACAGCAGATGCCCGATGCAACTCGGTTGTTAAGTGATGAGCCGGAGATGGAAACTTCATTGCACTATATGCAGCTACTGCTGCTAGTAACTTCCCTTGAGTGGCTATGGCGTGACTCTAATGATTTCTTTATAGGTGCGAATCTAACAATTTATTTTAGCCGTCAGCAGCTGCGAAATCGAGATTTTCGAGGCCCAGACTTTTTTTTGGTCAAAGATACCGAAAAGCGATCGCGTAATTCCTGGGTAGTCTGGGAAGAAGATGGTCGTTATCCAGATTTGATTATTGAATTACTTTCTGAAAGTACGGCTGATATTGACCGGAATTTGAAGAAAAATCTTTATGAAAATCGATTTCACACACCAGAATATTTTTGGTTCTCGCCGGAAAATTTGGAATTTGCCGGTTTTGAATTGGTAGGTAACAAGTATCAGGAAATTACCCCAAATGCCCGGGGATGGTATTGGAGCGATGTGCTTAGGCTGTATTTAGGCATAGAAGGAGGTAAATTACGCTACTTTACACCCGATGGTGATTTAGTTCCAACCCCAGAGGAAGCTGCTATTATAGCCCAGCAGCAGGCATCACAAGCCCAGCAGCAGGTATATGATACACAATTGCAGTTGGAACAAGAACGGCTGCGATCGCAACGCTTGGCTGAACATTTGCGATCGTTAGGAGTTAATCCAGATAGCTTGAGTTAAGCAAGCAAAGTAGTAGTCATGTATCAAAGTTTTCTACGATCACTACGAAAATCATTTGCGTGCCTTTCAACTCATAGGCACTCGCTACGAGGCAATATCTTTACTAGAGAACCGCTTCTGGTTGGAAGAGTTAGAAATAGGATTAGGTCTTTGGCAGAGTACTTATCAGCAGACAGCAGGCTTGTGGTTACGTTGGTATAATTCAGAGGGTTGGGTGCCTACATCAAAAAAAAGCTGAACAAGAACGCCAACGGGCTGATAAATTAGCAGAATATTTGCGATCGCAAGGAGTTGATCCAGATAGTTTTAGTTAAGTAAAAACTCGCGTCCTTAACAAGAAAACCAGCCTTGTCGCCAGTATTTATATTTTTAGGGAAAATATACTTAGCAATAGCCTATTTATTATATAATTACCAAGACGATTTGGGTACGTTTTTGTAGTAATAATGTATTCCCCAAAAAACACAAGGATACTTTCATCGCTATAAAGCTTTATAGAGAAAAATGGGGCGTGTAAGTAGTGAATAAGGAAGCGGTAATTGTTACAAAGAATGCGAGGATTTGTACGTAAAGCAAGTAATATAAGGCGCATCCTGCCGATACATGAACCATTGTGGGCAAAGTTTGACTTGCTGAGAACTTTGGTGCGTCGGGATTTAGAGGCGCGGTACAAGGGTTCTGTTTTAGGCAATTTATGGCCTTTACTAAATCAGCTATCACAATTACTGATTTACACTTATGTGTTTTCGATCGTGTTGAAGGTGAAGTTAAGTGTGAAAAGTTTACCAGAAAATAACTTCACTTTTGGTCTATGGCTATTTGCGGGATTAGTACCTTGGATTGCTTTTAGTGGTGGTTTGAATCAGGCTGCCAGTTCCGTAATCGTACAGCCAAATTTAGTCAAGAAAGTGGTGTTTCCTTTAGGATTGTTACCACTAGTGCCAATTTTATCAGGTTTTATTGAGAGTTCCTTTGGTTTAATAGCATTGATTTTTTTTGTGGCGAGCAGTTCTCATACTCTACACACTACCTTGGCATTATTGCCGTTGGTCTGGATACCGCAGTTATTGCTAACGGCAGGATTGGGCTATTTAGCGGCGGGACTAACGGTATTTTTGCGAGATATCCCGCAGAGTTTAGGGGTAATTTTAAATATTTGGATGTATTTGACACCAATTATTTATCCAGCTTCAGCAATTCCAGAGGAATGGCGGCGATTGGTATTTTGGTTAAATCCGATGACAGCGATCGTTGAAGGATATAGAGATTTAATTTTAGTAGGAGAAGTCAAACATTGGGGCGAGTTAGGAGTTTCCTCGCTAATTGCGTTAGTAATTTTTTGTAGCGGATTGTGGTGTTACCGTCGTCTGCGTCCAGCTTTTGCAGATGTATTGTAAGCACGAATGTTAAAGTTTAAATGCCATAATTGTCTTTGAGTTATAGTATGGTAGTTTTGAGGATTAATAGCAAAATATGGGAGAGAAAATTGTAATTTCCCTCAATAATGTATCTAAGTCTTTTAAACGGTATGCTCGTCCTGTAGATCGACTCAAAGAAATTGTGTTACCAGGAAAAAGTAGAGCAGATGAATTTTGGGCGCTGCGGGATATTAACTTGAATATTCCCAAGGGAGAGACTGTAGGAATTATTGGTCAAAATGGATCTGGCAAAAGTACACTCCTACAAATTATTGCCGGAACTATGACTCAAACTAAAGGTGATGTAAAAGTTAATGGTCGAGTTTCTGCATTGCTAGAGTTAGGAAGTGGATTTAACCCAGAGTTTACCGGGAAACAAAACGTATTTTTTAATGGACAGATACTCGGCTTAAGTAAAACAGAACTTGAACAGAAATTTGAAGAAATAGCTGCATTTGCAGATATAGGAGATTTTATTGATGAACCTGTTAAAACTTATTCCAGTGGTATGTTTGTCCGCTTGGCATTTGCAGTAGCTATTAATGTGAACCCGGAAATTTTGATTGTAGATGAAGCTTTGTCTGTGGGAGATGGCGTGTTTGTGCATCGCTGCATGGCAAAAATTAAAGATTTTCAAGACTCTGGTGGAACTATTTTGTTTGTATCTCATGATATAGCATCTGTAAATCGTCTATGTTCAAGTGCTATTTGGATTAATCATGGTCAAATCGTTGAAAAAGGTACTCCAGTAGATATTAGTAAATCATACCAAGCCTGGGTATACGAAAAGATAAATGATGGAATTAGAAATAAGACAGAGTGCTTAAGTGATTCGCAACCAGATATAGAAATAATCAAAAATCATGAAGGAAATATAGAAGTTAAATCGGATAAATATATAGAAAATTTAAATCAAAATTGCTTCACTAATAAAGAATTCCTAGCGTTTGCGACAGTTAAGAGGTTTGGTACTGGTCGTTGTGAAATTTTAAGCTTAGAAATTTTGAATAACGAAGGGCAAAAGACAGGTTTTGTTATGCCTGATGATACTTTGATAATCTGCACAAAAATTGTCAGTCACGACCACGTTGAAAGTCCCATCTTTGGGATTACAATGTATGACAGATTAAGAGTACCAATTGCTGGATGGAACACACATCAGTATAAACATCCATTACCTAAATTTGAAAAAGAAAAATTGATTAGTGTAAGTTTTAAAATAAAATGGCCTCATATTAAAAGTGATACTTATTCCCTTGAACCAGCGGTAGCCGATGGTAGCCAGGAAAGCCATGAAATGATGGATTGGTTGCAAGCTCCTATGGCTATACAGTCAGGAGTTACCGATTTAACTTTTGGTTTTATTAGATTTACCAAAGTTACTGTTTCCCATGAGGTCGATATTTTCTTAACAAATCAATTATTAACAAATACCTTAGCAAAATGATTTGTTATTGTTGCGGATCGAGTAATTTAGAAACTTACGATGTTTTGTGGAAAGAACTAATTGATGAATGGCGTATAGCACCTTATGAAGTCGAATATATTAACAAACAGCAAGGTTTACAGTGTATAGACTGTAAGTCTAACTTACGATCAATGTCACTAGCTAAAGCAATAATGAAATGTTTTAGCTATACAGGGGTTTTTAAAGATTTTGTGAAACAGAAGGAAATCCAAAAATTAAAAATACTAGAAATCAATGAGGCAGGGGGTTTAACAAAGTTTTTAATTGAAATAGCGGGTCATACTTTAAAAGTATATCCTGAAATAGATATGATGAATATGAACATTGGAAATATGGCTTTTGATTTGGTTGTTCATTCAGATGTTTTAGAACACATAAAGCATCCAATTCGAGGTTTATCAGAGTGCTACAGGGTATTAAAGCCTGGGGGATATTGTGCTTTCACTGTACCTATGATTGTTGATAGGCTAACTATTTATAGAGAAGGTATGCCTGCAAGCTATCATGGTTCTCAAGAAAATCAACCAGATTTTATAGTTCATACAGAATATGGATGTGACGCGTGGAAGCACGTAATCCAAGCAGGATTTTCAGAGTGTCGGCTGTTCTCTGTTGATTATCCTTCTGCACAAGCGTTAGTAGCAGTAAAGTAATTTTATAAGGTTGATAGGAAGTATGGAATTTACAGGTGAGAGATACGTTCCTTCTCTAAATGGTCAAATTAAATATGAGCACCTACATCGATATGCTTTATGTGTTGACTATGTAGCTGGTAAACATGTATTAGATATTGCTTGTGGTGAGGGATATGGTTGTGCCTTGCTTGCAACTGTAGCCAAATCAGTAGTTGGAGTTGATATCAGCTCTGAAGTTGTAAAGTATGCCACTAATGAGTATAGCAATCATAATAATGTAAGATTTATAGTGGGTACATGCGACTCAGTACCACTACCCGATAATTCAGTTGACGTAGTAACATCTTTTGAAACAATTGAGCATCACGATAAACATGAAGAAATGATGCAGGAGATTAAGCGAGTTCTTAAGCCGGATGGAGTATTAATTATTTCCTCCCCTAATCGCTTAACTTATTCAGATGAACCTAAATATTCTAATCCATTTCATGTCAAAGAACTTTATTATGATGAATTAGCAGCCTTATTGAGACGTTATTTTGGTTGTGTTGAGATTTATGGGCAAAGAATAGCTATAGGTTCTTTCATATTTCAATTAGAAAATTCCAAAGCAAATATTTTTAAAGCTTATACAACAGACGGGAAGAGAGTCGAGCAAAAAGTTTCTAGTTTAAATGCACCCATTTATTTTTTTGCAATATGTTCTAACAATAATTTTACTACTAAGCCAGCTATTGATTCAGTTTATATTGATAGCCATGATGATTTGTTGAAGGTCATGGAAAGAGTTTGGCATCAAACTGGCGAAGTTTTAGAGCGATCGCAATCTCAACTACAACAGACTCAAGCTGAATTGGAGCGATCGCAATCTCAACTGCAACAGACTCAGACAGAATTAGAGCGATCGCAATCTCAACTACAACAGACTCAAGCTGAATTGGAGCGATCGCAATCTCAACTGCAACAGACTCAGACAGAATTAGAGCGATC